>JAGRPC010000310.1 GCA_020439925.1 Verrucomicrobiia bacterium | reverse complement strand
AACAACACCCCGACACCGAACCGGCGGAGGAGCTCCTCGTGCGCGGATTGACAAAAGCGAGGGACAGTTGGCGTGGCAATCGGTCGTTTCCCGAACCTTCGGAGCCAGATACGAAGGATCTACGAGACCTGCCGAAGGGCTGGGCATGGGCGGCGGTCGATCAAACAGGGGACGTGAAACTTGGACGCCAAAGAAGCCCCAAGCACATGACTGGCGATCACATTCGGCCCTACCTCCGTGTTGCGAACGTGTTCGAAGACCGGATCGACACAAGCGATGTGAACGAGATGAACTTCACCCCCGACGAGTTCAAAGTCTACGAGCTCAAATATGGAGACATTCTTTTAAACGAGGGCCAAAGCCTGGAATGGGTCGGACGCCCCGCGATGTATCGCGACGAAATTGAGGGATGCTGCTTCCAAAACACTTTGGTGCGGTATCGCGGATACGAATCAGTCCTGCCCGCCTACGCGCTGACAGTCTTCCGCTCCTACTTGCACCGCGGACGCTTCCAGAAGATCGCGAAGTGGACCAACAACATCGCTCACTTGGGAGCCGCTCGATTCAAAGAGATCGAATTCCCGCTCCCGCCCCTCGCCGAACAACACCAAATCGTCGCCGAAGTCGAAGCTCGCACCACCGCTATCGAACACCTCGAAGCCGAACTCGACCGCCAAATTACCCGCTCCAACCGCCTCCGTCAATCCGCCCTAGCGTCAGCGTTTTCCGGCGACCTGAAGTGGCCAAGCGATTCCGCCACTTGACCACCGACCGAATATCCGCAACTATGATTTCAGACTCAAGCATCCGATGGAACGAGGCTATTTGTGACTGGTGTTCAGCCAGTCCCTTGAGGATTTCTTTCCTTTCTAAGGGAATAGATCTCTCTACTCCTCGCCCCGCTCCTCGCAGAGAGATCTATTCCCTCGCTCAAAGTTGGGTCTTTACAGGGGGTGAAAGGAGGAACAAGTGACCTCCTTCACCCCCGAACTTTTTCTCGGCACCGCCCCTATCAGGAGATTGAAGCACGCCATCCTTCACGGGACGACCTACCTCCGGAAGGACGCGAAAATAATTTTTGTGTGTGGTGCCAACTCGGTTGACGGCTGGACTTCTAATCGTGAAAAGCTGCTCAACTACTCCGAGCGCCATCTCACGTCCTTCAAGTTCTTCCGTGCCGAGAAAGTTTTCGAGGCCCTTGAGGGAACCACTGATAGTGACTTATTGAGCATCGAAGACGACCTTGGTAAGTTTTCTGACTGTATCATAGTAATTTGCGAGAGTGAAAGCGCGTTTGCTGAGCTCGGCGCCTTCGCTCTCAGTAGAGATCTCGCGAAACAACTACTGGTCATCAACGATCAAAATCACGCTGCCAGCCAGTCGTTTATTAACCTTGGTCCAATTAAGAAAGCTGATCGAGTATCAACGTTCAAGCCAACGATATTTACAGACTTTGGAGCGATAACGCGAAGCATTCCAGCGCTTGAGTCCCGGCTTAACCGGATACCACACAAGCGACGACAGGCGGTCCAGATTACCGGCCAACGATTTGATCAAATCAACAGGAAGCTGCGTCTGCTTTTTGTAGCCGACTTAATCAACCTTCTCGGCCCCATTTCACCCAAAGAGATCGTCGCTATTGTGAAGGAGATTACAACATCGACACGGATCAAGATTTCAACCGAGCTTGCCCTGGGTGTTGGCCTTGGCCTTTTTTCGGAATTCCGGGACGAGAACAACCATAGGTTCTTCTTCCACTCAGTCGACGAACCTGCCCACCTTTTTGACTACGGGGATACTACCCGCTCAGAACTGCGTTCTGAAATCTATAGAGTTTACCGGCAACGTGATCGCGTCAGGCTTCGGAACCTTCAAGAGCAAGTGTTTGGGACATGAAAACGCTTATAGATTCCGTCGCGCTTCTTAGTGGGCTCACGAGACCCGAAGTTATCGCTATTGCTGAGAAGGCCCCGCGAACTTATCGCAAATACGACATTCCGAAGAAGAAGACTGGCCACCGTCGTATTTCTCACCCTGCAAAAGAGACCAAACTTTTGCAGTATGCCGTCATTGATCTTCTGCTTGCGAAAATGCCTGTGCATCACGCGGCTGTGGGATTCATTCCGGGCCTGAAGTCCCCGCTGAAAGAGAATGCAACGCGCCATGCCAAGAACGCATTTATGCTTCGCGCGGATTTTAAGGACTTCTTTCCCTCAATTCGGCCCACTGACTTTTACGCTGCACTTGCTGCGGCGCCTGGAAATCTGGGGTTGGAAATCACGACGGCCGACAAGGAGTTCCTGAAGAAGGTTCTCTTCGTAAAAGATCACGACGGGTCTCTCGGGCTGCCTATTGGGGCACCAACTTCACCGATTGTCAGCAATGTTGTAATGATAGAGCTCGATCGCGAGATCCAGGCGTTATCAGAACGGCATGATACCACTTACACCCGCTATGCGGACGACTTGGTCTTTTCGACATCGACGAAGGACATCTCGGCCACTGTCCTTAATGAACTCAATGAACTTCTTGCGGCGACTGCCATTCCGAATCTTCAACTCAATCACGACAAGACCCACTTCATGAGCCGAAATTGCCGACGGGCGGTCACCGGTCTCGTAATTACACCGAGCTGAGAGATTTCTATCGGTCGGAAGAATAAACGTCGCCTAAAGGCGTTGCTCTGCCAGTTCCAGCACGGGCGAATTGCTGATCGAGAAGCATCATACCTACAGGGATACTTGGCATTCTTGTTGGATGTCGAACCCGCCTATTTCGATCGCCTGGCTCTCAAGTATGGAGCTGAGCTGGTCAACGAGGCTTTGAAGAGGAAACCAACCACCTAGGTTACAAAACTCGATACCCCTTTCCATGCCCAACGACACCTCCGCCATCGTCTCCAAAGTCTGGAACTACGCCCACGTCCTCAAGAACGCGGGGGTCGGTTACGGCGACTACGTCGAGCAGATCACCTACCTGCTCTTCCTCAAGCTCGCCGAGGAGATGACCGAGCTGGGAGCTGGTCCTGCTGATTTGAACGTCACTCAACCATACAGATGATCATTCACCCTGAACGAGCCGCGCTTAGCCACCGTCTTGATGGCAAGCTAGATGAGCTGGCCAAGCCTTTCGAGGGATCGGTGTTTCGATTTGTTGCGCCGAAGTATTGCGCGGTATCTGAGATGTTTGCCGGGAAGGGGCCCCTCTACTCGGACGGACGCTGGCTAGCCCAAGGTGATTGGCTCGCTACTTATACAGCTCTGCTTCCGGAAACAGCCCTCGCCGAAGCCTTGGCCTCAAACCGCTACTACGGTTTCCCTGATGAGAAATCGGCCCCATTGGTCTTCGTGACGGCCAAGGCGAAGCTCCGCCAGGTGATCGACCTGAGGGACGGAAAGATTCGACAGCGCTTGCGCACATCGGAAGCTTCGATAATCAAAACCGACTGGCGGAAAGAGAACAACGCAGGATACGAAGCCATCACCCAAGGGTGGGGATGGGCATTTCAAGACTCCGGAGTGGAAGGCTTCATCGCGCCCAGCGCAGCCGATCAAGGCGGCGCGAACCTCATTGTGTTCCCAGGGAAGTTGGCGCGGAGTTCATCACTGAAGGTCCTAAGCGAGGTTGAATGGCCTCGGTAAATCCTGCAAAATTGCAGGTTTCTCTTGCAGGGCAATTCAGCCTGAGCTATTGATTAATCAAGTGATGAGCACAACGAGGACCAAAAAGAAGGCTGCGAAGAAAGTTGTGAGCCGAACTGCTTTGAAGGGCTTGGGAGGCGTGACCGCCGCGAAGAAGGCTTTTGCGATCAAGACGGGTCCTGCTCTCAAGACTTGGCGTAAAGAGCGAGGAATCTCTCGTCCACTTTTCGCTCAGATCGCAGACTGCTCTGAGCGGACCCTTGCAACCTACGAGGGCAAGACGCGACTCCCGGCGAAGTTTTTCCGGCCGGTTTCAGAATCTGTCAGACTCATTCTGGCGCTTCAAGAGTTGGCGGGAGACACCGCGGCACTCAAGGATTGGCTTCAAAAGCCCAATGCCGCTTTCGATGGAAAGACCCCGCTCTCTTTGATCAAGGGTGGAGAAGTTGATTCTCTCTGGAGGATGGTCCATCAGCTTCGGCAAGGCTCTTTCGCGTGATGGGCGGTTCCGCACCTCCGCCATCGTCTCCAAAGTCTGGAACTACGCCCACGTCCTCAAGAACGCAGGGGTGGGGTATGGGGATTACGTGGAGCAAATCACGTATTTGCTCTTTTTGAAATTGGCCGACGAGATGACCGAGCTGGGCTTCGACAACCCCATCCCCGCCGAGTTCCAGTGGTTCGAGCTTTCCAACCGGAGCGGCGACGACCTTGAACCGAGTGGAACGAGATGGACGATCCGAAAGGATCGCCCGGAGGGTGGGCGCGGGGGCGCCCATCAAGTCCACTACCGCCACACCCTCGAGAACCTCGGCAAGCAGCCCGGCCTGGTCGGCATCATCTTCCGCAAGGCCCAGAACAAGATCGCCGACGAGATGACCTGGCGGAATTTCGTTCATTCCCGATGCGCCCAATGAAGGATTCAAAGTGGCCAAATCTTGCTTTTTGGAAGACTTTTGGCCACTTATAAACCATGGCGCTGAGCGGAAGAAAACGTGAGATCGAGAGCTTGAACCGCTTGCTGGCGAGCGGGGAAGCGGAGTTTCTCGCGCTCTACGGTCGCCGCCGGATCGGGAAGACGTTTCTGATTCGCGAGCATTTCAAGACCCGGCTCTGCTTTGAACTCACGGGGACGAAGGACGCCACGCTGCCCGAGCAGTTGGCGAACTTTCATCATGCCCTCGCTCAATGCAGCAGGAAGCGACGGGAGGTCCCCGGCAGTTGGCAAGAAGCCTTTCAACAACTCTCCGAGCATTTGCAGACCCTGCGGGGCCAGGGCAAGCGGGTGATCTTTTTGGATGAACTTCCCTGGCTGGCAGGACCGCGTTCCCGTTTCCTGCCTGCTCTCGACCATTTCTGGAATTCGGAGTTGTCCAAGGATCCGCGCAACATCCTCGTGGTCTGCGGGTCCGCCGCCTCTTGGATGATTGCGAAGGTCATCGACGAGAAGGGCGGCCTACACAACCGCATCACCGCCCGCCTGAAACTGGAGCCGTTCACCCTGGGCGAGAGCGCCCGGTTTCTTGCCTCCAGGAAGGTGAAACTGACGCCCTACGATCAACTGGTGCTCGCCATGGTGATGGGAGGCGTGCCCCACTACCTGAAAGAGGCGCAGCCCGGAAACTCCGCCGCCCAGATTATCGACCGCTGCTGCTTCAGCGACACGGGACTGCTGCGGGATGAGTTCGACCGTCTCTACGCCTCGCTTTTTGATCATTCGGAACGTCACGTTGCCCTCGTCCGGGAACTGGCCAGGCATCCCCAAGGGCTGACCCGGTCGGATCTCACCACGGCCTACGGCACTGGGGGACGCCTGACTCAGACTCTGCGTGAGCTCGAGGAAGCCGGGTTTGTCAGCACCCAGGACCCCTTTGAGAAGAAGAAGAAGGACACGATCTACCGGCTCGCTGACGAATACTCGCTGTTTTACCTCCGGTGGATCGAGGGTCGGCGACAGTCCGGCGCCGGCACCTTCCTCAAAAAGATCCAGAGTCCGGGTTGGCGGGCATGGAGCGGGTATGCGCTCGAGTCGCTGGCGCACAAGCACATTCGCCAGATCAAGCAGGCTCTCGGCATCGCGGAGGTCGACACCGAGCACGGGAGCTGGGTTCATCGTCCGGACGACATCTGGCCGGAGGGTGCCCAGATCGATCTGCTGCTGGACCGGGCGGACAACACGGTTAATCTGTTTGAACTCAAGTTCAGCCAGGGTCCCTTCACCATCACCAAAGACTACGCCGGGCACTTGCGCCGCAAGCTGGAGACCTTCAAGGGGGTTACCGGAACGCGGAAGAACGTGTTTCTGACGTTTCTCACCACCCACGGCGTGACAGAGAACGCCTACGCCACCGAACTGGTCCACCAGTCCCTCACCACCGACAGCCTCTTTTCCGAAGGGCTATAAGTGGCCAAAACCCTGCCCAAGAACCCACTTTTGGCCACTTATAAAGATCCCGCCACCGCACCATGAGCAACGACACCTCCGCCATCGTCTCCAAAGTCTGGAACTACGCCCACGTCCTCAAGAACGCGGGGGTCGGTTACGGCGACTACGTCGAGCAAATCACCTACCTGCTCTTCCTCAAGCTCGCCGACGAGATGACCGAGCTGGGCTTCGACAACCCGATCCCCACCGAATTCCAGTGGTCCGAGCTTTCCAGCCGGAGCGGCGACGACCTCGAAGTCCACTACCGCCACACCCTCGAGAACCTCGGCAAGCAGCCCGGCCTGGTCGGCATCATCTTCCGCAAGGCCCAGAACAAGAT
>JAGRPC010000309.1:2355-11020 GCA_020439925.1 Verrucomicrobiia bacterium | reverse complement strand
TGCTCCTTTTATTGGCCCTAAATGTCGTGATTGAAGAAGGTCGAAGACGGCTACTCCCTCCACCTCCAAACCGACATGTCCTTGAGAGACCTCACGAGGAGCGTCTCTCCCTCGATTCCGAGGTGCGCCCATGTGGGCTCTCGTTCGCTCACGGTTCGGCGGTCCACGATGTCGAGCTTTTCGGGGCTTGCCCGCACCAGCAGCAACGCGCCCGTTTGGTCGAGAGCGAGAATGAGATTCTCCCGGCAGATCATCGACCAGTATTCACCGAATTCTTCCTCGCTGGTCCAGGCGACGCTCCCATCGGCAAGGGAGAGGCAGTGCAGTTTCTTGTCCTTGCCATGCAGGTAGACGTGGCCTTCGATCACCACGGGGGAACTCATGTATCCCTCGATGGATTCGTTGTTCCATTCCTGCTTCACGGCAAAGGAGCCGCCTTCACCTGGTGCAATCGAAAAGAGGAATGCTCCGCCTCCGTAGCTCGCGGTGAAAACCCGATCATCGCCGATGACCGTCGGAGTCAGGATGTTCATTCCGCGGAAGGCCTTGACCGGGGTCGACCACAAAACCTTTCCAGAGTCCGGGTCCAGTCCTGCGAGTTCCAGACGGGCCTGCACGAGCAACTGCCGTTTTCCTGCCACCGTCGCCATGACGGGCGAAGAAAAGGCGCTGCCGAACATGGGGCGTTCGTCCTCCATGGACCGCCACAGGGTTTCGCCGGTGGTTGCGTCGAGCTTCGAGACGGCCAAGCCGGCCTGGACGTAAACGGCATCTCCATCGACCAGGGGGGAGCTCACGTAACCAAAGGCGGGAGGCTCGGTTTCCTCCCGTTGGGTGAAATCGACACGCCAGATTTCGTCACCGCTACTCGCGTCCAGCTTGACGAGAACGTCCCTCATCCCCGCGACATAAAGAGCACCGTTGTGTACCGCCGGCGTGCTGCGAACCCAGCTCCCGTTTTTCTTCGCAAAAAATGGGACCTTGATCGATCCCTCCCACGAACGTTCCCAGAGCAGCTTTCCGGATACAAGGTCGAAGGCTTTCACCACCTCCCGAGTTTCCTCTTTTGTCGAAAACGTGAAGAGGCGTTCTCCGTCGGAGATCGGGCTGGAGTAACCTTCCGCGAGCGGGGCGCTCCACTGTTTGACCAGGGACCCATCACCGAGAGATAGCGGCCAGGCGCTGTCGTCGGAAATGATCCCGGTTCGTTGGGGGCCGCGCCATTGGTTCCATTCTGCATTCGCTTCCGGTAGGAAGATGAGGCAGACCAGGCTTCCGAGGGTCATTCCTGACAAGTTCATGCCATGGAAACGGTTTCCGGGGCGAAATGGATGCCGAGAGATTCGGGGGGGCGTGGGCTCGCCAATTTGTCGACTCCTCCCTCCGGCTCTTGACCGGGGCGCTGCTCGTGTGAAATGATCGGAAACCGCGGAAAGTCTCCGGGGTTCACCGTTTTCATTCCGCCTCATGCCCTCCTTCACGTATACAGCGATCGATCCGACCGGGAAAAAGGTTTCGGGCAGCGTTGTGGTCCGGAACAAGGCGGAGGTCTATCGGGAACTGGAAGCCAAGTCACTCACTCCCGTGGTCGTCGACCAGGCCGAGGCGGGCGCCGGCGGAAAAGGGGCGAAAGGTTCGGGCGAGGGAGGCAAGGAGGGCAAGGCGAAGCGGAACACGAAGCTGAAGCGCCAGGAACTTGTCCTCTTCACCGAGGAACTGGCCGACCTTCTCGACGCGGGAATGAACCTCGAGCGGGCGCTCAAGGTCCTCCACGAACGCCAGGCCAACGGCTCGATCCGTGCAGTGGCCGGTTGCCTGCGGGAGGAGATCCGCGAGGGTGCGAGATTTTCGAAGGCCCTCGCGGTGGCCTCGCCTTCCTTCGACGAACTATATTCCAGCCTGGTTGCGGCAGGGGAGGCCAGCGGTTCCCTGCCGGATATCCTGAGGCGTCTCGTCGTGAATCTGAAACAGCTCTACAACCTGCAGAGGCGCACGATCGGGGCGATGATCTACCCCATCATGGTGATGCTCGCCGGGGTCGTGCTCCTTTTCGTCTTCAGCACGGTGCTCATGCCCTCTCTGAGCAAGATGATGGCGAAGACGGGTCAGGATCTGCCCTTCATCACCGAGGTCCTCGTCAGTTTCACCGACTTCATGGCGGCCTGGTGGTGGCTTATTCTCGGGATCATGGTGGCGGTGGCGGTGGGATTCCGGATTTTCATCTCCACCCCGGCGGGTCGGCAGTGGTGGGACCGCTACAAGATGAACCTGCCGGCCTTCGGGCCGGTCATCCTCGGCCGGTTCTACGCCCAGTTCTGCCACACCATGGCCAACCTCGTCGCCAACGGGGTTCCCCTCCTCAACAGCCTTCGGCTTGTCACTCGGGGGACTCCCAACCTGTATGTGCGGGGGCTCCTCGACCGGGTCGTGTTGGATGTCGGCGAAGGCACCAGCCTGGCCCGGGCCATGGAGAAGACCAAGTCCTTTCCCGAGCAACTTGTCGACCGTGTCGCCATCGGCGAACAGACCGGGGAACTTGGAAAAGCCTTCTCCAAGGCGGCGATCAAGTATGACGAGGATCTCGATGTCCGCATCGCGCGATTGACGACGGTGGTTCCGAACGTCATGCTCGCCTTTGTCGCCGTCGTCGTCGGGGTTGTCGCCTACAGCGTGATCACCACGATCTTCGGCTCGATGTCCGGCATCCGTGGCCGGTGAATTCTTTCCCCTGACCAAACTCTCCATCCATTCACGATGAAACTGCATCCCCAAGCGAACCTGACCACGCGGCGCCGGCGCTCCGCTTTCACCCTCGTTGAACTGGTCATCGTCATCACCATCATCGCGGTGCTTTCCGGATCGGGTATCTATCTGATCATCGGTTTCATCGACGATGCGAAGTACCAGCGAGTCGAGTCCGACCTCCAGGCGCTCGACCTCGCCCTGAAAAGCTACGAGCGGAACAACTACTTCAAACCCCCGACCCAGGAGCAGGGGCTGATGGCCCTCGTGGAACGTCCCTCCGGCGAACCCCAGCCCGAGCGGTGGCGCGCCTACCTCGAGGAACCGATGAAGGATCCCTGGGGAGCCGACTACCAGTACCGTTTCCCGGCCCAGAAGAGCAACAAGAAGTATGACCTCTTTTCCCTCGGCGAAGACGGGGTGGAGAGCGAGGACGATATCGGGAACTGGTGAGGTTTCCGCTTCGCGCCGCGCCTTCACCCTCGTCGAGCTCGTTGTCGCGATCTCGGTTCTCGCCGTTCTCACGGGTCTGGCGATTCCCGCGATCGACAGCGTACAGAAGGAGCGTCTTGCCCGCCAGCCGGTCAACGAACTCTATCTTCTCGCCCGGGAGGTGAGGGTGAGGGCCATGTCGGAGGATCGGCCCTACCAGATCGTGATCGACGGAGAGGGATTCCGCGCCTCGCGATTTCTGCGGCCCTATTCGGGAATCGAGGAGGCCGACACCATCCGGATCGAACTCGAGCAGCTATCGGAACGCGAGGAGATCATCGCGGCCTCCGAGGCTCGCGGCATCCAGACCGAGGTGCCCGAACCGCCCGACCCCCGGAAGGAGGCCGTGCGCGAGGGATTGAAGTTTTTCAAGGAAGTCGCTTTCCCGGAGGGCGTGAGGGTGAGCGTGCGGTTCTGGAACGACATCGAATGGGTTCCCCTGCAGGGCAGCGAATATCGCCGATGGATCTTCCAGCCTTCCGGAATGTGCGAGCCGATGCGCCTGAGAGTGGAGGCGGACCAGTCCTTCTTTGAGGTCGATTTCCATCCGCTCACCGCGGAGATCCGGTCGGAGCGTTCGTGGGTTGAATGAAGAGGGTCATGTTTGCCGTTCAACAGGGTCGAAAGGGAACCGGGGGCTACGCCCTTCTCGATGTCGTGCTCGCCGTGGCCCTGTTTGCCATCACCGTGACGGGGATTCTGTCGGTGCTTCGAGGAGTGGGTGACACCTCGGCGGGATTCGCACGCGACCGATACCTGCAGCAGCAGCTGGAGGCCCTTCTCTCGGAAAAAAGACGTCTTCCCCTCGATGCGATGGCTTCGGAGTATGTGGACGAACTCACCGGCATCACCTTTCGCACGGAAGCCGTGGCCTTTCAGATCGACAATGGCGAAGGCAAGGAACTGACCGACCTCTACAAGCTCACGGCCGAAGCCACCTTCCTCGATGATGGAGGCGAACAGGTGGAGAGAGCGGAACTCATCATTCACGTGACCGACCGATGAGAGCCGCATTTCATGAACCGGGAGACGGCGAAAGGGGGTTTTCGCTCTTCGAGATCGCCGTGGCCCTGACCATCCTCGGACTCATTTCGGGGGCGATCTTCTCCATCCTCTGGCAGGCCGGGGACACGGCCACCGAGATTCGCGAGCTCGATCGTCGCGACGAGGAGGTTTCGCGCTTCCTCGCCCTGCTCCGTGACTCCATCGAACATCTTCCGCAGGACGGCACCATCGAGATGAAGCCCGCCGAGGAAACCGCGACGGGTTATCCGGAGCTCACCATCGGCAACAGCGCGACGGCGTTCACCTTCGGGGAGATAGTCGGGACAGCGGAGGAGACGGTGATCTCCCTGCGCCCCGGTAGCACGACTGCGGAGGACGGGTCCCCGACCTTCGATCTCGCCATCAGCCGCCCCGAGTTCGCACCGGAGGACACCGACGGATCCGGCATGGCCATGCGCGTGAGCAGTGACGATCTCCTCGCGGCCGATGATGAGGGTCGCTACTGGCTGCCCCTGCTCACGGGAGTGACCGCCGCGAGTTGGAATTTCTGGGACGAGAAGCAGCAGACCTGGCTTGACGAGTGGACCGACGATTCGAAACTCCCGCCCCTGCTCGCCTTCTCCTTTGACGACAACTATCGTCCGGTGCCCTTGAGGGTCGTCTTCGAAGTGCCCGAACAGGTTTCCAATCCCCAGACGGATACAACGGCAAATTCCACATCGACGACAGCCACGACAGCCACGACCTCTTCCGGGTCGGGAGGTTCGGGCCGGAGACCGGGAGGCCGTGGCGACGGCGGCGGCGATGGCAGGGGAGATGGTCGCGGAGATGGTCGCGGAGATGGTCGCGGAGATGGTCGCGGAGATGGTCGCGGAGATGGCGGAAGGGGCGAAGGACGGCCCGGCGACGGGGCTGGTCGTCCGGGAGGTGGAGAGGGCCGACCTGGTGGAGGTCCTCCCGGAGGACGCCCGGGTGGTGGTCCTGGCGGTCCCGGAGGAGGAGGTCCCGGAGGTGGTCGTCCGGGCGGTGGCGGGAGCAATGCCGGAGGAGGCGGCGGCGGGCGATGAAGCTGGTGTTCTCCAAGTGGCGGAGGAAACGGGGCATGGCCCTCCTCCTGGCCCTCGTCTCGGTGATGGCCCTCGCCATCATCGCTGCCGGACTTTATGAATCCTCGCAGGCCTCATGGGAGGAAAACACTCTTTCCCGGGCGCGTTTCCAGGCGGGCATTCTCGCCGAGAGCGGTCTCTCCATTGCTCTTCATCCGGATATCGAACCGGGGGATTTCGCCCTCCGTCACGAACTCGCTCCAGGGCGCAGCTGGGAGGTTCGCATCACGAGCGAAGGCGGCCGTTTCCCGGTCAACAGCATGGGGGAAGAGCGGCTGCGCACCGCCGTGGTCGACATGTTTGTGCTCTGGGGGCTCGATGCGGCGACGGCGAGCCGGGCGGCGGACTCCATCGCCGACTGGATCGACAGTGATTCCGACCCGCTGCCGAACGGTGCGGAAAACACCTACTACGCCGGGGTCGATTATCCGCAGTTCCCCCCCAACACCGATATCACCTCGATCGAGGAACTGGTTTTCGTCGCGGGAATGGACGAGGTCGAGCAGATCCAGCCTTTCTGGCGCGACTATTTCACGGTGCGGTCCGACGCACTCATCGATTTCAACGCGGCTTCCCTCGAACTGGTCCAGGCCCTCACCGGAGCGACGGCGGATGCGGCCGCAAACTTCGTTGCGGTGAGAAAGGGGGACGACGGCATCGACGGCACCGTGGATGATTATGTGTTCGACGATATTGGCGAGGTGCAGGCGCTCCTCGGAATCTCGGAAAGTGAGTGGGAAGAGTTTTCCAGTTTCGTCACCCTCGAGGGCACGGTTCGTCGCATCGAGAGCACCGGAAGGGTGGGTGAATTTGCGGAGACCCGCGTGATCCTCGCCGAGGAGGTGACGGAGAACAACCGCACCACCTTGCGTCCGCTGGCGCGCTTCCGGGAATGAGGGTAGGTTGTCCGCCTTCCCTCCCATGAGGATCGACATCGTCACCATTTTCCCCGAAATCGCCGAGGGCCCACTCGGAGCGAGCATCATCGGTCGCGCCGTCGAGGCGGGTCATGTCCAGATCCGCTGCGTCGACCTGCGCGACTTCACCACCGACCGACACCGCCAGGTCGACGACCTGCCCTACGGAGGAGGTCCGGGAATGGTGATGAAACCCGAACCCTTTTTCGCTGCCGTGGCCTCGTTGAAGACGGAGGGAGCCAAGGTGATCCTCATGACTCCCCAGGGGAAGCCCTTCCGGCAGTCCATGGCGGCGGAGCTGTCGCGCGAGGAGCACCTCATCTTTCTCTGCGGCCACTACGAGGGCGTCGACCACCGCGTCGTCGAGGCGCTCGTCGAAGAGGAGATTTCCATCGGGGATTATGTCCTCACCAACGGCACGCTCGCCGCCGCCGTCGTTGTTGATGCGGTGGTCCGTCTCCTCCCCGGGGTGCTCGGAGACGAGCGCTCCGCCGAGGTCGAGTCCTTCTCTGGCGATGGCAAACGGCTCGAGGCACCTCACTACACCCGTCCAGCGGAGTATGCGGGGATGGCGGTGCCTGAGGTGCTCTTGTCAGGCAACCACGGGGCCATCGAGAGGTGGCGCGAGAGCGAGGGGCTCGAGAGGACGAGGAAGAATCGTCCCGACTTGTTGGGCGAAGGGTGAGGGTTGGGCCCGGGGTGTGCTTGCATCGGACGCGTTTCCAGGACTTGTGTTGACGAACTCCTACGGATTTATACTCTTGATCTGTCACAGGGCAGGATGACATAAAAATGTACGGGAAAGCCGGTCGCCTGGGATCGTCTCAACAAGAGTCGGAATCACATGGCACATCGGACCGGTGGTCCGGTAAACCTTGTTAGTTGAATGCCACGATCCTCGTCTCGCCTACTATTCGTGCTGACGTTCCTAAGTCCCCTCGCGTTCATGTGGACCGGATTCGGAGTCGAGCCCTATCTGGTGAAGGATATCAATACGTTGGCAGACACGGCCGGAAGCAATCCCGCGAAGTTTTGTGCCTTGGGTTCGCACGTTTATTTTACCGCCGAAACTTCGGCGACGGGAATCGAGCTTTGGAAAAGCGATGGAACAGTGGACGGCACGAAATTGGTTAGAGACATCCGTGAGGGCACTTCCAGTTCCTCTCCCGGCGGTCTGGAGGTCGTGGGAGACACGCTTTTCTTTTATGCGAATGATGGAATCCACGGCGTCGAATTGTGGAAAAGTGACGGAACTCATGAGGGAACCGTCATGGTCAAGGACATTTTCGCGGGGTCCAACAGCTCCAATCCCGTCTTATGGGCGGCCGTTGGAAACACCCTCTTTTTTCACGCCAGAGACGGTTTGACCGGCGCCGAGCTTTGGAAGAGCGACGGAACGACGGAAGGCACGGTTTTAGTGAGGGATATCGTCGAGGGTGGTGGAAGCCCCGGTGTGGGAGATGGGACCGCAGTTGGAGGGGCCTTCTATTTTCAGGCCAATGACGGGAACAGCGGCCAGGAGCTATGGAAAAGCGACGGGACGGAAGCTGGCACCATTATGGTGAAGGATATCCGTGAAGGCTCGAGCAGTTCCTTTCCTGGGAACCTGGTTGCTTTAGGGAGCACCCTCTACTTTACGGCCAGTGACGGCAGCGGCGGTCCCGGTCTCTGGAAAAGCGACGGGACTGCCGACGGCACGGTGATGGTCAAGGCGGTCGGAAGCCTCGGTCTTTCCGAGTTGGTGGCGGTTGGGAATATTCTTTACTTCCGAGCCAATGATCCCACCCATGGTGCAGAACTCTGGAAAAGCGATGGGACCGAGGCCGGCACCCTGCTCGTAAAAGACATCGTTGCGGGCAATGGAGGATCGTATCCCAGTTGGCTGAGGGGGATGGACAACATCCTCTACTTTGTGGCCAACAACGGGGTCAACGGCGAAGAGCTTTGGAAGAGCGATGGAACGCCCGAGGGCACGGAGATGGTCAAGGATATTCGAGAAGGTAGCATTAGTCCCGGGCTTTGGGGATTAACGGTGGTCGGATCCAACCTCTACTTTCGGGCTCATGACGGGATCAGTGGCGAAGAACTTTGGAAGAGCGACGGGACGGAGACTGGCACGATCCTGCTCAAGGACATCGTCGCGGGAACCGCGGGGTCCTCTCCACTCTATCTGACGGCGGTTGGCGAAACCCTATATTTCAGGGCTGATGACGGGATCCACGGTGACGAATTCTGGAAGAGTGACGGGACATCGGATGGCACGATCATGGTCAAGGATGTAGCCGGTGGAACTTCGGGATCGTTTCCAGCATACCCGACAAGGATCGGAGCCTTCTACCTGTTTCGGGCGGACGACGGGATCCATGGATCCGAACTTTGGAAAACCGATGGAACCGAAGACGG
>JAGRPC010000309.1:0-2148 GCA_020439925.1 Verrucomicrobiia bacterium | reverse complement strand
TTGAATTGAAAGTGGTGGGAAGTAGTCTCTTTTTCAAAGCCGACAACGGAATTAATGGCGCGGAGCTATGGAAAAGTGACGGGACGGCTGAAGGTACGGTGATGGTCAAAGACATACGTTCGGGTGCCGAAGGTTCCGATATCTTCGATCTGACACCGGTGGGAAATACCCTCTACTTTCAGGCAGATGATGGAATCAATGGTACCGAGATGTGGAGGAGTGATGGGACGGCCGAAGGCACGGTGATGGTCAATGAATTTCTCTCGGTTTTCGTCCCTTCCGTGCTCAACAACTTTACTGCTTTAGGTAATACTCTCTTCTTTACGGCATATAACGGGACCAGCGGAAACGAGTTGTGGAAGTGCGATGGGACGGCCGAAGGCACGGTGATGGTCAAAGATATTTATGTAGGCAGTGTCAGTTCTAATCCCGGAAGGTTTACAATAGCAGGCGACACCCTCTGGTTTCGGGCAAATGACGGGAGCCCCGGTTCAGATCTCTGGAAGAGCGACGGGACAGAGCCGGGAACGGTGAAAGTCATGGACTACAATCCCGACGACGAAGGGTCGCAGCCAGATTACTTCTGTGCGGTGGGAAGCACCCTCTACTTCATTTTCGATAACGGAATCGACGGTGAGGAGTTGTGGAAGAGCGACGGGACGGAGGAAGGCACGGTGATGGTCAAAGATATTCGTGTCGGCAGCGAAAGCTCTTTTCCTTGGAACCTGGAGACGGCAGGTAATACTCTTTTTTTCAGGGCGAATGACGGGATTCACGGCGGAGAGCTCTGGCGAAGCGATGGGACTGAGGCAGGCACGGTGATGGTAAAGGACATCGTTCCGGGCAATGTTGGTTCCAATTTTTCTATGCTAAGGTCGGCGGGAAACCTGTTGTTTTTTTCCGCTGTCACCGAATCGGAAGGTTTTGAACTCTGGGCAATGGAAATTCTTCCACCCTCACTTTCAGCCGTCTCCGCCACTCCAGTCTTGGGAAATGCAAACCTCTCCATCAACGGAGTCATGAGTTCCAATACGAATGCAGTTGTGACGATCGAATACGGTGACACCCCCGCTTTGGGAAGCATCGAGGCGATTGGCGAGTTTTCCGGTTCCGACCAGTCCTTCGGTGCGGCCCTATTCCCGGGCGGGATCACTCCGAATTCCGTGTATTACTATCGTGTCGTCGTGACAAATGCGTATGGCAGTGCCGACAGTGGAATTCTCTCTCAATCCTCCCTCACGACGCGGCCGGATGTCGGCGTCGGCGCCATTCCGGTGGCTCCGTTCGGGGCGGGCATTTTTCTTCCTTCACCGCAGTCCGTGGTCTTGACTTCGCGCAACGCCCGGCCCGTGACAGGCTACGCGGTGGTCTCCAATGCCGGGAATCTCGCGGAGGAACTGACCGTTCGGGTTTCCCCGGGCAATGCGTTTTTCAAGCTTGCCTGCTTCGGCTCGGAAGGGAATATAACGGCGGAGTTGCTGCTCGGAACCTATCGCACGCCCGGATTGAAATCCGGCGACCCGGCTGTCACCATCCAGTCATCTATCATTCCGAACAAAAAGAAGCTGACCAGGAAAAGGGGAAGCCGGAAGTCGTTTCTGAAAAAGACCTTTGTGTCGACGTTCACAGTGTCATCTTCCGCGGCCCCCGCCATCGAGGATGCTGCATCGTTTCGGGTGACCACCAAATAAAGAAGAACCGAGAGTTCCTGCATTCGAGCCCGTGACCGCAGGCGGGGTAATCAACGGTTTCACCCGATTTCAAATTACCCCGCACGCCTGCAGGATCCCCGCAGCCTTGTGCAGGGTTTCCTCCCACTCCTTCGCGGGGATCGAATCGGCCACGATTCCCGCGCCGACATGAAAGTGCAGTTCATCCGCCTCGGCCACGAGGGTGCGGATGGCGATGTTGAAACGGCTCTCCCCGTTGAATCCGAAACAGCCGATCGCGCCGGTGTAGAGACCACGTGGACAGGACTCCAGCTCGGCGATGATTTCGCGGGCGCGCTTTTTGGGGGCTCCGGTGATGCTCCCGCCCGGAAAGCAGGCGCGGAGGGCGGTGATGTGGTCGATCTCCCCGCGCAGGGTGCCCTCGATCGTGGAGACGAGGTGAAAGACCTGGGCGTAGCGTTCCAGCTTCAGCAGTTCG
>JAGRPC010000308.1 GCA_020439925.1 Verrucomicrobiia bacterium | reverse complement strand
CAAGTGCTCTACCAACTGAGCTAATGCCCCGTTTCCGGAGTCCCGTTCGGGACGGGCGGGGATTCTGCTACAGAAATCCGGGCAAGGCAAACAGAAATTCTGGGGAAAGGAAAGCCGGGGCCTTCTCAGCCTTGCGCGGCGGCGAGACTCCACTCGAGTGTCCTTCCCATTCCGTGGGGCAGGGGAACGACCGGTCCTTCCCGGGTGAGATGCGGTTCGCAAGAGGAAGGCTCCCGAATCAGGTCGAAAGTCTGCTCCGAAGCGGCGAAACCATAAAAAGCGGGGCCGTTCGTTGAGAGAAAACGGGCGAAGGCATCCCTTCCCTCCGCCGACCCGAGATCGGCTCCGGCCTCTTCGAAGGCCATCGCGTAAAGCTGCGGCGCGCAGCCTCCGGTGTAGCATCCCGCGGCACAGCCGCACTCGGTGGCTTTCGTGGTGTGGGGAGCGCTGTCGGTACCGGCAAAAAAGTGGGACTGTCCCGGGTGGAGGACGGCGGCTCGCAGGGCTTCGCGGTCGGCTTCGAACTTTACGAGGGGCAGACAATACAGGTGATATCGCAGACCCTGGAGAAGATGCCCAACGGTGTAAAGGAGGTGCTGCGGGGTGATCGTCGCGCCGACCTTTCCGTCCGACTCGGCCACGAAAGCCGCGGCCGCGGCGGTGGTGATGTGTTCGCAGACGACCCTGAGCCGGGGATGAGCTTCCCGAAGTCGCGGCATCGTCTCGGAGTAAAATACCGATTCAGCCGTTTGTTTCTCATCGAAGTAGGAAGGGCCGGACAGGGCGTGCTGTTCCCCGTGGATGCAGAGCACGAGGTCGTGATCTTCCATGGCGCGGAAGACGTCGCCGCCGATCCAGTCGGCCATGGGCACACCGTGTTCGGAGTTGGTCGTTCCGTGGGGCGGGTAGTACTTGCAGGCCCGGAGCAGTCCGGATTCCGCACCCTTGGCGATCATCTCCGGAGTGGTGTCTCGAGTGAGATAAAGGGGGATGATGAGCTGCTCGAATACATCCGCTCCGGCGGCGAGGAGCTCCGCGCGATAGGATTCAATGGTCCAGGCACCGTCCGAGTTGGGGCCGGAAACGGCGGCCACGGGTGGCTTCGTGTTCGGCATGGCAAGCACGCCGGCACAGCCCATCGCGTGGTGGTCCGCCAGATAAAGTCCGACGTTCGGTCCCTGACGGAAATGGGCGTGAAGGTCGATCCACTTCGGAAGCGTCAGTTGCATGGCGGACGGAGACTCCAGGGGCTCAGAGCGTCTTGATCTTGAGGTTGCGGAAGCGGTAGGTCTGGCCCTTTTCACCGTGGTGCTGGATGCCGAGATGGCCTTTGGCGTCGGTGTCGTCGGTGTATTCCGTGATGAGGATTCCGTTCAACTCGATCTTCAACTGGTTACCCTTGCAGGTGATGCGGACGTGGTTCCAATCGTTCCGTTTCAGGGCGTCCCGGATCTCGGGTTTCTTGAAATGGGCCTGCGACTCCGCTTCGTGGGCGAGGGCGGCCTCGACCTTGGTGCGTCCGGTCTGGCTGGGCCACAACCACTGGTTGCGTCCTTCGTCGTAGAGTCCACCCGACCAGCGGCGGTCGGATCCGTCGATCTCGCACTGGTAACCGTAGACCTTGTTCGGTTCGACATGACAGCGGAACATGAATCCCGAATTGGCCTGTCCCTCGGGAAGGTGCACGTCCCCTTCGAAGATGAAGTCACCGTATTCGGCCTCGGTCACGAGGAAGAACTTTTTGTCCGCGGTGAGATGGATCTCGTCGCCGACGATCTCGGCCTTGCCCCACTCGTAGGGATTTTTCCACCCGGAAAGGTCTTTGCC
>JAGRPC010000307.1 GCA_020439925.1 Verrucomicrobiia bacterium | reverse complement strand
GATCAGCGCTGCGTTCCGGAACAGGCATGCCAAAAGAGACACCTGTAGGAACAAAAAGACCGGGCGGTGGTGGCAGGACATGGGAGAGAGGGAGCTGAACCTAACCGATACACCTTGCAAGGAAACGTGAATTTGTGACGCGGAAATGCGTGAGGGCCGAATTTTTCCGGCAGGACTTGACAAGGCACCGCTACTTCTTGAAACCTCATGCGCGATGAGTGGTTCCACGAAATCTGCAGGCGGCATGCTCAGTGTGGGGTGTCCCCGGGAAATCAAAAGCCAGGAGAATCGTGTCGCTCTGACTCCGGGAGGAGCCCGGCAGTTGGTCCGGCAGGGGATCCCCGTCTTTGTGGAGGGCGGGGCGGGGGCTGGAGCCGCTTATTCGGACCGCGAATACACGGAGGCTGGCGCCACCGTGCTTGATTCGCCCGAGGAGGTTTTCAGTGCCGCCGATATCCTGGTAAAAGTCAAGGAACCTCAGCCGGTTGAAATCCCGCTTTTGCGAGCAGGGCAGATCCTCTTTACCTATCTCCACCTCGCTGCAGATAAACAATTGACTGCTGACCTCGTGGCCACCGGCATAACCGGGATCGCCTACGAAACCGTGCAGGTGGGGAGGCGTCTTCCCCTCCTCGAGCCCATGAGCGAGGTCGCCGGGCGCATGAGTGTGATGGTCGGCGCCTATTACCTCGCCAAACATGCGGGTGGCCGGGGCACTCTCCTCGGGGGCGTCCCGGGCGTTTTGCCGGGGCGGGTCACTATCATCGGGGGGGGGACCTGTGGGACAAATGCCGCGAAGGTCGCCACGGGGATCGGTGCCGACACGACCATTTTGGAGGTAAGCAGCGAACGCATGACCTGGCTGGACACGGCCATGCCCGCCGCCAAAACCTTATACAGCAGCGAGTCGGCCCTGCTCGAGGTCCTCCCCCGAACCGATCTTCTCGTGGGCGCCGTTCTCGTACCGGGGGCCAAGGCTCCGAAACTCGTCAATCGCGAGATGTTGAGATTGATGCGGGAAGGAACCGTAGCCGTAGATATCGCGGTGGATCAGGGTGGATGCCTGGAAACGACACATCCCACCACCCATGAAAACCCGGTTTTCATCGAGGAAGGGGTCATTCACTACTGTGTGGCGAACATGCCGGGAGCCTACGCCCGCACCTCGACCCAGGCCCTCACCAGTGTGACGCTTCCCTACCTCCAGCTCCTCGCGTCCGCGGGACTCGAGGCTGCGTGTTTCCGGGCACCCGAACTGGTGGGCGGTATCAACTGTTTCCGGGGGAGTTTGACTCAAGAAGAGGTTGGTGAGGCGCACGGGATGCCATGGGGAAAGGTGTTCTCCTGATTCGTGGAAAGGTGCGTTCGGAGGGCAAAGGAACCCATTTCCGCTTCGTCCCCATCGACCGTATCCTCGAAGACGGAATGGGGCAGGGTTTCCCGGACCGAGGGCGGTCGCGGTCTCACTCGATCATCAGATACTGGGACATCGCCGTCGACACGTCCATGCCGCCGCGGAGGAGGGTGTTTCCTTCGAAAAGGGCGGCGGGATTGACTCCGGCACTTCCTTCCCAGTCCTGCTCGCTGATCTGACCGCTCTGGCCATAGGCGGCGAGCGGATTGCGGTAGGTGACCTGTTCGATCCGGTCGAGAGTGATACCCCGTTCCTTCATGAGGGCTGCGGTCTTCGGCACGGCGAGGGCATCGCTGATACCCCAGTCGGCCGCGCTGTCGACGATGATGCGTTCGGCCCCGTATTCGCGGAGGATCTCGACCATGCGTTCGTTGCCTAACTTGGTGTGGGGGTAGATCGTGAAAGCAGCCCAGTAGCCTCGATCAAGCACTGTCTTGACCGTCTCTTCGTTGTTGTGGTCAATGATGACCTTGGCCGGATCGATCCCCACGTCTTCGAGCACGTCCATGGTCCGGATCGTGCCGATCTTCTTGTCCCGGTGTGGAGTGTGGATCTGGATTGGAAGGTCGGCCTCGAGGGCGAGTTGGGCCTGCAGTCGCAGGTATTTTTCCTCGGCCCTGGTCTGGTCGTCAAAGCCGATCTCCCCGATGCCGACGACTCCCTCCTTGCAGATGTAGAGCGGCATCATCTCGATGACGGCCTCGGCCAGCTTCTCGTTGTTCGCTTCCTTCGGGTTCAAGCCGATCGTGCAATAATGTTTGATGCCGAACTGGCTCGCCCGGAAGCGCTCGAATCCGATGAGCGTATTGAAGTAGTCCTTGAAGGTGCCCGGTTCGGTACGCGGCTGCCCCTGCCAGAAGGAGGGCTCGATGATGGCAGTGACGCCCGCGGCGGCCATGCGTTGATAGTCGTCCGTGGTGCGAGAGACCATGTGGACATGCGAATCGAGGAATCTCATGGTGAAAGGAAGCGGGGGATCAGACTCCGGCGGGTGAGCCATTCAGGGTGACGGGAAACTCGAGTTTTTCTCCGAGGCGGTCCCATGAAAGTGTGCCTGCGCCGATCGCGTCGATCTCTCCCTCGAGCCGGCCGCGCAGGTCGGCGAGGCGGGGATCGGCGTCGGTGGCGAGGATGAGGGCCGCCGCCTCTCGATCGGACGGTTCTCCCGTTTCGAGAAGGTGATGAAGGTCCGAGGAGACCTCATCGCTGACGAATCCGACGCAGTTTCGCCACGCCTCCGCCGGGATGCGGCGGCCCGCGGCCCAGCGCTCGTGAGCAAGATAGGAAATGGCCGCAGCCAGTTCGCCGTTGCGCCGAGAGTCGAGTCCGGTGATGCGATAGAGTGGGCGACTGATGAAAATCGCCTTGAGAACCATCTGGTTCCAGGCCGCATCGGTGAAGTGAACGGCGGGGAAGGGGTTGTTCAGGGCGATCGAGTCAAAGACATCGACGATGTTGGAGCGCAGTCCGTCGACGGCCGACTCGACGAGGTCTTCCTGGTGGGGAAGGAGGGAATATGCCGAGTAGATCGCCGCCTGTTCCCGAAGGTCGGCGGTGTTGAGAAGCGCGAGGATGGTCTCCACGAAAATGGCTTTCTCCTGCTTGGCGAGCACAAGCAGCAGGAGTACTCGGGCGAGACGGAAGAGGTCCCAATGCTCCAGTGAAAAGCCGGGTACTTGTTCGTGAAGAGCGGCGGCCTGCTCCTCCCCGACCTCAAGCCGACTCCGCTTTGGAAAATGGCGCGAGACGCCGCTGAAGGCGTAGTAGAAGGGGCGCTTGCTGAAATTCGCCTCCTGCTCGTCGAGCTTTTCCCGGAGCCAGGCGGTGGCTTCGGATGGGGAGGAGGAGGAGAGAATGTCGGTCAGAAGTTCTCGCATGGGGGCAAAGCGAAAAATCGGGCGCTTTATTGGCGGCGTCAAACGGCTTGAGAAACAGTCGGGGGGCGTGAAGGTGTCGGCGTCATGACTCGCCGTTTTCTCGTAACCGTGGTTATTCTCGCCACTTCTTTTCTCGCTTCCTGTGGTGGAGACAATCATGGAGGAGGAGGTGCTGTCGTTGAGCCCTTTATCGTCGGGATGGAACTGGCTTACCCTCCCTTCGAAATGCGCGGTCCCGACAACCAGCCGGACGGTATCAGCGTGCGCATGGCGGAGGATCTTGCAGCTCGACTCGGGCGTCCACTGGAGATTCGCGATGTGGAGTGGGACGGCATCATCCCAGCGCTCCAGTCCGGCAAGATCGACGCGATCATTTCCTCGATGACCCGCACTCCGGAGCGGGAGCAGGCTATCGCCTTTTCGGACGGGTATGTCACCAATGGACTCTGCCTCCTCGTGGCCAGGGATTCATCGATTCAGACCGCGGAAGATCTCAAACCCGGCGTTCACAAGGTTGCGGTCAAACTGGCCACTACCGGTCATCAGTGGGTTCGGGCGGAGATGCCGGACCTGGAACTCGTCATTCTCGACAATGCCGCCAACTGCGCCCTGGAAGTGGTTCAGGGAAAGGTCGACGCCTTCATCTATGATCAGATTTCGATCTACCAGTTCTGGAAGCGATTTGAAAAGGAAACCCGACCGATCCTCCAGCCCATCCGCGAGGAGACTTGGGCAATCGGCTTGAGAAAGGGCGATGAAGAACTGAGGAACGAGGTGAACTCCTTCCTGGCCGACTACCGGGAGAAAGGGAAATTCGACGAACTGGCCGCCCGCTACATGGCCGAGCCCAAAGCAACTTTCGAGAAGATGGGCGTCCCCTTCATTTTTCATTGAAGATCATTTGAGGATCGTTTCGGGGAAATCTCCTGGATTCTTGTCTTGGCGGGAATTCTGAGGAAGCGACGGACCGGAGGCCAGTTTGTCACCGCATGTGCCAAAATGGCGCTCAGTTTTGGCGATGTGAGTCAATCTGGCTCAATTTTCGGTTCATGGGATTGGCTCAGAATGGCGGGGTGTGTTTGTAGTTAACTCATAATTAATCACTTATGAATTGAACCGCGGCCATGGCATGAGGATTGCACAAGGGGAGGCCAGAAATCGAGGGAACCCTGTTCCCACCAACCCCCTACATTCAGAGAGGAATCCAACCACATGAGCAAGATTTTAGGAATCGACCTGGGCACCACGAATTCGTGCATGGCCGTCATGGAAGGCGGTCAGCCGGTGGTACTCGAAAACGCCGAAGGAGCGCGCACGACCCCTTCCGTCGTGGCTTTCTCGAAAGACGGTGAGCGTCTTGTCGGACAGGCCGCCAAGCGTCAGGCCATCACCAATCCGAAAAATACCATCTTCTCCGCGAAGCGTCTCATCGGACGCAAATTCGACGAACTCACTGCCGACGAAAAGAACACGCCCTACAAGATCGTGAAGGCGGCCAACGGCGACGCCCACATCGAGGTGGAAGTCGGCGGGCAGACCAAGACTTACAGCCCGCAGGAAATCTCCGCGATGGTGCTTTCGAAACTGAAGGCCGACGCCGAGGCCCGTCTTGGTGAAACGATCACCGAAGCCGTCATCACCGTTCCGGCCTATTTCAACGACTCGCAGCGCAATGCGACCAAAGCGGCCGGCGAAATCGCCGGACTTGATGTGAAGCGCATCGTCAACGAGCCCACCGCGGCTGCCCTGGCCTATGGTCTCGACAAGAAGGGCGAAGAAAAAATTGCCGTCTACGACCTCGGAGGCGGCACCTTCGACATTTCCGTACTCGAGATTGACGAAGGATTCTTCGAAGTGCTTGCGACCGATGGCGACACCCGCCTGGGTGGTGACGACTGGGACTCCGCGGTGATCAAGTGGATCGTCGAAGGTTTCAAAACCGATTCCGGCATCGACCTGAACGGCCAGCCCGACGCCCTCCAGCGCATCAAGGAAGAGGCCGAGAAGGCGAAGATCGCTCTTTCTTCCTCGCAATCCTACGAACTCAATCTGCCGTTCATCACGGCCGACCAGACCGGTCCGAAGCACATCCAGAAGACTCTGACACGCTCGCAACTCGAGCAGATGACCGATCATCTCTTCGAGCGCACCAAGGGGCCCGTGAAGGCCTGTCTCAAGGAAGCCGGAGTTTCCGCCGGTGACATCGATGAGCTGGTCCTCGTCGGCGGCATGACCCGCATGCCGCCGACGACGTGCTCCTCGTCGGCGGCATGACCCGCATGCCGCTCGTGCAGCAGGCGGTGCGCGAGTTCTTCGGCATCGACCCGCTCAAGGGCGTGCACCCCGACGAGGTC
>JAGRPC010000028.1 GCA_020439925.1 Verrucomicrobiia bacterium | reverse complement strand
CGCCCGATCCGGCGCTCATGAGCTGCACCTGCCCGGGTTTCAGATCGCGGGAATTCCCCATGCTGTCGGCGTGCCTCAGGGTTCCCTCGAGGACGTAGCTGAAGATCTCCATGTCGCGATGGGGATGGGTGGGAAAGCCGGCGCCCGGGGCGATGCGATCCTGGTTGATGACACGAAGGCTGCGGAAACCCATGTGGCGCGGGTCCTGGTAGTTCGCGAAACTGAAGCTGTGCCAGGTGTCGAGCCAGCCGTGGTTGGCGTGCCCGCGCTCGCCGGCGGGGCGGAGGGTGATGGACGGGGTGGCGGTGTCGATGGTTTTCATGGTTGAAAGATTCATGGGGATACGCTGCCGGGAAAGGGTTCGGTTCGCCAATGCAAGTTGCGGAGGGAGTTCATGCACGTAGGTTATGAACTGTCGTCCCGATCTCCCGCATGGAATTTCACCAGCTCCGCTCTTTTGTCGCCACCGCGGAGGAGCTTTCCGTGACGGCCGCGGCCCGGCGGGTTCACCTTTCCCAGCCGGCGTTGAGCCGCCAGATCCGGGCGATCGAGGAGGAGCTCGGGGTTGCGCTCTTCGACCGGGTGCGCCAGCGACTCCATCTCACTCCGGCGGGGCGATATTTCCTCGACCGGGCCCGGCAGCTCCTCTGCGATGCGGAGACCGCGGCACAGCAGACGCGGGAACAGTTCGGGGAGGGGCGCCGCACCGCCCGGCTCGGTTTCCTCACGATCTTTCTCGACGACCTGGTCGCGCCGGCCCTGAGAGCCCTGCGGAAGAGCCACCCGCGGGTCGCGGTGTCGCTCTTCGAACTCTCCCCGCAGGCCCAGCTCGACCGGCTCCGCAACGACGAGCTCGACCTCGCCATCCTCGGCAACCTGGGAGACGAGGACCGGGAGCGTTTCACGGTCCGCAGGCTCATGCGCAATCCCATGGCCGCGGTGCTGCCCGTCGACCATCGCCTCGCCTCGCGCCGGCGGATCGATCTCGACGAACTGGCAGGTGACCCCTTCGTCTCGCTCTCCGATCTCGTCTTTCCAGGGCGGCGTCAGTTCCTCCGGGGCATCTGCCAGTCGCGGGGTTTCGATCCGGAGATCGCCGAGGAATGCGACTCCCTTTCCCTGCTCCTCGCCGCCGTGGCGGGAGGAGCAGGTGTGGCCCTGCTCCCGGAACACAGCGCGAAGCTCCCGCACACGGGAAGTGTCTTTGTCAGGTTGAGGACTCCGGTGGTGCATGCCGAAGTCATGGCGGTGCACCAGCCCGGGGCCGATCGGGGTGTTCTCGAGGCGCTGATCGGGCACCTTTCCGAGATCGCGGAAAAGGCGGAGTGAGGTCCTCTATCGCGACTTTCCGAGGTCGACGCAGACCAGTTCCCTGTCGTTGCGGACGTAGACCCGCGATCCGGCAAAGGCGGGATACGACCAGAGCACGGTGCCTTCGGGGCGCTGCTTCAGGGGAGTGGTCGGTTCGATGAGGCGCGCACGGTCGATCTCGTGGTAACCTTCCGGGGTGAGCCGGGCGATGACGATTTCCCCCCGCTCGGTCACGATCCAGGTGCGTCCTCCCTCGGGGACCATGAAACCGGTTCCCCAGCGACCCTGCGGAATGGCCTCGAGGTTTTCCCAGATCCGGTCGCCGGTGGCGAGGTCGAGGCAACGCAGCTGTCCGTAGCTGTCGATTCCGTAGACGTGGCCATCCCGGATGTAGGGAGGGCTGATCATGCAGTGGAGCGCGTCGGTGTTGCGCTCGTTGATGCCCTGACGATGCCACAATTCACGGGCGGTCGCGTCTGCCCGTCCCAGTTCGATGAGCCGCGAACCGTCGTAAAACACGCCGAGGAACATCCGAGTGCCCGTCTCGTCGAGGGCCGGACCGGGGACGTTGATGGGCATCTTGTTGGGGGGTGTGGGAACCTCCCAGAGGGGTTTGCCCGTGGCCGGATCGAGCCCGGCGATCCTCTGGCCACTCCAGGCAACCAGCACGCGCCGATTTGCCTGCCCGATGACGGCAGGGGAAACGTAGGACCCCTTGTCGGCAAGGGCACGCCACCTTTCCTCCCCGATCTTGGCGTCGAAGCCGACAAAACACGCGCCGTCCGCCGGGGCCGAGACCTGGACGACGAGGATATCGCCCTCCACCAGGGGCGAGGACGTCAGCCCCCAGATCGGCATGTCGATCCGGTAGTCCTCGGCGAGGGTTCGCGTCCAGAGAACACGGCCGCTCGCCGCGTCGATCGCGTGCAGGTGACCCATCATTCCGAGGGCGTAAGCGGTACCGTCGTGAACGGTCACGCTGGTGCGGGGGCCGTAGCCGTAATCGATCCCCCGGTAGACGCAGGGATAAGAGTGGACCCATTTCTCCTTTCCGGTTTCACGGTCGATACAGACGACCCGCTCCACTTCTCCGGCTCCGCCGGGCAAGCCTCTGTCCATCAGGAAAACGCCGTCGCCGGCGACGGTCGGACCGCTGTATCCCGCTCCCACCGGGGCAGTCCAGACGCGCGGAAGCGGATCCGGCAGACCCTCGAAGTTCTCAACGAGATTTTCGCCCTGCCAGACTCCGCGGCGGTCGGGACCGCGGAACTCGGGCCAGTCGGCGCCCTGGAGCGTCATGCTGGAAGTGGAGCAGGCAAATCCATACAGGATGAGGGAGGCACGGAGGGTGGTCATGGCGAGACTGAACACGATTCCGGGTGCGGAGGTCAAGCCTGTGCCGGATTCCACGGACTGGCGCGATGACCGGGAACGCGAATTCCGGGTTTCGCCGTGTGATTCCTGAACTACCTTGGCGGGGAAATCGTTCCGGCCGTGTCCTTTCGCAGCAAGCTACAGACCCTGCTGATCCTCCTCGTGGGAGTGAGTTGCGGGCTGCTTCTCTTCCTCAGCCTGAGGAAGGCCAATCGGCTCGCTTTCGAACTGATCCAGGAGAAGGTCTTTTCCATCGTGGCGAGTTCCGCGCCGCGGGTGGACGGGGACAAGGTCGCACAGCTTGTCGAACCCTCGCAGGACAGCCTTCACCTCTACGAGGAGGTCGCTACCCCCCTGCGAGAGATCCTGCAGGCGAACAAGACCGGAGCGCTCCCGGTACGCTTTCTCTACATCATTCGCCCGCTGCCCGACGGGGAGTGGGAGTATGTCGTTGATGCCGAGACGGATCCCGAACAGCGCTCCAAGCTCGGTGACCGGGTCGAGTTCGCTCATCCGGAAGAAATGCCCGTGCTGGGCGAGGCCAGGGTCGATGCGGAATATGCGCGCGATTCCTTCGGTGTGTGGCTCACGGCGTTTGCTCCGGTTAATGATTCCGCCGGGAATCCCGTCGCGATGCTTGCGGCCGACATCTCCGCGGACCGGATCAAATCCATCCTCAGCCGACTTCTCATCGGCGACCTCATCGCCATGACCGTTGCGCTTGCCCTCGCGGCGGCTCTCGCCGCCTGGCTCTCCGGCAAGGTCACGGCGCCCCTGACCGAGTTGCAGGAATTCGTTCGCGGAATCGGCCGGGGTGATTTGTCCTCGAGGCTCGAGCTGTCGCAGAACGACGAGTTCGGGGAACTTGCCAAGGCCATCAACCAGATGGCGGACGGTCTCGAGGAACGCGAGTCGCTCAAGGGGGCGCTGGTGCATTACGTGCGCTCCCAGGCCGCCGATGCGAGGCTGGGAGGATCCGGCGGGGAGGAAACCGTCGTGAACCGCCGGGTCACCGTGCTCGTCGCGGAACTATGCGGGTTCGGACAGTTGTCCTCGCGGCTTGGCGGCGAACGTGTCTTCGCCCTGCTCAACGAGTACTTCTCGACGATGATCGACATCGTCCTGAGGCACCAGGGGTCGCTCGAGAAATCGAGCGACGAAAGTGTCATCGCCGTCTTTGGAGCGGAAAACGAAAATCCTCACCAGGAACGCCTCGCCATCCAGGCCGCGCTCGCCATGCAGAACGCCCTCGACCGGCTCCTGCGGGACTGGAAGATCGAGACGAACCTTCCCATCTTCCTCGAGATCGGCATCCACTCGGACGACGCCTCCGTGCGCAATGCGGGGGCGGGTGAAGCGCTCGATTTCGATTCGGTGCGTGAGATCATCGCGAAGGCGGGGGAAGTAAGGGCGGCGGGACGGCGGAACAAGGACCGGCTTTCGGTGTCCTCGGCCACAGCCGGCAGCGTCCAGCACACCTTTCCCTTCACCGAGGTGCGCGACGAGAGCACCGGCCTCGTCTTTCACCGGGTCGAGATGCCCCGTTCATCGAGAGCCTGAACGGATCGGTTTCCGCGAGGCTCGGGTCAGAGACCGTGCCTGACGGTGTAGGGCGCGAGGAGACGCTTGCTCAGTTCCTCGATCATGCGCCAGGGCCGGCGCCGGCGGGCGGGAAGGTGCGCATCGAAGACGGCCAGGTATTCCATCTCCGGCTTTCCCCCGCGCAGGGCCTTGAAGCGACCCACTCCCGAGCTCAGGTTCAGGG
>JAGRPC010000306.1 GCA_020439925.1 Verrucomicrobiia bacterium | reverse complement strand
GGGAAGGGTCTCAGCGGAAGGACCCTTTTATCGAGTCATGCCCACGGCAAGCAGATGCTCTTTTCCTTCTCGGGAGGAGCCTGGCTGGGTCTGCACCTAGGGATGTCCGGTGAACTTCGTGTCGCTCCTCCCCTCCATGAACCGGGAAAACATGAACACCTCGTTCTCGACCTGGGGGCCGTCTCGCTGGTCTTCAGCGACTATCGCATGTTCGGCCGGCTCGGACTCGATCTCGTTGACGACGGGTTGCCGCCGGCCTGGTGGCGAGAGTTGCCGCCACAGCCGCTCGACCCGAGATTTACGAAAACGCACGTGAAGGAGTTCGTGCGGCGCTTTCCTAAAACACCGCTCAAGACCCTTCTCCTCGATCAGCGGGGATTCCCTGGCATCGGCAACTGGATGGCCGACGAGATCTGCTGGCAGATGCGGATCCCGCCTCGGACTCCGGTGTCCAAGCTGGATGAGGGACAGGTCGCGGAGCTCTGGAAACAGATCCGTCGGGTTTCGCGCGAGGCGATGCGGGTCATCGGGACCGATTGGGGTGATCTCTCCGACGCCTGGCTCATGAACCATCGGTGGCGAGACGGAGGAATCTGCCCGCGGCGTGGCTGCCGCACCGGGCTGGTTCGGGAAGATCTCCGCGGCCGCACGACCTGCTGGTGCCCAAAGTGCCAGGGTTGATGGCCACGGGTCACGGGTGATGCCAGACAGGGTCGATCTGGAGACTCGACCCTGTCACTTCAACGTGGCCAGGAACGCCTTGATATCCTCCAGTTCCTGGGGCTTGAGGATCAGGCCCATCGGGGGCATGGGGGAGACCGGGGTCGCGGTGTAGCTTTCGGCGAGGACCGCGTTGGGTTCAAGAAGGCTCTGGGTGATGTACGCGGCATCCTTCCGCGAAGCGATCCCGTCGAGCGGCGGACCCACCGGGCTCCCCTTGCCTCCGAGCATGTGGCAGTTCACGCAACCGGCCACCGGATGTTTCCAGAAGATCTCTTCGCCGCGCTTCGGATCGCCGGTGAGAAGTTCCTCCGCCTCGGCATCCACGGGTATGAGCTTCACCAGCTTCACATCGTCGAACCAGGCCTTGCCGGTGCTTTGGCCCCATCCGCCGAAGAGAAGGTTGAGGCTCACCCTGGTGCGCTTCTCCGCGTTGAAAACGGTCTCCAACTCGACCCACTTCGAGTCGCGGTTGACGGCGTCGCTCTTGACCTCGGTCCCGTGCAGGTTGAGCAGGGCACCGCGGGCGCCGCGAACCTTCTCGGTCCTGATCCAGGCGCTCAGCTTGTAGTCGGCCCCTGGCTCGATGGGCAGATCCACGAACCAGCTCGTGTCGGCTCCTTTCCCGGATTCGACCTTCATCGAATGCTCGCCGGAGCGGGCGTCCTCCTTTCCTGCGACGGACCAGGAGGCCTCGCCATTGTAGTGGCGATAGGTCCAGTCCTTCGGTTTGTTGCTGCCGTCGATTTCTTCGAATCCCGGATTGGGAACGAGGTTCGGCCCTTCCCTGAAAGATCCCGAAGCTCCGTGGACACGGGCGAGAATTTTCGCGGCTTCGCCGAGCCATTCATCCTCGCGGGTCGCGGGGTCGAGGAGCAGGCGTCCGGCCAGGGTCTTGATCTCCGCGGTGGTCGGGAATTCGGCGAGCTTCACGAAGGCGGCGAGCCGGGTGTTGAGGTCGGGATCCGTGACGACGCCGGAACCGAAAAACAGCTTCGTCGCCAACTCGTCATTCCCGAGAGCGCGGATCGCGTTACGCCGGAGGCGCGCGTCCTTGGCGAGGAGGGCCGCCTGGTGGGTCTTCTCGTCGAGTTTGCCTAGGCCGTGGAGGGTCCATAGCGCGTGGATCGCGGCGATGTTTCCGTCATTGGCGCTGACGAGCTGCACGAGCGCGGGAGTGGCGTCGGATTTCTTCCCTTCGACGAGGAGCCGTTGCGCGGTGAGGCGCCAGTGCTGGGTGCCCGACCCCAACGTAGCCACCAACGCGGCGGTGTTGGCCCCGGCGAGGCTCTTCACCTTCGGTTCGGTGGCCTTGTCCCAGACGACCCGATAGATGCGTCCGCGCGAGTGATCGCGCAGGGGATTCTCGTGGGCGCCGCCGACCCCGGTCTTCGCGTCGTAGCCGCCTCGATCGGCGGTCGGAGTGGGATTGTGCTGGATGATGAAGTTCTGCCAGTCCGCGACCCAGACCGCGCCATCGGGACCCACCTCGGCGTAGACCGGCGAGGTCCATTCGTCCGTGCTGGCGAGAAGGTTCATCCCGTCGTGTGCGGTGTATCCGGCCCCGTCGGGTCGCACGTCCATCAGGGAGACGAGCTTCATTGTCGGCTCCGTGACCATGGCCATGCCCTGGAACCGAGCGGGGAGATTGTCGGAGTAGATGAAAGCCGATCCGGCTGCCGCCGTGTAACCGCCCATGACGTCGACCTGGCGGTAGTTCGGGGTGATGGCGTGGGCGAGATCGACGCGGTTGATCTTCTTCGCGGTCTGCGCGCGCAGGCCCTCGGGCACGATGGTCTGGGGAATGCCACCGAAGAAAAGGGGAGCGCCGTTGGCGGTGCCTCCGAAATCGTCGCCGGATTCGTTCTGGCTCTGGGCCCAGGTATTGTTCGTGAACTGGTGAAGGAACTCGATCGCCGATCCGTCGGGCTTGAAGCGGTAGGTGCCCATCTTGAACTCGTGGGTCTTGCCGCCGACCTCGCCGGCGAAGCCCGAATAACCCACCGAGCCGTGGAGCCAGTTGTCGTATCCGTAGTGGAGGTTGCTGGCCTGCGCATGGGTGTCACCGATGCCCCAGCCGGTCATGATCTCCTCGCGCACGTCGGCGATGTCGTCACCATTCGTGTCCTTGAGGAAAAGGAATCGCGGAGGTTGCGAGACAATGAGGCCTCCGTTGCTGAAGACGAGGCCCGTCGGAATATTGAGACCTTCGGCGAAGACGGTGAACTTGTCTGCCTTCCCGTCTCCATCGGTGTCCTCGCAGATGCGGATGCGGTCGCCACCGATGCCGTTCTCGGCCACCTCGTGGGGATAGTCGGAGGTCTCCGCGAGCCAGCAGCGTCCGCGTTCGTCCCAGGCCATCGCGATGGGCTTCCCGATGTCGGGATCGCTCGCGAAGAGCTCCAGGCGCAGGTCAGCCGGCACCTGGGTGCGCTCCATCGACCCTTTCGGGGTGAAAGGTTTCTGGAAGGTCAACGGCTCGGGGCGCTTCTCGTAGTTGGCGACATTCGGATCCTTGACCCGCTCTTCCCTTTCCCGCTGGGTCAGGAAGGAGTCATAGGTGGCGCGGCGATCCTCGCCTATGCTCCACAGGATGCCGCGCTTGAGCAGTTCGTGGAATTCCGGCAGGCTCCAGACGCGTTCGTCGTGACCCGAGGCCGTGTAAAAAACGCGTCCTTTTCCCTCCGTGCGGATCCAGGTCCAGGGTTCGGGTTCGGCGATGTTGTCATCGTCGGACACCTCCCGCACCTGCAGGATGATGCGATCCTGCGGATTGTGATTCTTGTGCACGTAGGTTTCATCCCAGGCCTCGAAGCCGGGCACATCCTTGATCGCCTCGTGATCGGGAGCGATGGTTTTCGGGCGAAAGACCGCGGTCTTGTGGTGATCGAAACGACCTCCCACGACTTGGTCGAATTCGGGGATATTCTGGAAGCACCAGCTCGCGCAGTGCACCGGCACGAATCCCCGCCCGCCCTCGATGAAGGATTTCAGATTCGCCCAGTGAGCCGGATCGATCTTCTCGTGATTCGCATAGAGGAGGACGGCATCGAAGTGATCGAGATACTCCCGGTCGCCGAAGGCGGCCTCAGGAGTCGTGACGTAGTCGAACCAGATCGCGTCGCGCCCCAACGCCTGCATCAGCATGGGAGCGTAGGCGCCCGAATTGTGATGTTCGGCCTCGTGTCCGACAAAAAGAACGCGGACGGGGCCGTTCCTTTCGCCGGCTTCCGTCCCGAAGGAAAGGGCGAGCAATGAAACGAGGATCAGAAAGGACAAGGTCTTCTTCATCGGGAGGGGGATTTTGGTCTCTTCACGAAAATCAGGTTTCCCGTGAAAGTCGCCTTGAGACCAAGCGCCAAATTTTGTGACGTTTCGGCCAAGGGACTTTTCTGTCAGGTAGAGGCACGAGCCTTTCGACGGTCCCACATTTTTCGAATGTAGGCGGTGGCATCAGGTGTCTTGCATCCGGTTTCTCCGTGGTCGATCTCGACTTTGCCGATCCGCTTGGCCATATGGAGAGCGGCATCTCGCAGCGCCGGATCGTTGCGGCCGCCGATGGAAATGAGAGCTCCGTTGAGTGCGTATCGGAGCCGGTTCGGAGCCTCTGCCATTTCCGTTGCGATTCGATCGAGAAAAGGTTCAAACCACCTCCGGGGAATCGTCTCGTCGCGGCTTGCCAGAGCGGAGACGACGCACCAGCCGGTGATCCGCGAATTCTCCGATTGTGTGGGAGCGGTCCAGAGGGCGGCAAGTTCCGTGGCATCCGGACTTCTGGCAATCAGGCTGGAGAGATCGGCGATAAGTAGGCGATTTGCTGCCTTCACCCATGCCTCGAATGTCGCGCGATCGAACTTGTTCGGATCGGAGATCTTGCAGGCGAGAATGCGGGCCTCATGGATACCGCTCTTCCAGAGTCCGGAAGCGAGATCGGCGCGTTTTCTGAGGCGTCGGGCGATTTTTTCGATGTCGCCGTACTTCACGCCGAAGGCTTCACCCTCGAGGCCGTGGCGACGGTAGGTCTTGAGCGTTTGCTCGCTGCCGAGGGAACGGAGTTCGTTGAGGATGCCGGCAATTTCCGGAGCGCTCATTTCTCCAGGCCCGTTTCCAGCACAAACCACTGCACGGGAAGCCCCTTGAGCGCTTCACGCATCTTGTCGAGTTCCGTCGCGGCGCCGTGAACCTCGAGCCGGACGAGTTCGGAGATCTGCAGTGCCTTTTCGAGCAGGTCACCGACATTATCAAGGTGGGCGAGGGCCCCTTCGCCGCCGACATAGGCCTCGCGACAGAAGACGATTCCGTCGCAGACGGTGAAGTCGTAAAAGAGCACCGCTGTCTCCGCGCGGGTCCGTTCGACGAAGGCCGGCATTCCGGCGATGAAATCGGCGAGCTTGCCCTCGTGCGGCTGAAAATAGGGATGGATGCTGACGGTGGTATGGGGAGACATGGTCGCCTTGATAGCGGGTCCGACCCGAAAAATCGAGACTAAAGTCGGATAGGCGGATTCCGGCTCCGTGCTACTATCGAAAGAGAATTCAATCCGAGCCGATTACCATGAACGAACTCCGACTTTCTTTGCCCATCATCGCCGCGCTCTCTGTTTCGGGAGCCTTGCTTCACGCCCAATCGTCGGAACCGACTACCGTGAAGGGCAGTTTCCTCGGCGATGGCAAGGAGGGAAACCTTGCCCACCTGATTGTGCAGACGCGCGAACCCTTCAGTGATCAGGCGGCCATCCGCCTCGTCTTCACCGAGAAGGATCCCTCTGCCTCGAAGAAACCCGACTTCGACGCCGGCTTCAAGAAACTCGGTAGCGCCCTGATCCTCAGCGTTTTTCGGGACGGTGGCATCTTCGGCTGCGAGGTGGCTCACACCGCCCATGAAAAGTCGCCCTTCTCGGCCCTCGGCCAGATCAAGATGGAGGATTTCAAGGTCACCGATTCGACGGTGTCCGGTCGTGTCACCACCGGCGGGGAACTCGACGCCTTCGGTCAGAAGTGGAACGTCGATCTGACCTTCTCCGCGCCCCTGCCGAAAGGCGCCTTCGCCGAGGAAGAGGTCAAACCGATGACCAAGGAAGCGCCGAAGGAAGAACCGGCGAAACCGGCCGGGCCCAAATTGTCGGTGTCGAAACTTCCGTTGCCAGCCTCCGCTCAGGATGTCGAATACAAGGCCGTCGTCGGTCACATCAACTTCCGTTCCGATGCGTCGGTGAGCGAGGTCGCCGGAGAATTCTCGGCCAAGTTGAAGGAACAGGGCTGGAAAGACGGGAGCGGAAGCCTCAACGGCAAGACCAACGCCATCCTCAAGCGCGAGCGAGACGGGGCAAAGCTGACGATCATGGTGCAACCCGCCGCGAGCGGATGCAGCGTGAAGGTCTTCACCGAGGGACTCGACTGGAGCGACTCGCCGAAGGCGGGTGCCGCGAATCCGACTGCTACTCTTCCGACCGATCCCGCCGCCATCGAGGCGGAAGTGCAGAAGAAACTGCAGGAGGCGCTCAAGGGCCTTCCGGGTTTCTGAGTGGTCCCGCCCGGTGTGGCGTGGCCGATCGCAAGAAAGACGCGGACGGAATCTGCGATCCCACGCCCGGGTTCGGGGAAAGGTGACAAAACCGCCACTCTCTTCTCCTTCGTCACGGCATGAACCCGTTGCGGCGCAGTTCCTTCTGAGGTAACAAAGCCGTTCTTTCCTCGTGGACCTTCCCGCCCTCGACTCACCCCTCTACCTCATCGACGCGATCGGCCCCTTCTTTCGCGGCTATGAACGTTTTCGCATCAACTGGTCGAAGCTGCCGTGGATCCGTTTCCAGGAACTGGAAGACGAGGAGTTGCGCGAGTGTTTCGATCACATTCGCGAGGACTTGCGTGTCTTCTGCCGCAGTGTTGCCGCCATCGGCTACAACGGGGTGACCCTCGACGACGTGCCGCACCTCGCCCGGCATCATTATCTCGAAGAGCCTGTCGCCGCGCGGGTCGAGTTTTTCCGGGGAGAATTCCGCGAGCTCTTTCGCATTGCCCAATCCGAGGGGCTGCAGGTCTACCTCACGATGGACATTCTCACGCTCACTCCGGCGCTGGAGAAGCGGATCGGGAAGAGCGAGAAAAGGCAGCGCGAGTTCCTCGCCGGTCTCCTCGAACGTTTTTTCGCCGACTTTCCCGAGGTCGCGGGCGTGGTGCTTCGCATCGGGGAAAGCGACGGACTCGACGTGAAGGAGGAATTTCGCAGCCGTCTCGTCCTCAAGAGCCCCGAGATGGTGAACCGCTGTCTCAAGGCGATCCTGCCGGTCTTCGAGCAGTATGGACGCCGCTGCATCTTCCGCACCTGGACAGTGGGGGCGCACGAGGTGGGCGACCTGATCTGGCGTCACGCCACTCTCGAGAAGACGGTCGCGGGTATCGAAAGTCCCGCCCTCGTCCTTTCGATGAAATACGGGGAGTCGGATTTTTTCCGCTATCTCTCGCTGAACCGGAATTTCTTCGTCACCACTCTTCCGAAGATCGTCGAGCTGCAGACGCGGAGAGAGTACGAGGGGTGCGGGGAGTATCCCAGCTTTGTCGGCGGCGACTACGAGCAGATCGCGATCGAGCTTCGCGATGCTCCCAATGTGATCGGCATATCGGTCTGGTGTCAGACGGGCGGCTGGACTCCCTTTCGACGGCTGGCTTTCCTCGATCCATCGGCGATCTGGACGGAGATCAACACCTTCGTCACCCTGCGTCTCTTCAAGCACGGAGAACTCGTCGAGGAGGCGGTGTCGCACCTGCCCGGGGTGCGGGATCGCGCGGCCCTGCTCGAACTGCTCCGGCTTTCCGAGGAGGTCGTGATCCAGTTGCTCTATCTTCCGGATTTTGCGCGGCAGCGCTTTTATTTCCGTCGCGTCCGCATCCCGCCCCTCCTGGGTGTCTACTGGCACCACATCTTCGTCGCCCAGTCGATCCGAAAGATGCTCGACCAGCTCGTCGAGGACGGCGAGGCCGCGATCCGTTCCGGTCATGCCGCGATGGCGAAGATTAGGCGCATGCGCACCCTCGCGCTGCAGTGTGGTCTGCCGGAAGAGGACATCGAGTACATGGAATACACCTTTGGACTCATCGCCCTCGCTCGGGAGTATTTCTTCCGACCCGACGATTCCGAGATGAAAAAGCGCCTCGAAAAGGCCAAGAAGCAATACAAGAGACGCTACCCGAGGGGAACACGTTTCCGCTATTCGGTGAAGTATGATTTCAAACCCTTCAAGCTCGGGAGCCGTTCCATCCGCCTGTTCTTCCGCTACCTTGTGAGGCAGACTCCAGACTATCGCTTCATCGACAAGATTCTGGGCCTGCGACTTCTCTCGTTCGTCTACTTCGTCCTGAAGCGCTCGCGCCCGAAGATGGTGCCGAAGATCGCCCGCAAGAGCGCCATGGGACTGGATGCGGTCTTCAAGTGAGGATCGCTCTTACAAAGCCACCTCGCGCGCCCAATCGAGATTCTCGAGATACCAGGACACGGTTGCATCAAGGCCTTTGTCGAGGTCGATTTCGGGTTCCCAGCCGAGGACGGCCTTTGCCTTCGCGATGTCGGCGGAGGTGTCCTGCATCTCGGAGGCGCTCATGGGCTGCCAGACAATCTCTGCCTTCCTTCCAAGTCGGTCCTCGATCTTGCGAATGAAGTCGAGCAGGGAGATGGGCGTCATGCCGCCCCCGAGATTGACGACTTCGTGCCCCGGCTTGCCTTCGCCCATGGGCTTGCCGGCAAGGACGGTGCCACGTGCGATGTCGTCGACGTAAGTGAAATCGCGGGTCTGGCTGCCGTCGCCGAAAACGGTGATGGGGGTGCCCTCGTGGATCCACTTGATGAAGCGGAAGGGCGCCATGTCGGGACGTCCCGCGGGACCGTAGACGGTGAAATAGCGAAGGATGGAAACGTCGATGCCGTAGAGGTGATGGTAGGTGTAGGAAAGCACCTCGGCGGCCTTCTTGGAGGCGGCGTAAGGCGAGAGAGGCTTCTCCACGGGCAGGTCCTCGCGGAAGGGCATGGGGTGCCCCGCGTAGAGCGAGGAGGTGGAGGCGAGGACGAGCTTGCCACAGTCGTGGCGGTGCATGAGCTCCATCAGGTTCAGCGCGCCCTGCGCATTCGAGCGCAGGTAGACGTGGGGATCCTCGATGCTGTAGCGCACCCCGGCGCGGGCGGCGAGATTGAAGATGGCGTCGAAGCGGTGGGCGGAAAAAACGGGATCGAGCTCGTAGAGATTCTCGATGTCGGCCTCGACGAAAGTGAAGCCCTCGCGTCCCTCGAGCGAGGTGAGTCGGTGCCGCTTCATGCGCACGTCATAGGCGTCGTTGAGATTGTCGAGCCCGACGACCTCCACGCCCCGGTCGAGGAGAAGCCGGGAAACGCGCGAGGCGATGAAGCCGGCGGCGCCGGTGACGAGGGCCTTTTTCATGGAGTGGGGGCGGAAAGGCGGGTGGCACCCTTGATGGCCTTGATTTCGGCGCTTTCGAAGGTCTCGACAAGCGAATAATCGCTTCGCCGCAGCACGTAGATGATGGAGCTCGAGTTTTTCCGGTGGCGGCGCTCCATCTTGCGTCCCCCGCAGAGGTAGATGTGCTCGTCGTCGTGAGCGAGCCCCTTGCAGAAGGCTTCCTCGGCGTCATGTTCGAAGACCAGTTCTCCCTCGACCATGAGCCCGGAACGGTAGGGATGCCTGACCCGCTTGCCTTTGCTCGAGGTCGCGCAGATGGCGATTCTTTTCCCGTCAAGGAACTGGAAGTCGTGGATCTCCCAGCCGAACTCGAATCGTTCGATTTCCCCGAGATCGGCGTCGGTGACGAGGACACCGCTGTTGGCATACTGGGTGGTGGTGAGCCAGTTGAGCGAAATGTAGAAACGGTCCCCTTCACGCACGATGTGGTTGAGGTGATTGTAGTTCTTCTTGTATTCGATCTTCCGCCGCGGATCCGGCGGGGTGACCCGGTGGACGCGGGCGAGGCGGAGGCTCTCGTCGAAGAGCCAGATCTCGTTCGATTTCGTCGCGGTGAGGTAGAGGAACCCGTCGACGGACGACATCTGGTGGAAGTCGGGCGTGGGATCGTAGAGGCGGGTCTGGGCGATTCTGGAAAAGTCGTCGAGCCGCAGCTTGTAGAGGCGGCTGAGGCTGGCGACATAGAGGTGAGGTCCGGCCACCTCGATGCCCATCATGGCCTCGTCGTCGGAGCTGTGAAAGACGCAACGATGCTCCCGGGTCAACGTGTCAAAGGCGACGACCTGTCCGCCTTCGGTGGCGAGAAGCAGTTGCGACATGGAGCGCGGGAAGGTGGGTCGGTCAGAGCGTCACCTTGGCGCCGCCGTTGCGGGCGCTTTCGTAGATGGCGCAGATGAGGGCGACGGCGCGACGGGCTTCACGACCGTCGACGCGGGGAGAGCGGCCCTCGCGGATGGCGCGGACGACGTCCTCGAAATTACGCTTGTGGCCGTCAAAATTGATGGCCTTGGGATCGTTCGCTCCGAGTCCCTTGGCGACGCTTCCCTGCATCAGTTCGGTGCGGACGACTTCGTCCTGTGGGGCCGGTTCGGCGAAGTCCCAGACGCGATATTTTTCATCCGCGAGGAAAGCGGAGCCCCTGTCGCCGCAGATCTGGACTTCCGCGGGATGGCCGGTCGAGGACCAGCAGGCGGTCGAGCCCTGGATAACGCCGCGGGCCCCGTTCTTGAACTCGAGGATGGCGACGGCGGTGTCTTCGACCTCGATTCCCGTATGGGCGAGGCAGGCGGTCGAGGCGGAGACCGAAGCGACGTCGCCGGCGAGGTAGAGGAGCTGGTCGACGAGGTGGATGGACTGGTTCATGAGGGCGCCTCCCCCGTCGAGGGCCCAGGTGCCGCGCCAGGCGCCGGAGTCGTAATACTCCTGGCTGCGCCACCATTTCACGTAGGCGTCGCACAGGGTCAGTTTGCCGAAACGACCCTCTTCGACCGCCTGTTTGAAGTGGTCCATGGCCGGGTGGAAGCGGCGGTTGAAGATCCCGGAGAGTGTCACTCCGGCTTCGTCGCAGGCGGCGATCATCTGGTCGACCCGTTCCGGCGTGATCTCGAGCGGTTTCTCGCAGATGACATGCTTGCCGGCTTTTGCGGCGGCGAGGGCCGGCTCGAGGTGGGCACCGCTCGGAGTGGCGATGGTGACGATCTCGAGCTCGGGATCGGAGAGGAAGGCGTCGAGGTCGGTATAACCCTTGCCTCCGTGTTCGGCGACGAGGGCTTCGACGGCGTCGGCGCGACGGCCGTAGAAGGAGTGCAGCGTTCCATCCTCCATCGCCTCGATGGCTTTGGCGTGGAAGTTGGCGATCATGC
>JAGRPC010000305.1 GCA_020439925.1 Verrucomicrobiia bacterium | reverse complement strand
ATTCGATCGGCACAGGAACGACAGGAACATCCGGTCAACAGCTCCCCGTCTCCTCGACGCCCCCTTGCCATAGCCCAGCCACGAGCGACCACACACCTTCCGACTCTCAACAATCAGAAACCTTCCCCACCCGTCGTTCCCCTGCCCGTCGACAGCGAGAAGCTCGTTTCCCACTACTCTGTCACCGGAGGTACGGTTTCTCCGGAAGGAAAACGGATCCTGAAGGACGGAGACCCGGTCGGAGCCATCCAGAACCTCGCGCCTGACCGTGACCTCTCCCACCTTCTTGTCGGACAATCGGCCTCCGATCGCCGCCCCTCCCTCCGGGTGGATTCACAAAACCGGTCCTGGATTTCCTGCCAACCCGGCACCTGCCTCCTCGCTCCGGAAAACCCGGTGCGCAATGAATTGATCCTACTCAACGAATTCACCTTCGCCCTGGCCGTGGAGATCGCGACGGAACAACCCTGCGACATTCTCCGCGCCAATCTTTCCGGCGGGGTCGAGGGGAGCGAGACCACTTCGATTCGCCTCAGCCGGGTTGGAATGGAGCTCGTCCTCCACCTGGAACAGGGTCCGTCCAACAGCCGCATTTCCACTCCCTGGATCCAGACCGAAGCGGGGGTGGTGCTCCTTGGATGGGACGGAAAGAAGGGTCATATGCACTTGCAGGCCTTCCAGAAAAGCGGAAAACCGAGGCTTGTATCATCGGCCACAAGGATCAAAGGACGTCTTGCCCTCCACGACTACGCCGCTGGATTGCTCGAGCGTGAGGAAACCTTCACCGGAGCAGGTGAGGTCAGGATCGGCGACCTGGCTCTTTATCGAGAAGTCTTTTCCGACGTGGAACGCGACAGTCTCGCGGCGGCCCTTGCCCGATAACTGCCGGAGCTGTGTTTTTCCCTTCTCCCGCTCACGAACCCGTCCCGTGCGCCGTGATCGCGTTTTCGTTTGCGAGAGCGGGCGCTCCCGTGTTTGAGTCCACGGGTTCATTCGTCCAGCGAACATGCCTTTTCAGCCACTTCAGGATTCCAATCCCGACAAACCGCGCCTCGCCGATCTGGGACTTCTCCTCATCCGGCTGCTGGTCGTTGCGACTTATGTTTATTATCAACTCCTGGCCCAATTGAAACTGACGGTCGCCCACGTCTGGGACGGTAGCGACTGGGACCTCGTCGGCCAGCTTGCCCAACTTGGCGTTCCCTCGCCCGACATCGTCGCAGCGGCTGCGATTGCCCTTCAGTCAACAGCACTTCTCGGCGTGGTCGTTGGTTTCTTCACCCGGATCAATGCCCTCCTCTTTTTCCTCATGTGCGGATTTGTCCTCTTCGCCGCAATCCCGCTTTCTTCCGGTCTCAACCCTCAGGTACTCTCTCTCTACCTTGCCGTTTTCCTGGGTCTCGCCTGCGGGGGGGGCGGACGCCTCTCCCTCGACCACCTCCTCGCAGGCCGCCGTGCCCGCAAACGGGCGATGTGAGGGGTCCGGCCTGCGCGCTTTCGCACAAACGCAGAGATTTTCCCCTTGAAAGCAAGGTCCGGAGCCGCGTTGATCCCGGATGCCTTCATTTGAAGAACTTGGACTATCCGGCCCGGTGCTAAGGGCCATCGCCAGAACCGGCTACACCGAGCCGACCCCCATCCAGGCCCAGGCCATTCCTGTCGCACTGCAGGGCAGCGACATCGTGGGCGCCTCCCAGACCGGTACCGGCAAAACTGCCGCTTTCGGCCTGCCCATCATCTGCCAGATGAAGCCTTCGACGAAAGTCCAGTGCATCGTCCTCGAGCCGACCCGCGAACTCGCCGCCCAGGTCGAGGACCAGATGAATGTCTTCTCCTACTACAAGCCGCTCAACGTCGTCCTCCTTCACGGCGGCGTCGGCTACGGACACCAGATCGAGGCGCTCGAAAACAAGCCCGACGTCATCATCGCCACCCCCGGCCGCATGCTCGACCACATGGAGAAGGGAAACCTCGACCTCAGCGACGTGAAGTTCCTCGTCCTCGACGAAGTCGACCGCATGCTCGACATGGGTTTCCTTCCCGACGTGAAGCGCATCATCGATCAGTGTCCGAAGGAACGCCAGACACTCTTCTTCTCGGCAACGATGCCCCCGGCAATTCAAACGCTCGCGAACTGGGCCCTCAACGATCCGGCGTCCGTCGAGATCGGCGAACGCCGTTCGCCCGCCGAAACCGTCACCCACGCCTTCTACCCCGTCGGCATGGACCAGCGCGATGATCTCATCATCGAGTTGATCAAGCAAACCGGCTACGAGAGCATGATGATCTTCACCCGCACGAAGAAGGAGGCCGACGCCCTCCTCCCCCGCATCGAGGCCATTGAGGGCACCCGGGCCGCCGCGCTGCACTCCGACATCAAGCAGAGCGACCGCACCAAGGCCCTCCAGGGATTCCGTGACGGCACCTACAATATCATCGTCGCCACCGACATCGCCGCCCGGGGACTCGACATTTCCGGGGTCACCCATGTCATCAACTACCGCGTCCCCGAAAACCCCGAGGACTATGTCCACCGCATCGGCCGGACCGGGCGCGCCCAGAAAGAAGGGGACGCCTTCACCATCCTCACCGCCGACGAGCTCGAAAGCGCGAAATCCGTCGAGCATTTCATCGGTCAGAAAATCGAGCGCAAGAAGCTCGAAGGATTCGCCTACAATTACACCGCCCTGCTCGAGGACAATCCCCAGCCTCTCCGGAAGAAAAAGCCGTCGGCACCTAAACGGAGACGCTGAGGACAGCGGAAAAGAGGTTAGTCATTCGGCCGATCAGCGGTTCATCCCATGAAATACGCCATCTGCAACGAGACCTTCCAGGACTGGCCCTTTGAAAAGGCCTTCACCTACGCGCGTTCGCTCGGCTACACCGGAATCGAGATCGCTCCCTTCACCCTCGCCGGTCCTCCCGCGGAACTGGACACGACCTACCGGTCCAACCTGCGCGACCAGATCAAGGGGGTGGGCCTCGAGTGCGTCGGTCTTCACTGGCTCCTCGCCAAGACGACGGGATTCTATCTCACCACCCCCGACGAGGACGTGCGCAGGATCACCGGAGAACGCCTCGCCGAACTTGCCAACCTCTGCGCCGATCTCGACGGCACCATCATGGTGCTGGGATCTCCCCTGCAGCGCAATCTCCTCCCCGGGGTCACCCATGAGCAGGCCATGGACTTCGCCGCCGACACGATCCGGCGCGCCATGCCCGTTCTCGAGGACCGCGGCGTCACTCTCGCCCTTGAGCCACTCGCCCCGACCGAGGGTGATTTTCTCAACACCGCCGCCCTCGGCATCGAACTCGCGAAGAAGGTGGACTCGCCGAACTGCCGCCTCCACCTAGACGTGAAGGCCATGTCGAGCGAGTCCGATCCCATCGATCAGGTCATCCGCGCCAGTGCCGAGTGGATCGCCCACTTCCATGCGAATGATCCGAATCTCCTCGGCCCCGGAATGGGCGAAGTCGTCTTCGATCCGATCTTTAAGGCGTTGAAGGACATCGACTATCAAGGCTGGGTCTCCGTCGAGGTCTTCCGCTACGAGCCCGGCATCGAAACGATCTGCGAGGATAGCATCCGCTACATGCGCGAAGTGGAAGCTCGTGTGTGAACCGCGAGGACCGAGCCAGATGAGCGCCGCCTTCACCTACGAAGAGCTGAGCGGCGAAGCCGTCCGACCGTACCTGCGCGAGCTCGGCGGCCTGCGTATCGCGGTGTTCAGAGAGTTCCCCTATCTTTACGACGGCGACCTCGATTACGAGGAGCACTACCTCGAGACCTACGTCCACTCGCCGCGCAGTCTCGTTGTTCTCCTGCGGAACGAAGGACGCCTCGTCGGCGCCACGACCTGCCTGCCGATGGCGGACGAGTCGCCCGAATTTCAGGCACCCTTCCTCGCCGCAGGATTTGATTTGAACGAGGTCTTCTACTTCGGCGAATCCATCATTCTTCCCGAATGTCGCGGTCAGCGCGCCGGACACGAATTCTTCCGCCGCCGCGAGGAGCACGCCCGGCGGGTCGGTCCCTTCCGATATACAGCCTTCTGCGCCGTCGACCGGCCATCCGATCATCCCGCCCGCCCCTCGGGCCATGTTCCCCTCGACGCCTTCTGGACGCGCATGGGCTACACGAAAAACCCGGAACTCCGCTGCGAGTTCGAGTGGAAGGAAGTCGGCGAATCGGAGCCGAGCTTCAAGGGGCTGACGTTCTGGGTGAAGGAATGGAGTTAACCAGTTCGCCGAAACCGCGGAAAAGCGTGCCGTCTTCCTCCGGCTCCGCGGGAAAGGGATCGTCGCGGTCAAGGTGGTTCTGACAGGATCGTTTGAATTCGGTCAGGCTCGTGCTACGACGCAACTCCTCGCGAAGCCGTCCCCCGGCCAGGCCGGAAGCGATGTAGTTGGTGAATTTCTTCATCCGGTTGACCAGGTCAACCTCGCGGGGAAAGCGGCCCTCGCGGTTGACCTCGTCGATGAGCTCGAAAACGTAGTCGCGCAGGTCGCGCAGCGTGGGTCGCGGCAACTCCGTTCCGCCGAAGGCAGCACGTGTCGTCGCGAAGATCCAGGGATCGCGGATCGCACCGCGGCCGAACATCAGTCCCGCGGCTCCGGTGCGTGCGTGCATGACGAGAGCGGTATCCGCGGAAACGATCGAGCCGTTGGCCACGACGGGATACGGGAGCCGTGCCACCGCCGCGGCGATCCGCTCGACATGCACGACG
>JAGRPC010000304.1 GCA_020439925.1 Verrucomicrobiia bacterium | reverse complement strand
CGGATCCTTCTCCTCCTCGCGATCTCCTGGGTGATGCAGTTGAAGGAACCGCTCTTCGCGGTGATGGGACATCCCCTCTCCGGCAAGGATCTCATCCTCATCCTTGGCGGACTTTTTCTTCTCTGGAAAAGCACCAAGGAACTCCATCACAAGGTCGAGGGACATGAGGATCCCGAGCAGGAGGCCTCCCGGGGCAAGGCCGTTCTCGGAGCCATCCTCGTCCAGATCGCCGTGCTCGACATCGTCTTCTCTCTCGACTCGGTCATCACTGCGGTGGGCATGGTCGATCACATCTCCGTGATGATCATCGCCGTGATGATCGCGGTTGGCTTCATGATGATTTTCGCCGGTGCGGTCAGCGACTTCATCAGCCGCCATCCCACCGTCAAGGTTCTCGCCCTTTCTTTCCTCCTGCTCATCGGTACCACCCTTGTGGCGGAGGGATTCCAGTTCCACTTCCACAAGGGTTTCGTCTACTTCGCCATGGCCTTTTCCGTTTTCGTAGAAATGCTCAACGTGAGGATGAAAACAAATGCGCAAAAGCGCAGGGAGAAAGCGGCATCCTGATCCGCCCCCTGGTTCTGGAGGGAGTCCCGCGCGTATGCGCTGCCCCCGCCCTTGCGGTGAGTTCGGATGCACCGTTATCCTCTCCGCCAGCAATGTCTTTGTCCCGCCTTTTTGTCCCGGCTTTTCTTCTCGTCTCCTCACTCGTCTCCCACGGCGCAGGTGAGCCCAAACGCCCGAACCTCCTCTGGCTGATCGGTGAAAACCTCACCACGAGTGACCTCGCCTGCTTCGGAGGCAAGAACGTCCACACCCCGAATCTTGATGCCCTTGCCGCTTCGGGAACCCGGTATACCCGGGTTTTTGCCACCAACCCCGCCTGCGCTCCGAGCCGATCCGCCTTTTTCACCGGACAATACCAGACCTCGACGGGAACCCACCCGATGCGTTCGCACCGCGACGACGACTATCGTCTTCCTCCAGGAGTTCGCCCCATCACCCATCGCCTGCGGGATGCGGGTTATTTCACCGCGAACATCAAGACCGTCGACGGGTTATCCGTCGGGACGGGAAAGCTCGACCTCAACTTCGTCAATGAAGGCCCGATCTACCACGAGGCCTCGGACGAGTGGTCGGTGTTGAAGTCGCGGCAGCCTTTCTTCGCCGTGGTCAACTGCGAGGAAAACGAATACGACATCTACGATCGCAAGAGCGCCGAGAAGGAGCGGGTCGAATGGGTCGGAGAACGAGACCACGTGAAACACGCCACCCCGGAGTCCGTTGCTCCCCCGCCTTACTATCCCGATCATCCGCTCGTGCGGCAGGAATGGGCACGCTACCTGAACTCCGTTTCCGGAATGGACTTTCGTCTCGGAAAGGTGCTGGAACAACTGCGCGCAGACGGGCTCGAGGAGGACACCATCGTGATCTTCTTCGGGGACAACGGACGGCTCGAGCCTCGTGGCATCCATTGGTGTTACGACAGCGGCCTTCGTGTGCCGATGATCATCCGCTGGCCGGCAAACTTTCCGGCGCCTCCCCAGATCGCCCCCGGCAAGGTAGACGGACGCCTCCTCAGCCTCATCGATGTCACTGCGACCACGCTCGCCTTCGCCGGGATCGAACCTCCTCCCGGAATGCAGGGACTCCGTTTCGCGGGAGAAAAGGTCGATCCGGAACGGCACTTCGTCTTTGCGGCACGGGATCGCATCGACGAAACCGTGCAGCGGATCCGGTCGGTTCACGACGAGCGCTACCACCTGATTCGGACCTACACGAAGGGCCCTACCTTCTCATCCCTGAATCGATACAAGGAAAAGTGCTTCCCCATCGTGCCGCTCATGCGCGAACTCCATGCGGAAGGAAAGTTATCCGGGCCTCCGCTCGAATTGATGGAGCGCGCCGGCCCCTGCGAGGAACTTTACGACACTGCGGCCGACCCCGACGAGGTGCGGAATCTGGTCGAGTCGTCCGAACCCGCCCATCTGAACGCGCTCGCCCGCCTTCGGGCCGCCCTCGATACCTGGATCATCGAGACCGGCGATCAGGGTTCGGTTCCCGAACCGGATGAAGTCGTTGCACCTTTCGCCCGAGAGATGCACGAGTGGTTCGGCACCCCCTCATGGGCTCCCGAGCCTCCCCCGCTCAACGACCGTCCCTGAGCCCGGGAAAATCCGTAAAATACCCCTCTACGCCGGCCTCCGCCAATGCGTCGATGAGTTCCGCATAGTCCGATGCCCACTTGGGGAGACTGTCGGATCGCGCGGTGTAGGGGTGCACCACCAGCCCCGCTTCGCGCGCGTTGCTCACCAGAGACGTGATCCGCCTTTCACCGGGGAGGTCCCCCGTCAGCACCTCGGAAATGGGTGGTCCGATCCCGTCGACCCATCGCGCGAGTTCACGAAGTCCCTCGGGAGAACGAAGGTAGGCAAAATCGGTATGGCCCTCCCCGATCTTGTCTCCCCCGCCGAGGAGTTGCACGAGCTTGCCCCGGTAGCCGACTTTTTCACGGAGTCGCCGCACCTCGTCGTACTCGAAACACTGCAAATGACAGAGATCCGTCTTCTCCTCGTAACCGAACCGTCTCAACTCCGACACCACTTCCGCCCCGAGGTCCCGCCCCTGGGCAAGGTGCCAGGCAGGACGCTTCACCTCCGGGTAGACTCCGACCTTTCGTCCGGTGCTGGCATTGAGGGACTGGACCAGGGAGAGAGACTCCTCAAAGGTCGCGATTCGGAAGACGGGCAACTCTCCGGAGAACCTCCCGGGATAAACCGGTTTTCCCGTCTTGGGATCGAAGCGCTCCCGAACCTCGAGCGTCTTCAACTCCGCAAGGGTGAAGTCGAGAGCATAATTCAGACCGTCCTTCCTCGAACGGTCGGGAAAGCGCGCCCGCACATCGGTGGTCGCATCGAGAGTGATGTCGTGGAGCACGACCAGCACTCCGTCGCTCGACATGACGACATCCTGTTCAATCCAGGAAGCACCGAGGGCGTGGGCCATGGCGACCGCCTCGACGGTGTGTTCCGGCAG
>JAGRPC010000303.1 GCA_020439925.1 Verrucomicrobiia bacterium | reverse complement strand
GCCCGTCGCGGCAACGACCGGGTCATGACCCGAGGCACCTTCGCCAATGTGCGTATCAAGAACCTGATGTGTCCCGGCGTGGAAGGCGGTTACACTCAATACTTCGGAAGCGGTGACGTCGCCGCTCCCGACACCGAGATCGCCCCGGCCGCCGGAGCGAAACCCACCTTCATCTACGATGCCTCGATGGCCTACCAGGCGGAAGGCACTCCCCTCGTCGTCATCGGTGGCGAGGACTACGGGATGGGATCCTCGCGCGACTGGGCCGCGAAAGGCACCCGCCTCCTCGGAGTGAAGGGCGTCGTGACGAAGTCCTTCGAGCGCATCCACCGTTCCAACCTCATCGGGATGGGCGTGCTGCCTCTCAACTTCGCCGATCCGGCCGACTACGATCAAATCAAGGATCTCACCGACGCGACTTTCGACATCATCGGCATCGCCGGCGAACTTCGTCCGATGCAGACCGCGACCCTCGTGGCCCACAAGAGCGATGGCTCGAGCCTCACGATCCCGCTGAAGGTGCGCCTCGACACGCCCGCCGAGGTCGACTACTTCAACGCCGGAGGGATCCTGCCTTACGTGCTGGAGCAAATTCTGGAGGGGTGATCGAATCCCCTGGCCGATCAGGGAAGCACGACGTTGCCCTCTCCCTCATCCCGAACCGTCTCAGGTCCGGGAGGGTCGAAGGTGTTGCCGGAGACAAGGTTGTCATTCGCGAAGTCGCGGTCATCGAGGCTGCTGCCGAAGGGATAACCGTCGTCGAGGTGGCAGTAGGGACGTCGACCTATCCGCGAACCGAGCCAGATCGCGTAGTCGCCGAATCCAAGCGTTCCGACGGCAACTGAGTTGTCCTTGATGAGGTTTGCGCGCGGCGTCTGGTGTCGCACCGTGCCGCCCTCGCCGCAGTTCCGGTAAAGGTAGATGCCACCGTGGTCGATCCGCTCGAAACGGTTGCCCTCGATCCGGTTCCCCGCGGAACCGTCGACGCTGATCACCTCGCGATAGGTCTTCAATTGGAAGCGGTTTTCCCGGATCACATTCCGGCCGCTCTCCGCGTCGAGATAGATCGCCCCGACCACGCTCCAGCCCGTGAAGACGCAGTTCTCGATGGTCGCCTCGGTGACCCCGGGGGCGAGGTAGACAGGGATGGCACGATCCGCCTCGATCTCGAGATCGGAAATGACGACACCGTGGGGTGCCGCCTCCTGAGCCCGTTCCGTGCGCCCGAGACTCGTCGAGGATTCTCTCACCCCCGCGGCTTCACCATTGCGTCCCAGACCGACCACCCGGATGGACCCGCGCAGCTTCCCGTTGCGGATGGTGACATTGTCAGGGCGCTCCCACCGACCGTCTTTCCATTCGGACCGGATCTGGATCTCGGTGAAGCGCCCTTCGTTGATCCAGCCGCCTCCACCGTCGATGACACGCCCACGGTCGGCGCTGCCGGACAAGATGATCCTTTCCGCGACCGGCCGAGCCGTCGCCCACTTCATGAAAGAGGAAGGGGAAATCACGTAGAAGATCCCCGCGAAGAGGGCGAGTCCGATCACGACAACAAGGAGAAGGAGACCCGTTCGACGGACAATCCTCATGCACCCAACAAGCGCCGATAGTTCCCCCCGAGGATCTTGATTTTGGCCTCCTCCGAAATCTCCGCAGCCGTCACCTTGGTCAGTTCGGTGCCGAGCGACCGGGACGGGAGGTGACTGCCGAAGACGATGCGATCTTCTCCCACTTCGCGCACCGCCATCTCGACGAAACCCGAGGTAGCATCAAAACCGGAAGTCTCGATCCAGACGTTGGGTGTGTCCCTCACCGCCCGGAGCCCCTGTTCCCATTCGCCACCGGCGTGGGCGCAGAGGAAAACCTGGTCTGGGAACCTGGACGCGAGTTCCGCCAATTCTGCGGTAGTCGACTCTCCCGCCCCCTGTTTCCCGCCGGTCTTGTTCCAGGTGTGCTGCATGATCACCCCACCCAGCTCGATGACTTTTTCGACCAAGGGAATCACCGCCGGATCGGAACAGGCCCGGGCACCCGGACCGCCCCCCGAAAAATAGACACCCTTCATCGGACCGTTGCGGAGCCAGCGGTCGAGGGCCCCGAGCGAGCTTTTCACGTCGTTCGAGTTCAATTGGATCATCCCGATGAGCCGGTCAGGCCAGGCTTCAAAAGGTTTCAGGACCAGTTCCGGATTTGCACGGAGGAGTTGCTCCACCCCTTCGTCTCCCGTGGTTCCGATGCCGACATGGACAAAGAGGCAGAGCTTCTCGAACCGACCCAGTTCGATGGCGCGCTCCGAACGCTTCAGGTCTGCGAGAGTGGCGGAGAACCCGTCCTTACCCGGATGTCCGTGAGCCGGAGTGAAATAGGAATCCCAGATGCGGTACGATCGAAGCCGATCCGCCGTGGGCAGCCCCCAAGTCTGTCCGGGAAAACTCATGGCAACGCGCGATCTGCATTTTGTCGGATCACGGAAAGGCATACCTCCTCCTCCAACCCCGCCTCGTGCACCCGCAACAAAGCCGCCTCCGGGATGAGGAAAGGGGCATGAGACCCGAAGAGAACCTTCTCCGCTCCGAAAGTCTTCACGAGTGACGCGACTCCATCGGTCCCATCGACGAGGGCAGTGTCGACGAGGAGACCGGAGAGATCCTTCAATGTGTTTGTCAGGGGGCCTCGCCCTTTCCAGTTGAGAAGCTGCACCTTGGCCGCCGGCGCCTTTTCCAAGGCCGCGGGAAGCGGGGTCAGGTCAACTTCGGGCACGCGCATCAGGTCCGGCTGGGTCCTTGGATCCTCGAGGGCGACGGCCAGCTGGACGAGCAGGCCGCGTGCCGAAGCGGCAAGGAGAAGCTCGGAAAAGCCGGGATGATCGAGTCCGTATCCGTGATAGTTCGGATAGAGGCGAATCGCGGCACTAGCCGCAGCGAGATCCCTTTCCCATCCCGGCCTCGCGGGATGGACCGAGGCCACGGGAAGGAGTCCCGGAAAGCGCGAGCATTCCTCGACGAGGCGCGCGTTGGCCGAGGTGAGGTCGCGGTGAAAGACGCCTTCATAGGAACCCGCGAGAGCCGTGGTGATTCCGAGCGAATTCAGCTTCCCGGCGAGTTTCCCGGTCTCGTCGAGCGGTAGTCGCCGGAAGGGCCAGCGAAAGAGGCTCACGTTCGTGTCGAGAATCCCCTGAAAACCGTCATCGCCACGAAGGTCGAACGCGGCGAGGGATCCGGCGGCCACCGTTCCCTTGATCCAGTCACGACGTTTCATGCGAGGAGTTCCGAGACAACCCGGGGTGGTTCGATTCCAGTGAGACGTTCTTCGAGACCGCTGCGGGGAAAGAAGAGCCTGCGATGATCGAGTCCCAGCAAGTGCAGCACGGTGGCGTGAAAATCGTGAACACTCACGGGGTTTTCGACGACGGCATGCCCGAAGTCGTCGGTTTGCCCGTATCGGGTTCCTCCCTTCACTCCGCCGCCCGCCATCCACATCGAGAAGGCCTGCATGTTGTGGTCACGGCCGGTGAAAAGGTCCCCCGTCTTCTGCGAGGTCGGTGTGCGACCGAACTCGCCCCCCCAGATCACGAGCGTGTTGTCGAGGAGCCCGCGCTGCTTCAAGTCGCGAAGGAGCCCGGCAACCGGCTTGTCGGTGCGCTCACAGACGGCGCGGTGGTTGTCGGCGAGATCGACATGACTGTCCCAGGGTTGTTCCTCGAGAAAGAGCTGCACAAAGCGGACTCCCCGCTCGACGAGGCGGCGGGCGAGGAGGCATCGCCGGCCGTAGGAGTCCGTCGTCTTTTCCCCGACTCCGTACATCTCGAGAGTGTGCGGCTTTTCCGTCGAAAGATCGAGCGCCTCGCTAGCGGACAACTGCATCCGTGCGGCAAGCCCATATGACTCGATGCGGGCGTCGAGATCGGGCTGGTGGGGACGCTCCGAACGATGGATTGCGTCGAGCCGCTCGAGCAATCCCTGGGCCGCGTCGGTCACGCCCGATGGCTGCTCGAACTGGGGTTTGAGATTGAGGATCGGCGAGCCCGAAGGACGGAAAGTCGTGCCCTGGAAAGTAGGCGGCAGGAAACCCGAGGTCCAGTTCCGGGTACCGTTGTGAGGCAGCCCCAGCGGATCGTTCAGGACGACATAGGCAGGCAGGTTGCGGTTTTCCGTGCCGAGTCCGTAGACGGTCCAGGCTCCGAGAGTCGGGTATCCCATGAAAAGGCGTCCGCTGTGGATCTTGTAGAGGGCGTTGTCGTGGTTCGGGTGATCGGTCCACATCGAGTGAACGAAACAAAGCTCGTCGATCATCTTCGCCGTATGCGGAAGAACGTCGGCCATCCACTGGCCGGACTGCCCATGCCGCGCGAAGCCGTATTGCCCGCCCATCATCACACCGATGCTGGTGGTGTCCTGGTTCCCGATCTCCTCGACGTTACCCGGATAGGGCTCCCCATCCATGCGATTGAGAACCGGCTTCGGGTCGAAGAGATCCATCTGGCTCGGCCCCCCATTCATGAAAAGCTGGATCACCGAGGTGGCCTTGGCCGGATGATGACCCTGACGCCACGCAAGATTGTTCGGAAGCGCCTCCGATGCCTCGGCCGCGCCGCCGACAAAGTCGCGTCCGAGAAGCTGGGCAAGAGCGATGCCAAGCAAACCATCGCCCGTCCGGGCAAAAAAATCTCGACGGCCAAGTCGTGTCTTTGTCAGGCTATGACGCATCGTTGATTCAATCGATATAGGCGAAGGCGGCCGAGTTCAGCAGGGTGTGGCAGAAGGTCTCGAGGGCACGATCCTCGTCTCCGGACCACTCGCGCTCAAGGGCACGGAGAGCTTCCACGCCCGCAGCCCGCTCCTCCGCCGAAGGGAGCCGTCCGAAGACGATCGGGTAGGCCGCCTCGATCCTCGCACGCACGGGATCTCCGGTCTCACCGTCG
>JAGRPC010000302.1 GCA_020439925.1 Verrucomicrobiia bacterium | reverse complement strand
TCGGGACCGTCCAGCCCCCAGAAGAGGGAGCTGTTCTCCGGCTTGCCGTTCCGGCTGCCCTCGGGAGCCTGGAGCCCTTCCGCGGCGAGGGAATCCTCGAGGGCCTCGCGATCTCCGGAATACCCATCCCAGACGTGAAAGGGTGAGACCCGGTCCTCGATGGCGTGGGCGAAAGCACCGGCGTATTCGGCGGCCTCGACATCGCGCCCCTCGCGAAAGGCGGCGGCGATGCGGGCGAGATACCAGCGTGCCCCCGCCTCGGCAAAGGCCCGGTTCACCTCCTCGGTCCGCTGCGTGAAATAATGGTAGGTCCAGGGACGGGGCGTCTTCGGATCGCGATCGGGATCGGCCCAGGCGATCGGGGGAAAATAGAGCCCGTTCCGCTCCGCGTAGACGAACTGGGTGGAGCGCTTCCGCTCCGCGATGTCGTCCCCGTTCCGGGAAGGGCCGTCGACCCAGTCGGGATGCATGCAGAAACGCTCGACGAGCCAGGCGGAGAGAGGTTTTTCTTCCCCGCTGACGGGATGGCGATGCGACCCTTCCCAGCGAAGCCGCAATTCCTCCGGCATGGCTTCCAGCGCGGCCCGGGTCATGATGCGGTGGCCCGCTCCCCAGGCGAAGGCCTCGGTCGAACGGCCGCAGAGTCCGGCGACGAGCAAGAGAAGAAGCGAAGGTGTCCTCATTTCACGTGTTTTTCCCGGATCAGCGGGGCGAGAAACTTCGCCGTCTCGCTCGCGATCACGTTGTAGCCCGCGAGGGTGGGGTGCCGGTCGCCGTACCAGCCGGGAAGATGACCGAAGAAAGCGTCGAGCCGGTTGTCGAGCACCACGATCTGGGGATCGCTGCCGGGTTGCACGTAGGGAACGGCGAGGGGACGCAGGGCCTCGGGCACCTTGGAGAGGGAATAGCGGCGGTAGTTGAGCATGTCGGGTCCCTTCTCGAGTTCCGCGAGATAACGGGGAACGATGTCGAAGCAGGTCAGCTTCTCCTCCTTCGCGATCTTCGTGATGAGCTCGTTGATCTCTCCGTGGTTGTTCACCGTCGAATAGGGAATCGCCGTCATCGCGATGATCCCGGCCCCGGGATGATCCTGCCGGAGACGCCCGAGGAGTTCGCGGAAATCTTTCGGGAAATTCTCCGCGAAGTTCTCCCGCTTGGCGGCGTCGTTGAGACCGTAACGAATGAAAATGTAGTCGGCCTTCGGCTTTGTCGCGACGTCCCGGTCGTAGCGGCCACTGTCGAGGAGACGACGGATGTATTCCCCGCTGACGCCCTCGTTGTAGACGTCGGTCGGCGGCAGGTCCGGCTCGGTCGCAAGGAGGATACGGAGATTGTCCTCGAACTGCGGTTCGCCGGGAGCGAGTTTTTTCGGGATGCTCGCCTCGGTCGTGCTGTCGCCGAGAAGCAGGACCTGGAGCCGCTTCGGACCCGCCGTGGCCGCGCTGAAGGCGAAGGTCACCCCGTCGCCGAGGATCTGGCCGGAGGTGATCGTGGGACAGATGAGCCTCTCGACATGCTCGATGAAGAGCTCGGTGCCCCGGACATGGCTGACGAAGGGCCATCGCTTCGGATTGTACATGGCGTCGGTGAGGTCGCGCAGGAGGACGACCCGCTTGCCGTTCTTCGCCATCTGGCGAAGTCCGAAGGGGCGACCCGCCACGCACATGTTGACGTGCACCCCGGTGAGGATGACCTGGTCGATGTCGCGCGACTCGAGGAGGTTCCAGATTTCCTCGCCGGAGTCGCTGATCGCGTCCTTCTCCTGGTCGATGCGGAGCACGTCGATCTGCCGAGTCCAGGGTGCCCGGGGATTCAGCCCCTTCGCCTCGAGCTCGGCGGCCCATTTGGCGTGTTCGTCAGGATCGTCGTCCTCACCCCCGTCGCTCTGGTCGATCGGGTAGACCGCGGCTTCCTCCTCGGGGATCTGCTTGCACCACTGCCCGATATCCGCGGGAAGACGGGCCGCCGCGGGCGCCGACCTGGCGCGTTCCCTCGCCGGCGTGCCCTCGTAGGCCGCCATGCAACTGCTCGGGGCATGGATGATGAACACCCCCGCGGCACGAGCCTTCTCGAGGACCTCGTTCATCCTCGGAGCCATCTCTCCCTCGCGGATCACCGCATTCCGGCAATGGTGAAGGTCCCACATGTCGCAGACAATGAGAGCGGTGCGGGAGGGAAGCCATGACTCCTTCACCACCCGCACCGTTCCGGACGGGGATCGGGACTGGAGTTCCAGGGCGAAAGGGCTCTCCTCCGCAAACACCGGCAGCAGGAAAAGGGAGAAGAGAGCAGCGGAAAGGAAACGGGCGATCATAAGAATTGGGGGATCTGACACCTCGAGAGATTCAAGCGGGAATGGCGCGAGTCGTCCGGTCCCTGTTTGCGTGAGCGAAGGGAGGTCCGACCGGAAGATGCGGCTTTCCCGTCGAGATTCCCTTCACGGCCGGGAACGGCTATTTCCACAACCCTGGGTTTCAACCTTGCCCTGAGGATGCCCCACTTCCTAAGATTCCGAAGTTCCCCTTCCTCCCACCATGACGGCCATCGACGAAATCGCTCCCGACCTTTTCCGGCTCTCCCTTCACGTCCCGGAACTCGACATGCAGTTCAACCACTTCCTCGTGCGCGACGAGGAGCCCCTGCTTTTTCACACGGGATTGAGGGCCATGTTTCCCGCCCTGCGTGAAGCCGTGGCAAGC
>JAGRPC010000027.1 GCA_020439925.1 Verrucomicrobiia bacterium | reverse complement strand
ATCATCCGGAACGAGTTTTTCACCCGTCTCATCGCGAGTGGCGCAACAACGCTGGAGGACCTGCGCTCGGTCGAGGCCTTCGCGGCCTATGGCGACGGTTACGTGGGTCTGAGCGAGGAGACATGGACGCACGGGGAGGCCGTCATCCTCGCACGTCGCACGGGTGGCGTGATCCTCGATCTCGCCCTGACCCCGCACCAAAGCAGTGAGGAGATGGGCAACTGGCTCGCGGAGAACTTCCCCACCGCTTTGGGCCGGGTCGCGTGGATCAACGATGGGGCCGAGCTGCGAGGGATTGATGTTCCGGATCTCCTGACCTCGATCGATTCCAAGGGGCGCTGGCGCGTGTTCCTCCATTGGTCCGAATCGAGGGGCTGGAAAAACGAGGGATGGTCGTGGAAGATCGAGCCCCGTTTCGACGAGGCGCGCCCATTCAGCGAGTGGAAGCTCGCGGCGGTAAGGGTCGGCACGCGATGGGGATTCCTCGATGAAGCCGGCGAATTCGTGCAGGAACCCCAATTCGATGAGGTTGGCGACTTCTCCGATCAAGGTTGCGTCCGAGTAGGACTGGATGGCAAATGGGGCATCGTGGATCGTCGCGGACGCCTCGTCGCCAAGCCGGAATGGGAGGATGTTCAGGATCAGATCCAAGGGTTCACCCCGGTCAAGCGCGAGGGCAGATGGGGCTACCTCGACGAGAGCGGAGCCCTCGCCATCCCCTGTGAATGGGACGATGCCTGGCGTTTCTCACCCGAGGGCTTCGCCGTCGTGACCCGTGAAGGGAAGCGCGGCATCATCGATGGAACCGGCAAGGTCGTTGTCGCAGTGGAGTGGGACGGGGCGATCAACTTTTCAAAAGAAGGGCTTGGCATGGTCCGGCGCGACGAAGGGTGGGGGCTGGTCGATTCGACCGGAAAGGAACTCACACCGGCGACGCTCAAGACCCGCTGGCGCGACCGACGCTGGGATCTCGGATTCCTGCCCCACGAGGACGGGGCGACCGCCCGGGACGGCAGCCTCATCCTCGGCGAACGGGCGAGCCGGCTGGTCGCATTTGTCGAACCGGAGGAACGCTTCTCCGAGGGACTCGCCCGGATCGACACGGAGACCGGATCCGGCTTTGTCGATCCCTTCGGCGAGTGGGCGATTCCGCCAAGTGGGTTCTTTTGTCGTGAATTTCACGAGGGATTTGCCGCTGCCTTGAAGGATGGCAAATGGGGCTTCATCGATCGCGTTGGTGCCCTCGTGATCCCTCCGACGTGGGATGAAGTAGGGGACTTCGCCGAAGGCAGGGCCTCCGTGAAGCAGGGTGAACGATGGGGCTGGATCAGCGGAGATGGAACCGTGATCTCGGAACCGACCTGGGATGAGGTCCGGCCCTTCCACGAGGGATTTTCGGCAGTGAGGCGGGAGGAGAAATGGGGCTTTCTCGATCGTGACGGGAAGGTGATCGCCCAGCCCGCGTGGAAGGAGGTGGGTGAGTTTTCGGAGGGACTCGCCTCGGTGAAACTTGAGCCGACGCCCGAGCAGTTGGCGATGGTGCCAGATTCCCGCAAGAGTTACGGAAACCGGCGCGGGCCGGACACGAACTGGAATTGGGTCTCCACACCGAACTTCGCCTTCTGGACCTTCATCGACTCATCGGGAAATCCGGCCTTTGGCGGAAAATTCTGGTTTCAGCAGGTTCACTCCCGGTCGGAGCCACCGGCCTTCGCGAACGGGCTTTATCGCGGCGAACTGGTGGAGATTACTGGGTTGCGGAGGACATCAATCAACCGTGAGGGCGGCGAAATCTCCGACACCGGTTTGGAAATCACACCCGGTCTTTTGGTCCGCCAGGAACCCCGGGAGCCATACCTGGATCGCTTCGGAAACAGTCAGTTGTCCATCAACCTCCACGATGCCATGGGAGGACTGGTCATGGCCGGGGCGGCGGAAGGACTCGATGGAGATTTTCTCGCCGATCGGGTCCCCTACGCGACGCCTCCCAAATACGGCCTCATCGACCTGACGGGCCAGGTGATCGTCGCTCCGACCTGGGACGAGGTGAAGATCCTCTCTCCCGACCGTGTCTGGATCAAGGTTGCCGGCAAAGAGGGACTCGCCGACGGAAGAGGAGAGATCCTGATCGAACCGATGTGGGACGAACTGGAACTGCTGGAGGTCGACACCGGAAGTCTCGCGGAGGATGGGACGACGATCCTCCTCGGACGTTCTGGAAAGACGATCCTTTCCCCGTGGGTCCGCGTCCGCGAAGGAGAGACGATCCGTTATCTGCGCGAGGACGGCTCGCCCGCGATTCCGGATTCGATGCCGAATGCCGCCTACGTGGATTTCTACGACCGGGAACGCATCGTCATCAGCGAAACGAACCCGGAGGGCGGTGAACTCCTCAGCATTTTCCACCCGGCCACCGGCGGCAAGCGGTCCTTTCCCGCGGCCGCCAAGCTGCGCTGGAACTGGAATACCGCCACCCTCGGCTTCGTCTGGATACAGACCAAGGAATCGCTCCGCTGGCATCTCCGGGGGCGCGACGGCGAAGACCACGGGCACTCCCAGCCGGAGCCCGAAAAACCGGACGGATGGGGATTCATCGAGGGCCGCGCCCGCCTGCATGAGGAGGGAGGCTGGTTCCACATCGGCAACGACGGCAGGCCGATCTCGGCGGAGCGATGGGAAGAGGCGAGAGATTTCTCCGAAGGACGGGCCGCCGTGAAGCGTGCCGGTCGATGGGGATATGTCGGACTTGATGGAGCCATCGTCGTGGAGCCGATCTACGAAGATGCGCTCGATTTCAGCGAGGACCTCGCCGCGGTGAAAACGGACGGCCGCTGGGGATTCATCGATCCTGTCGGCACGATGGTCATTGCCCCGGTCTGGGACGAGGCGAAGAGCTTCACGCGTTGGCTCGGTGAACCGGTGGAAGGGTTGGAAGAGATCCCCTACCTCGAAGTCGCGGAAGTGAAAATCAACGGCGCCGCCGCCCTGATCGGACGGGATGGCGGTTTGATCATCGATCCCCGCCTGCCAACGCTGAGCCGCGATGGATCTTCCTACGGCAATGGCAACGGCCAGTGGATCGTGATGAAGGCCGGCGGGTCCACCATGGTGGTGCCCCGCCCATGGAAGACGAGCGGTCAGTCCTGGCGGCCCTATCTCGAAACCAGTCCGGCGCGACGCTGGGAGCCGCAGGGAGACTCCGATCGCTGGGCGCTGGTGGACGAGACCGGGAAAGCCCTCACCGAGGACGCATGGTATCGACCTTGGTTTGACGTGAAACTCGATCCCTTTTCCACAAACCTCATCAGCGCGCGGACAGCAGAGGAGAAATACGGACTCGTGCGTCGGGATGGTTCTCACGTGACGGAAGGAAAATTCGATCGCATCGCCTGGATCGCTCCCGGAATCGCCGCTGCCTGGAATCGCGACGAAGGCGGCCTGATGCGTTCCGATGGAAGCTGGATCTTTCGGGACAACCAGGAAATCCGGATCGCCCGGTTCAGTTCCGACGGTCTCAACCGGACCCCCGCCCAGTTCCGCCACGGCCTCGCCGTGATCGAAGACGTCCCCCGATGGGGTTACGCCCGCCTCAACCGCACCGCCCCTGCGAAGCCATGAAACGAAGCTCTCTTTCCCTCGTGATCCTCTGGATGGGAATGTTCTTGTCCGCGGCCCATTCCGCCACTCCCGACGAGCAGGCTGCGGCCTTCTTTGCCCGTGGTGTTGCCGCGGAACAGCGCGGGGATTTCATCGCCGCGCAGAATTGTTACCTGCTGACCCTGCGCGTGAATCCCGCCCACGCCGAAGCCACCGAGAAGCTGGCAGATTTCGAACGACGGAATGTCGTGGGTGCCGAGGCAAGAGCCTCGATCATCACCTTGCCCCAGCTGAATTACAGCCTGCGCGACATGAGCGATGGGGAGAGAGAGACAAAATTTCTGGAGACCCTCTCGCTCCTCAACCGGCTCACCGGAATCGAGTTTTCCCTTGAAACAGAGGGGGAACCCGTCCCACCGCATTGGCTCAATCTTAGAAACCTCACGGTCGAGGAAGCGATGGGGAAGATTGCCCAGTATTCCGGCCTCGTCGTCACCTACGATCGGGACGTCATCCGGCTTTCACCAAAAACCGCCGCGACCGAAGCTAGCCCGGAGACGAGGGAACAGCTGACGCGCCTGAAGGAACGGGTTCAAGCGGAGTTGGCGTCGGTGACGGAGCCGAGACGGGAAAACCTCGAAAAACTCGGCACCTCCATCGACGCCGAATTTGCCGCCCTCGCGGAGACGGTGAAGGCGGTCCCCAACGACCTCGCTGCCGTCGACGGGGAGCGATCGAAAGCCGCCTACCTCGTCCGGTCCGAGATCTTCCGTGATCAGCCCGGCTCCTTCACCAAGGATGCCGAGGGCTGGACGATGTTCGACACCAAGGGGGCTGCGACGCAAGCGGTCGAACACCACCCGTCGGGTTATCTCCACGGAAAAGATCTCATCGAGGGATCGGATTACTACTTTTCCGCCCCGCAGTCCCTGCTCGATCGAATTCACGCCGCAACGACCGAGGCTTCGATTTCCTTCGACTTTTACACCACCGCCACCGACAACGGCATCAAAGACTTCCTGGTTCTGGAGTCTCCAAAGATGACGATCGTCCTGCCGGCCGGGAAACCGCCGATTCGTGAGTGGAAGCCATTCGCCTATCGCTTCAATCCATCGGCGGGTTGGAAAGTCGGGAGTATCGGCAAGATCGGGAAGAAACTCGCCACCGAAGTGGAGATCCAGCAAGTCTTGTCGACCGTGACGAAGCTCTACATTCGCGGCGAGTGGAAGAGCGGACCTGATGCGGCGAGATTGGACAACGTGGTCATCACCGAAAACGACCCACCTGTAAATCCATCGACTCCCGGGGTGGATAGTCCCCAATCGTCAACGAAACCTGGTTTCACGTCGGTTCCTCCATTCCCGCCGTCGCCACCCGCTCCGGAATCTTCGTCCATCCCCGTGCGCGGGCACGGGAAAGAACCTTCCTCTTCCTCCGACTCATCGATCCCACCGCGTCTCTGGGCGAAGCGAAAAGGTGCCTTTGAATTCCACCAGCACGACTTCCCCGAGCCTATGGTGGTGGATGGCTGCGACGTCTATTGGTTCACCGACGGTGGCGAGACGCCGCTGCCCGACTATTGGAAAGTTCTCTACCTGGACCAGGACGGCCACTGGATGCCGGTCGATACCGCGCCGGGAAAACCGGTCGCGAATTCCTGGAATCATCTCCGGTTCGCCCCGGTGCGGACGAAAGGACTTCGACTTGTCGCCCAACTCCAATGGAAACGTGCGGCGGGCTTCCACGAGTGGAAAATCCTGCCCTCGGCCGGACCTCCCCCCGCCGATCTCCCTTATCCCGACGAGTTGCTGCTCGACGATCTCTTTCCCGTCGAAGCCAAGACCCAATTCGCGCCCTATCGGGTGAACCGCTACAACGACGAAGGGGAGCGTGGCGGCCCCACCATCAAACTCGACGGAAAGTTCTGCGAACATTTCCTTTTCACCCACGCAAGCGCCGCCATCCGTTTCGATGTGCCGCCCGGATACCATCGTTTCACGGCAACGGCGACGGGGCCGATCCGGCCGGGACGAACGAACTACTCCTGGTCGTTCCGTGTCCTCGCCGACGGGAAACCGATCTTCGAAGGACCCGATCTGGGCACGGATCCCGACCTTCAATATCCCATCGATATCGCTCTGCCTTCAAACACCCGAACGATCACGCTGATCGCGGATCCCCTGGGCAAGGGTGAGAATGACCACGCCATCTGGGTTGATCCGCGCCTCGTCAAGGCGACAAACTAGACAGGGGGAGTCCCCGCCTCAGGAATCCCCAGAACCTAATTCAGATCCTGGCTGAAGGCAGTGCTGTTCGAGCACGGCAAAGGAGAGGGAGTCGTCCCGAGCTTCGACGAAGAAGTAGTCCTGCTTCATTTTCCAGCGGTCCCGGACCTCAAGCCACTGCGTTCGAGACTTGCTCGACAACCGGGCAAAGTTTTTTCGGCGATACACTGCAACCTTTTTCAAGGGATCCATCAGGAAGGATCGAGCGGGATCGACTCCCGCCAAGAAACCTAAACGATCCCGATCATGACCCACTCCATTCACCCCTCAAGCCATCCCTCCACGCCAGTAAGCTCTCGGAAGCCATTTCTCGCCGCCGTCCTGTTCGGCTTGGCCCTTGGCACGCATCCCGCCGCCGCCGACGACGGCAACACCCTCGGGTCCGCTACACCCGTCCCTCCCGGGTCCTACGAGGCCGACCTCACCGGCGGGGATGTGGACTGGTTTTCTTTCAGCGTCACCTCTACCGGCCTCGTCGCGATCTTCACCCAGGGGGCCACCGACACCAAACTCGAAGTCTACAATTCAGCGGGGACGAACCTCTACCTGACCACCGACAATCGCGGCGGCGGTGACTACAATTTCGAGAAGGTGGAGCGCTTCTTGCCGGGCACGTATTACCTCAAGGTCAGCGCCGGCCGCCTCGGCTCGCCCACCGGACCCTACACCCTGACCCTTCGGACGCAGGAGTCCGCTCCTCTCGTCACCTCATCCGGTTTCACGGGTTACCTGACTCGGGGACAGATCGACTTCGTGAAGGTTCCCGTCGAAAGGCAGGGCCTGCTCGAGGTCTACACGACGGGATCGACGGACACGGACGGCGAACTCTATAATTCATCCGGCACGAGTCTCTATCACAACCGGGAGTCCGGTGGTGCCGGTTACAATTTCCTGATCCAGCGCGAATCTCAAATCCCGGGCGAATACCTGTTCCTCATCCGGGGTGGCCGACTCGGGACTCCCACCGGCCCCTACGAGGGCTTCGTTCTTCGTCCTTCCCTTGCCGAACCTGTCACGGAAGGAGCCTATCCGCACAGTCTCACGCCACTGGGGGACATCGATCACTTCGTCTGCACCGTCGAGACAGCTGGTGAAGTTCGTTTTTGGACGACCGGAACAACGGATACCAAGGCTTGGCTCTACAATTCGGCGGGCACCCAACTCTATCCTGTCGCCGATAGCGGTGGGACGGGCGACAATTACTTCCTCGAAAAATCTCTCGATCCCGGAATCTACTACCTTCGTGTAGCGGCCGGCGGTCGGGGAAGCGGCTCTGGAGATTACGTGCTCCACCTTGACCTGCCGGGAGTGGCAAGCCCGGCCAGCCTGCAGAGGGCGGCCCTTGTCCGCAAACTTGCGATCGCCAAGAAGAAGCTGAGAGTCTCCCGATCCGCGGCAACCGAGAAGGGGCTGAAGCGATCCATCGCTACGCTTCTCCGTCGCCTCCGGTCGATATGACGGGGCGGGTTCGCTGGGAATACGGACGCGGAGGAGGCCAACGTCGGCGTTGATGCATTCGGGCCAAAGAGTCGCTGAGCCGAAGCTGGGCGTGCGGGTGAACGGCTACTTTCTCCAGCGGATGAAAACGAAATGGGGGAGCTGCAATCACGAGGCCGGCCACATCCGCCTGAATACGGAGCTGGTCAAAAAGCCGAAGGACTTGTTGGAATACGTCGTCGTGCACGAGATGGCCCACCTCATCGAGCCGACCCACAGCGAGCGCTTCCTCGCGCTGCTCGAGCGGCATTACCCGACCTGGCGCGAGGCGAGAATGGAGTTGAATGAGCTGCCGCTTTAGGGGAGAGAGGGAGAGATGGGAACCGAAAACCCCGATGAGAAGCCGAATACGAAGAGTGCGTTGTATTGTCTCTCGTGGTCGACAGGTCCGGGCAGTTCCACCATCGGGGATGCCAGGGAGGGAGAGGAGGCCGAGGAGCTTTCGTTCGTCCCGGCACTGGCGGTGGGCACCCACCGTGATTTCGAAGAGAATGCCCGACTTGAAGCGGAATGGCTGAGATCCTGCGCCTTTCGCCTCGACCTTGAAAACTATCGGTCGCCGGCCTGGGATGCGGAGAGGCAGCAGAAGGCGACTGAAATCCTCAGCGGTGGCGATTTGTTTAAGGACGCCATGGACAATCTGGCCGCGCTGAAGTCGCTTATGGATTTTTTGGCCACGGCGACGGGAAGGCGGCTGCCCCAGATTGCGAAGCAACGGATCGCGGCGCGGCGACTTTTTCTCGAGGTTTGCCGGACAGAAGTGCCGGAACATTTCCGCAACGATGCGGTGTACCGGGGATGGACTGAGGAGTTTCTCCCGGACCTGGACCAAGCGGAGGAATTCATCCGGAAGCGATTGAGTGAGTCTGAAGCGGTATCGTTCGAGCGGATCCGGGATTTGATCGTGGCGGATGAACCTCTGCCCGAGATCATTCAGGACTCCGCGCTGATGGCCGTCTGTCGTGGTTACCGGGACCTTCAACTCGGCCGGGAAGACGATAGGGACATCCCTTCGATACAATCCCTGCTCATCAAATACTACGTGGCCAACGGGTTCAGCGAAATTGCCTCCCAATACGAAGAGGCAAAGTCCTCCTCCCGAAGGCAGCTTTTCAAACACGCTGCCGAACTCGTAATTGGTGAACACGCTGCGGGCGATGAGTTTGATCCCGAGGAGGCTCTGCTGCGAACAGTCATCATCGCGAACCCCTTTGCAGCACGGAACCGAGAGGAATGTGTCGATTATCTCTTCGAGGGCCTGGGCGAGGGCGGATGGCGATTTCTGCACGATCTCGCGAACGAGGTGAAGAAAGCGGAAGAACGGAAGCACCGCATCAAGACCGATCTCCACACGCTCGTTCTGGCCCGGCATTGGGTCGATCCCCATTGTCCACTGTGGCTCATGTCCAAAGGTGCGATGCAAGTGGCCTGTCGCGCTCTGTCGACAGGCGGCGAGTGGTCGGACGCGCGCGTTGATGAGCGACTGGAAAAAGGGATATTGGTTCAATGCACGAGACAGCCAATCCGAGTGGTCAATATTGCTAGATCGGACCCACCTGGAGATGAATACAAGATCAAGGGGTTCGACGTCTTGAAATCTGTCTTTCCGGCCCTGGAAAGCGCGTTGGATGAAGACATCGTAATTGCTGCCTGGAGCAAGGTGTGATTCGAATTCTCCGCTTGGTGGTTCATTGGAGTCGCCGGATTTTTCCCTGAGATTCTACCCCCCTTTTTGGTCAAGGGGAACGGGCGCACACTGTGCCCCGTTATGGATGACGATATCGAGAAGCGGTCTGGAGGCCTCCGCGACAAAACGACCTCCACGGAAATCATTCCTCCGGCGCGCGGGGTGGGGACGGACCTCCCGGAGTTCATCCGGCTCCCCAAACCGGGCGCACGTTGTCGCTACACGGGCCTTGCCCGCTCTGCGGTGAATGACCTCATCCTGGGGGTGGCCCCACCTGTCAAATCCGTGGTGGTGGCGCGCAAAGGCGCGAGTCGCGGCATCCGTCTCGTCCATCTCGGATCTCTCCTCGGGCATTTGAATGGCCTGATGCGCCAGCAGGAAAACGGAAATGGGGGGGGGCGATGAGTAAGTGGCGCAACTCGAGCGAGGTGGCTCTGCTGGACTTCGGCCCCGCGGCAGCGGGGCAATGTCGGACCCTTGAAGACCTCGAAGCGGTCGTTTCGAAAGCGGAGTTTGCGTTCGCTTTTACCGGACTCGCCCTGGCGAAGATCCGCGATGAAAAACTTTATCGGGAAGCAGGTTTCAAGACATTCGAGAAGTATTGCAAGGATCGCTGGGGATTCTCCCGGAAGCGCGCCTATCAACTGATCGACGCGGCGTCTTTGGTGGGGGTTTTGTCCACAAATGTGGACATTTTGCCGACGAACGAATCGCAAATCCGCCCTCTGGTGGGACGGTCGTTGGAGGAGGCGGTTGAGATCTGGAAACTCGCCATTGAGATGGCGGCTGGCGCGCCTGTCACCCAGTCTCTCGTGAAGAAGGCGATCAAGGCCCTCTTGGGCGAAGCACCAAAGCCGGAGAGGTCGGTTGGCGACTTTCTCGAGAGACTCCTCCGCTCTTGCCAGGATCTCGCCGAATACCTTGGTGACAGTGATCTTTCTGGGCTCGATCCGGGGGACAAGTCACGCCTGATCTCCGCCGCGCGGGAGGTCATGAAACTTGCGAGCAAGCTGAACTTGCCCGCAGGCCCTACCGCAAGCCCGGTGCGCACCCGGAAACAACTCATCGCCGAGGCGGAGTCTCTGCGCAAATCGCTCACCAACCCCTGGTGAGGCGTTTCACCCGACACGAAAACCTGAAAAGTAAAATGGGTCGGTCCGATTGCCGTCGGACCGACCCAGGATTCACGGAATTAGCAATGAAAGATGCTTCATTTATTCACAAAAATCAATCTCTCCTCTGTCGCCTCCGGCCTATCATCGGACACGTTCCGAAAGCAGGGGAGGGGGTACATCGTTGGCTCTACATCAGTGCCCTGAAGTTGCGCGGACAGTTCCGCCCCGAGAAGATCGTCGAGATCCTGCGCTCCGCCGCCGCGCCCTGCGGGCGTCGTGTCCCAGACTCTGAAATCCAGACTGCGGTCAAAAACTCCGCGCAGGGAGCGGCAGGCTCGAAGCTGTCCGTCCAGCGTGCCGGGGGGAGGAAGGCTTGGCCCGATGTCGATCATGCTGCCGTTCGCCGTGTCGTGTCGTCGGTCGAGAATCCCTTGGAGCGCCTTGCGAGCGCCACGAGCTGGATCGGGCTGCCGCATTCGCAGACGGACTTCGCCTCCGCGATCACCGGTCTTCTTTTTCCCGGCAATCCCCTGATCTGCGCAGGTGAAACGGTGCGGGCGATGCGCTGCAAGTCGCTCTCGGAGTGGGGATCTGAGCTGTCGGCGACCCAGTTGATTGTCCCCTCGCCGATGACGGCGCGGACCGGGGTCAACAAGGAAGGGCGCGACTCGAATCGTTGCCTCGCGAACACCGGGGCTCGCCGCTTCCTGGTTGTCGAGTTCGACAGCCTGTCAATGGAAGAGCAGGCGGCGGTCCATATCCATCTCGCGGCACGATATCCGCTCGCGGTGGTCGTTCATTCGGGCGGGAAGTCGCTTCATGGTTGGTTCTTCGTTGCCGGTCGTGCCGAGGACGAACTGCGGGGATTCATGGATTGCGCAGTCACTTTGGGAGCTGATCCGCACACGTGGACTCGCTGTCAGGCGGTACGAACTCCAGGCGGCCTTCGTCGCGATGGTGGGCCAGTGCGGGTCCAGCAGGTCTTTTTCTTTAATCCGAACTTCGGGGTATGAACATGGACATCAACAACGAAATCCCATTTCCGTTCGATGTCTTTGGACAGGCAGACAATCCGCACCATCCCGTGGCCCAGTTCCAACGTGAGGTGATGGAGGTGGAAGGGGCCCCGGCGGAGTTTGTCGTTCCAGCGTTGCTGGCGGCGCTCTCGGCCGCTGGTGGACGCGGTCTGGAGCTCCAGAGTTTCAAGGGCAAGTATTCGCGCCCGAACCTCTACATTGCGACAGAAGGCGAGAGTGGGGTCGGCAAGTCGGCGGTCGGAAAACGGGTCTTCGGTCCTCTCTTCGAATACGATGGCGAATGCCGTCAGCGTTACCGCGATACGGTTTTCCCTTCGCTAACTGCGGAGATTCGGATGCTCGAGGGAAAGCTCAAACGAGCTGAGAAGATGGAAAGCCTCAGCAAGCATGAATTCTCCCGATTGGTTCAGGAGAAAATTACCCTCGAACGAAAGTTGTGCGGGCCTCGATATCTGGTCGAAGATTGCACTCAGGAGGCCCTCGAACAGATCATCAGCCAACAGGATGGAGTCGTTTCACTGATCTCGACGGAAGCACGGAAGGTCATGAAGAACCTGCTGGGTCGCCACCGCAATGGGAGCATCGAGGACGACGTTTTCATCAAAGCCTGGTCGGGCGACACCTACTCGGTGGACAGGATCACCCGAGGTAGTATTCCACCGGTGCGTGAGCCCTGTCTCTCGATGTTCCTCGCGTTACAGCCGGACCTGTTCCAGTCGCTTGCCAAGCCCGAGCTGGTGGAGAGCGGTTTCTTTCCACGTTTGCTCCCGGTGAGTTCCTGTGACGGTTTCGCGGCTGGCATTTCCACACGCGAGTACGATCAGGCGATAGCGTCTCGCTACGCCGGACACATCCGAGCTGCATTCGATTTCTATCGCAGAACTCAGCGGCCCTTCCAGTTTCAGATGTCACCGGAAGCGCGTGCCACGATGGATGCCTTCCATGCTGAGGCGGCGAACCTCGCCTTGGTCGATCCAACCTTGGCTTCAGTCTACCGCCGATGGGCTGAGCAAGCCTGTCGTATCGCGGTTTGCATTCAGATCGGCTTCTTCGGGCAGCAAGCTCACACGCAGCCCCTGCACGGCTACTGTGCCCAGAAGGCGGTCGAGTTGATGCGCTGGTTTGGACACCAGCAGCGGGAACTGCTTCAGGACCACGCTGACCATGCAAGAAGCGAGTTGGCGGGACGCTTGTTCGACCTCGTCCAGCAGCACCCGAGTGGGATTTCGCTGCGAGAAGCATGGAAGAAGCTGAGATGCACCAGCGCCGAGGTGAAGGCGATCATCGCGGCTGACAGCCGTCTCGAACTGATCACCGTGCCTACGGCAGGACGTCCGTCGGAGGTCATCCAGATGAAACACGCAACCCCGGGGCTGGGGTGACTTTTGGACTTTTGGAATCGCCACAGAGAATGAAAATGAGTGATATCATTACCACACCCGAAAGCCCAAAAGGGCCAAAACGTCCGAATGTTTCGGACGACTCAGGTCCTCGATGGAACCTCTTTGGCGAGACGCCACGGTACATCGCCGCGGGCCTGCGGATCCGCCCCGAGCTGGTGCTGGCCTACCTGACCTCCGTCCTGGGCGGACTCGCCGGTGCCTTTGCCCGGTTGGACGGATTTCTTGGCGAGCGCCATCACCCGGCCCTGCCGCTGGTGCTTGCGGATCGGCACCCGTCGAAGGCGCGTTCCCTCTGTCAGTTGGCCACCGGTCCCGTACAGCACTATAACGACTGGGAGCGCCGCAAGTCGCAGGCACTCAGTCCCGAGCTGTTTGCGCAGCATCACAGCCAGAGAGGGGCCGCCATACGTCAGTCCAATCTCCGTTTGCTGGAGGCACTTGGGCAAACCTTCAGTGACGAGGATGCGATCGCCGCCGAGCGTTCCGATCTGTTGCGACATCGGCAAAACTACCAGCCGTCCGTCATGCTGTCGTCCCCCGAACCGGGAACCTTCGATGCGCTCCGGGGTAGCGTGGTCGACGAGCATCCGCTGATCGTCGACAGTGGGGGAAGGCTGATCCGCAACGTCATCCAACCCCATCCCAAGCAGAAGGAGTGGCAGGCCCTGCTGGAACGCATCACCGAAGGTGCCCGGGATGGAATTGACCTGTGCGCCGACGCGGGAAGTCCGGAGACGCTTTGTAAGATACGGCGGTTCAGGAGTCCTTTTCTCATCCACCTTCCGCACGAACTCGTGGGGTCTGCGCTTCTGCATCCCGCCGCAGCCAACCTGTTCGAAGTCGGAATTCTGCTACCGACAGAGGGGATCGAGGGAAGCCTGGTGTGGTCCGATACGAACTTCGAAAACGCCCGAAAGGTAGTCGGAAAGTACCGAGACGCTCTCAACGACGTACTCTGGGCAAGGCGGGACAATTCGGGTGTCGCTTACACGGCGACCCGGCCGATCCCAGAGCTGATCGAGGGACAGGACAAGCTTCACGATCGGATCGATGGCCTGCCCTCGGAGGTGCGCCGCTATTGCGGTGGATTGATCGATCTTCCGCCGCGCCTGTTGTGGACGGCGCTGCTCCTCGACGATCGTAAAGGCAAACATGTCGAACAATCCGTCCCAGCTGTCCTGCAGACGGCCCGCTGGTGCGTCGAGCGGCACATAGAGCTGGTGACTGAAACACTTGAGGCGGTGCGCCGCCGTGAATTGGAGGAGGCTGCCGTACTGATGCTTCGCAAGCTGGCGGAAATTCCGCACCTTCCCTGCAAGTTCGCCGATCTCGCGCGGAAATACCGCTTTCAGAGTAGGGAGGTATTGGAACCGATTCTCGTGTTCTTGTGTGGAGAGGGACTTGCATTCTGGGACCCGGCACAAAACAGGATCGACCTCCTGGAGTGTCATTCCCTGCCCGAGTGGCTGGTTGCGCGAAAATCCGGGAACCCGGGAGCGCTCACCTTGCCGCCTCATTCACCTGACGCGATATGAGGATCTCGACCATACGATCCTGCCAGTCACGCTCCTCGTCGGAAGGGATGTGGGGACTCAGCCACTCGAGGGATTCGATCACATCGTCGTTGCGATCGCACCGTCGGGCAAACTCCTCCTCGAAGGTCCCCTCCTCCCGGGGGAGTCGACTCTCCGCCCAGTCCCAGAGTTGTTTCTTGAAGCGAGGCATGAGCCGATTCTCCAGTCTGTCGAGGATGCGATTTCGCAGGCGAAGCACATCAGCTCCTTCAGTGGATCCTTCCAGGGTCTCCTCCAAGTCGATCGCCACCTCGCCGCCTTCATCCGTCTGCATCACCAAGCGGATACGACACCGTTTGTTGAGGGAGTTTTCATCCGTGAACGAGTCCATGGGACACGATAACCGAAATCCGATTCCGAGCTAGAAGATGAGTCGACCTGAACAGGAAACCGAAGCGAGTATCGAGATCCCTGAACCGCTCCGTCCCGCCAAGGAGTATGACGATTGGCGCGTGTGCCTCCGTCCCGAAGCACTGGGTCTGGCAGGCGCGTTTTCCAAACAGTTTCGTGTGACGGCGGAAGAGGGAGTGATGTCACTCCTGACGACCGTTTCCCATTCCCTCGGTGAGTCGGAGCAAGTCGCTTTGCCTCACGGAAACTTCTCGCCTCCTCTCAACTGGCTTGCCATCACGGCGGAGCAGGAGCCAATATGGACAGGGTCTCTCCTGAGATACCTCCGGACTGGAATCGAGGAGCTGGTCGAGACCAAGTTACGCATCCATAACGCAAATTCCGAACGTGATGTGGAGACCGACAGAAGGGCCGAGGAAGCGATCGATCCGGAGAAGCGACTTGAAAGACTGACCGAAGCAGCAGGACTTCAGGCCCTCCGGCGCATCGTGGACACCATCACCACCGACAACCCGAAGCCACCCTTCGACCGATCGCCCATCGATCGCGTGGTGTCGTTGCTCACACCCCCGGGTGGGTTACTGCGGAGTCTATCCAGAATTTCTCCGCTCGAGATTCTCGGGTTGGAGGAAGCTCTCATGGGCGTCCGTGCTTCCTCGCTTCGGAACCGTCCTGTCGGTCCCGCCCCGACCCCTTTCTTCCTCTGGCAGGTTCCGGAGGTGGATGCCCGGGCGTTTTTCCGTCAGCACGGGAAGTGGTTCAGGCAGATACCGGCCATCGTCACCCGGGGCTCGCAATCCAGTTTCCCGTGCATCGACATCGACGCTCCCGTTCTCCGCCAATATGAAAGACTCGCGCAACTGCTCTTCACCGAGCGTCACGCCCGGCATGGGAATCCAAGAATTCATCAGATCGATGCGAATTCAGGCAAGTCGGTCATGAGATTTCTCAACGAGGCGGGAAAACACCAGGTCGCGTCGAAGGATGACCTTCCTCTGCGCTGGGTGGCAGATCTAGGCATCAAGCTCTCCCTATCGCTGATGCGGCTGGAGGAGGAGCAGGCATTGAACCCGCGGTTGGTCGAAAATGGCCTCGAACTGGCCAAGTTTTTCGCGCTCCAAAGAATGGAGATCCTCTCAGCTACCGGGTGGGGTCATGGCGCTGAAAACGCTGAAACGGCTGATCTCTCGACAGAAGAGAGGCGGGCCTACCTGAAAATCTGTGAGTCGGACGGCATGACCAAGGCTGATTTGCGCCGATCAAGTCATGGAATGAGCGCCGGCGAGCGTGATCGCATCGTGGCGAAGTTGCTTTCGCTCAGGCTGATCCGGCAGGATGGAAAACTCCTGCGACAGAATGCAGCGTGATGCGATGGGAACGGAAGTCCTCTTGCTTGACGGAGAACGAGACCCGCGCCAGCGCTGAACGTAGATCATCGCCGTAAGGCAGGCGCTGAAGACGGCCTCGAACACCTTTCAGGACGCGTAGCGGGCCGCCCCCGCCAAGTGCAACGGCGGGCCGAATCGCGGCATATACAAGTGAAGGCAGGTCGGCCTTCCATGTGCTCCTCAGGGGCAGTTCCACCATTTTGGTAGGGCTCCCTATCATCGTGTTCGTAGCCGCATCGCTCACGGCCTCCCCACCCATTTCCGGAGAGGCCGCGGCGGTTGCGCCGGGTCTCTCCGTTCACTGAAACCAAAACCAATGAAAGGAGACCCCACCCATGACACCTCATGCCGGTTGGATGTTGTTGGAAGAGATCGCACCCCGCCTCAGAGCCGCCTCGATTTACCTGCCCCGGGTCGGGGCGGATGACCCCGAGGAGCTTTACCAGGATGGCCTCGCCATTGCTGCCAAGATGCTCGACTCGGCCGAGCGGCAAGGCAAGGAGGTCGCAGCCTCCTCGATTGCCTACTACACCACGCGCCAGTTGCTCACCGGTCGTCGCAGCACCTACGCCGGACGCGCCGATGTTCTGAGCCCCGCTGCCCAGCTCGACGGACGCAGTCGACTGACCTCGGTGGAGGAGGAGATGAACGACCCGGAGACGGGCGAATCCATTTCCATCGGCGAAGCACTGGCCTGCAACGATGAGGACCCCTCACTCGCCGCCGCCCGCAACCTCGACTGGGAGGACTTCCTCCGGACAGGCGATGCCATGACTGGCCTGATGATCGGGGCCTTCGCTCGGGGCGACACGATGCGCGACCTCAAGAGTGTGACTGGCCTCAGCGACTCCGGGATCAGTGCACGCAAGCGCCAGATGGCGGCCCGGTTGCTCGAGCACTTCGGTGCCGACAGCCTCGAGTCCTGCCTCGCCGACGCCGGGCGCGATCCGGTGTGGATGGCGGATCTGATCGCGGAACGTGAGGCGGAAGCCTGCCAGCACCGGCCCATGTGCGGTCATCTGTGATCAGACCCTCCCGAATGCGTGAAGGAGGTCTGGTGAGGGAAAATCCGCCTGCATGCAGGGGCGGGTTTTCTTTTAGCTGTCACCAGAATCGAAGCCACCCCGCAGTGCATAATGAGACCTGGGGCAGCCCCAGCCGACGTCAACCTTCGCCCTCTGTGCCTTCGGGGCCTACATGAAGAAGGACGTAATGATCAGAACCCAGGGCACCAGCAACGCGGTGAACGACAAAAAGTCAAAAAATTCCCGCACCATAACAAAAACAATGTAACGCCCCCCGCCCTTCAGTTCAATGCCTATCCACCGGTGACCGTCGCAGTTGCATCGGAAATGCGAAGGTGAATGCATCAACTTCGCTCGAGGCGAGGAGTTGAAAATTGTTGCGCTCCCTTTCGCGTTCCATTTTCCCTCGGTTCGTGCGCATCACCCGGGAAGCCACCGCCCCGGATTTCGCGAATTGATTTCCGTCACGATGCCATGCGGGGGAAATCCCTCGTCACCCATTCTCTTGTGAAATCCGACCCGGTCAGGTCGCAAGCCTGACCGGGTTTGATTTTTCCGGGTCGAATTGATGGGCGTGGGGAGCCAGTAGTTGAAGTAACCCTGATGCAGATCCCAAGCATTGGCTCGCCATCGTCGCGGGACCGCAAAGGCGGCAGGTTTCGGCTGCGCTCGAAATTTTTTCGGGCCGATTCCCGGGAAGAACGTGCGCAGCGCCCCAAAGATTCGCAAAAGCCATCTCCATGTCGTCTTTCCCGATCCAGATTCCCGATTCGCTTCACGCTAACGGTCGTTCTCCTCGTCTGCGCCTCCGCGCCTCGTCACCGTCACGAAAGAAGAGCGCAGGCCGAGATTGTCGACGGACTGGACCTTAATGGTGTTGCGACCGGTCTTGAGCGCGGCGTTGACCGACCAGGAGGTCGTGCCTGATGCGCAGACGGACGTGTTGTTCAGCTTGCCGCTCATCGAGGCGATCGAGCCGTCCGAATCGGCGGCGGTGCCGCGGATGACGAGGCAGGAGGCGCTATAGGGGGGGGTGCCGTTAAAGTTTCGGTTTTCGATTTCGAGGGGAGTTAGGGCACTCGGAGTGAAAGGTTGGGCCCCGAGGCTGGTTATCCCGCCGAGTTAGAGCAAAACGGGGGACGGTACTCAAACTTTTGAATCATCGTCGTCCAACTTTGGCAAGGTCGCTACCGCCTTGCGCAATGTCTCCTTGTTGTGATGAGTGTAAATGCGGTGGATCTCCCCGGACTTGTGAGCGGCCAGCGTCTTCCGCACATCCTCGGGAACTTGGGCATTGGCGAGGGCTGAGACATAGAAGTGCCGTAGGGAGTGGAAGCTGCGCACGCCGGTGTGACCGCCGGGGAGGGGAGCTTCGCGGGGAATGCCCGCCTTGTTCATCAGATTTCGGAAGCTGGTGCTCAAGGTCGCCTTTTTCCGGCCGGCGAGGGTAAGGAAGACGGGTCCTTCGAGTGGCTTCTTGCCCTTGGCCTGTTCCTGAAGCATGTGATGGACTGTGCCGGTCATCGGGATACAGATGACCTCGGCCTTGCCCTTGCGTTGTTTCACTGGAGTCAGCACCAGTTCGCGGGTTTTCAGATGGACTTCGCTCCAGGCCAGGTCTGCAATGTTCGAGAGCCTCAGACCCGTCTGGGCGGCGATGAGGACGGCACCCTTCCAATCCTTAGTGGCCACCGCGATCAGTTTTCGGATTTCCACGATGGTAAACTCTCCCCGGAGCTCGCTATCCTCGGTCGGCAGGGGCTTCACCGGGAGGCCGACATTCCGGTCGATGATGCCTTGCTCGAAGGCGGCGCGGATCGCGTTCTTGAAGTCCTGGACCTTGAAATTGACGGTGCTCGCCTTGGTGTCCCCTTTGGCCAGCGAGCTCTGCACCCGCTGAACATCCTCCGTCGTCAGAAGGGTGAGGTCTTTCTTCTGGGTGGAACCCAGGGCAGCAAGGACGGCAGAGACCGAATTCTCGTAGCGCACCATCGTGGCGTCGCTGACCCGCTTCCGGTTTTCGACAAGCCAGTGCTTCAGCCAGTCCTTGATGGAGTAGGCGGGGAACTCCTCGTTCGAACAGAGGCGGTAGATCTCCATGAGGTGCCGCCGTGCCTTGTCGAGCGTCAACTGCCCCGCGCTCGCCTCGCGCCCGGCCTTCGCCACAACGGCAGCAATCTCGGGTTGCAGATTGGCATGGGCTTTGAAGGCAGCCGCTTCGGCCTTTTCCCATTCCACGGCCACCTCAATAGCCCGCTGCTTGTTCTTGTGGCCCGTGGAGCGATGGACTCGACTTCCATCCGCCCTGAAGTAGGCTGCATACCAGACCGGGGATTGCTTCCGTTTGTAAACGCTCGCCATGTTGACAACAAAATTGACAACACCGATGACGTTTGTCAACGTTTGAGGATGCTATGATTCGTGGAACTACCTTATTTACAGCAAGTCGCATGGACTAGGTCACAACACGTAACGGGTGGCCTTGAGTAGGGTGCCTTTCTCCTGATGGTGGTTGCCGTGACCGGTCCGATGATTGGAGTCCTCGCCCGGTGTGACACGATGGACAATCTGAAGAGCGCGATCGGCATCAGCGATTCCGGGCTTAGCTCGCGCAGGCACCAAGTGGTCGCCTGGTTGATGGTGCACTTCGTGCTGAAAGCATCTGTAAACGGTTCGCCGACGGCGGGCGTGATCCAGTGTGGTAAACTGATCTGAAGTTCGAGCGGGAAAAGGCAGTTTTCCGCCTGCGTTCCATGTTCAGGAGGATGGATCGATCCTCTCGTATACAGGAGGTTCGGTCCGCGAAACCTCGCTGCCGCTTTGCGGGGCGGCTCTTCTTTGGCTGCGAGATTTCATGATGCCCAACTCCGCGATGCGGCTCCTTCAAAATGACCGACTTTTCGCATTGCGATAACCGGATGCCTCTGCTTCGCTTCGGAGCAACCTTGATAACCCCATGAAGACCCGCCTGTTCCGTCTGACAGCCCTTTGGCTTTTCTCCGCTTTGTGTGACTCTTCGATGGGAGGGGATCATTCCGGCAAGACGCTCGTGTTGAACGACGCGGTCCCGGAGTTGGTGGATCCCACCGTCGATATCCGGCTCCGGTATGAGTACGGCGATCAGGAGGGACTCGATCCATCCCACGCTGCGACGATGCGGAACCGGCTGGGACTGCTCACACGCGAGTTTGGCGGTGTACAAGCCTTCGTCGAGTATGAGGGCACCTTGGCCGCCGATCGCGACGCCTACAATCCCGGAAATGGCAACGGTCCGGCAAACCGAACGGTCATCGCCGACCCGGAGTCCCATGAGATGAACCAGGCCTGGCTTTCCTACGCCGCTCCTTCGGAGTTTTTTTCGATCAAGGCGGGGCGGCAGGGTGTCAACCTCGACGACCAGCGTTATGTCGGCACGGTGGGTTGGCGCCAGAACATGCAAACCCTCGACGCGGCCGCGCTCACCCTGAAGCCCGCGGAGGACTGGACGGTCTACTACGGCTATGTCTGGCAGGTAAACCGCATTTTCGGATCCGAAGCGGTCGCGCCGCTCTCGACCGACTTCCAGGGGCAGTCTCATCTCTTCAACGCGAAATACGAAGGGCTCGCCATCGGCACTCTCACGACCTACGCCTACCTCCTCGATCTCCACAATGAGGCCGGGGACACCACCAGCAGCAACAGCTACGGTTTGAGGCTCGCAGGTGATTGGATTGCCGGGTCGAACTATCTCCTCGAATACGCCCATCAGACCGACGGAGCGCAAAATCCGCTCGACTATTCCGCGAACTACGCCCGCGCCGAAGTCTCGCGTGATCTGGTGGAGGGGCTGAACGCGTCGGTGGGATACGAGTATCTCGGTTCGGACAACGGAGTGGGTTACCAGTTTCCCCTCGCCACCCTCCACAAGTTCAACGGCTATGCGGACCGCTTCGTGAACACTCCCGCCGGAGGCCTGACCGATCTCTACTCCACGGTTGCCACGACGGTGGCGGGAGGGATCAAGCTCGCCATGAGCTACCACCATTTCTGGGACGATGATCTCGATCTCTCCTTCGGGAACGAAGTCGACCTGGTCGTGTCGAAGGCGCTCACCGAGCGTGTCACGGTCCTCGCGAAGGGGGCTGCGTTTCAGGGGGAGAACGGCCAGCCGGATGTGAACCGGGCGACTCTCGAAGTGGATATCGTCTATTGAGCGGCCCGGGGATCCGTCTCAGGACCCGAGATCGGCGGAGGCGAAGGCCTCCGGATCGAGGACGGTGATGGTGTCGCCCGACGGCAGGATCCAGCCATGGTCCCTGAGCCGGGCGAGATTGCGGGAAAGGGTTTCCGGTGCCGTGCCGATCTCGGCGGCGAGAAGATATTTCTTGGAGGGAAGCCGCACCTTGACCGGTTCGCATCCCGCCGTCTCCGGGCAGCGAAGAAGGAGCCACTCGCGCAGCCGTTCGGCGACGGTGCGATGTTGCAGACTTCCGAGCTTGTCGACGAGGGAGCGGAGGTGCCGGCTCATCGAGGCGAGCAGGCGCATCGCGATCCCGGGTTGGCCGGCGATCATGCGGGTGAGATCGGCCCGGCGCACAAGTAGCAGGGTTGCGCTCGCCTCCGTGCGCGCGCTCACCGGACTCGGTCCGCCGTCCGCCAGAAAGACTTCCCCGAAGGACTCGCCCTCGCGGAAGATCCTGATGACCGTCTCGCGACCCTCCTCGTCGAGGCGATGCACGTTCACAACGCCCTTGCCGATGAGATAGAACCCGTGAGGCGAATCCCCCTCGTGGAATAGATAGGTGCGCTTTGGCACGCTGCGAATCTCGGCGCATAGCGCGATATTGCGAAGGTCGACGTCGCCGAGCTCGGCGAAAAGACGGGTCGACCGGAGGATGTCGAGAATTCTCCGCGTCTCGGCAAAGCTGGGGGCAGGAGGGGGACGCATCATGGAACGAATCCGATAAAACCGCCCTTTCTTGACGCAAGTCAAGGAGAAGTGGGGTGTCTTTGATAAGTTGTGGATGAAACGCAGGTTTTCTGACCCGCGTTCAACCCACCCCGCTTGTCCCATGCTCTCGAAATTCCAGGCCCGCGCCTTCTTTCTCGGCGGAACCGCCGTGTTCACCGGGATCTTCCTCCTCCTCACGATCGACACCCACCGGAAGGTGCCCGCGCAGACCAACGCCGACCAGATCACCCCCGAGGTCGCCGCGGGGAAAAGGCTCTGGGAACAGAACAACTGCATGGGCTGCCACACCCTCTTCGGCGAGGGAGCCTACTATGCGCCAGAGTTGACCAAGGTGGTTGAGCGGCGCGGCAAGGATTGGATCAAGGTCTTCATCAAAGATCCCGAGGCGATGTTTCCCGGGCAACGCAGGATGGTGAAGTATGATTTCACCGACGAGCAGATCGGGCAGGTCATCGCCTTCCTCGACTGGTGTGGAAAGGTCGATCTCAACGGCTTCCCGGCCGAACCTCCCCTGAAGAAGCTGATGCAGCCTGCCGCCGCTTCTGCGTCGAATGCGAGCGGGGAACTGCCTGCGGCGGTGGCGGCGACGATCCCGCTGCCCGCGATGTTTGAGCAGAAATCCTGCACCGGCTGCCACCGCATCCTCGGCAAGGGCATGCCGGGTGTGATGCTGCCGAACGCGGTCACCGGCGAGGTGGTGCCGGCCCCCGCGCTCGATCTCGTCTTCCAGAGGAAAACACGTGAGGAACTGATCGCCTGGATTTCCGATCCGCAAAAACTCAAACCCGGGAGCCCGATGCCCAATCTCGTCCCCGCCCTCGTTTCGCCGCAGGAGGTGGAGCAGATGGTCGACTTCCTCCTCGGGCTCAAGGCCCATGCGCCCGCCAACTGAGATCCATTTCGCGTCCCCCGGTCAACCCTTTCCAACATTCCCGACTCCATGAAATTCAAATCCCAAAAGATCGCCTACTGGTTCTTCGCCGCCGCGATGCTGCTGCTCGTGCTCCAGATCGTCTACGGCTTCATCATGG
>JAGRPC010000301.1 GCA_020439925.1 Verrucomicrobiia bacterium | reverse complement strand
TCTTCTTCCTCATCGGCTCACTCCTCTACAGCTACTACAGCGTCCGCCCCGACGAACTCGCCGGCATCCAGGCCATGGCCGGAGACCGGAAGTTCGAGGACTCGGTCATGCCGCATTTCATGACCAATCACCTCCCGGCAGGGGTCGGGGGGCTTATTCTCGCCGCTCTCGCCGCCGCCGCGATGAGCACCATCGACACCAGCCTCAACAGCTCGGCGACGATCACCCTGAAAGACCTCTGGACCCGCCTCGTTCGCCGCAACCGGACCGTTTCCGAAACCGAGGCGATGCGGGTCCTCCGGGGAGCCACCGTCTTCTGGGGCGTTGTCGCCACCGGAACCGCACTCCTCCTCACCGGCAACGCGAAGAACATCCTCGACATCTGGTGGCAACTCTCGGGCATCTTCGCGGGGGGCATGCTGGGACTGTTCCTGCTTGGGCTCATCGTCAGGAAAGCGGGAAATGCGGCTGCCGTCACCGGAGTCATCATCGGCGTGCTCGCCATCTTCTGGCTGAGTTCCTCCTGGGTTCCCGCGCACCTCAAACCCGCTCTCCACGCCAACCTCACCATTGTCGTCGGAACCCTGACCATCTTCCTCATCGGGCTGGGAGTCAGCAAGCTGACGAAGGCACGTTGAACGTACCGATCCACCTCCATTCACTTCAACTCATCCTCCTTTCATGAATCCACGTTACCAGGGAATCATCCCGCCCATGATCACACCGCTCAGCGGTCGTGACACCCTCGACTCCGCCGGTCTCGAACGCCTCGTCGAAAGACTCATCCGGGGCGGAGTTTCCGGCATCTTCGCACTGGGCACCACGGGGGAGGCCCCCAGTCTCAGTTATCGCCTTCGTCGCGAGCTGATCGAACAAACCTGCCGCCTCGCCGCCGGACGTGTGCCGGTGCTGGTGGGGATCACGGACACCTCCCTCGTCGAGTCCGCCGCGCTCGCCGCCCATGCCGCCACCTGCGGGGCCGATGCGGTTGTGACCTCGGCTCCCTTCTACTTTCCGGCCGGACAACCGGAGCTGCGCGAGTTCATCGAGGAACTCCTCCCCGAGCTCGAGCTGCCGCTGATGCTCTACAACATGCCCGCCCTGACCAAGACCTCCTTCTCCGCCGAGGTCGTCGAATGGGCGCTCGATCAGGAATCGATTGTCGGACTGAAGGACAGCTCCGGAGACCTCGTCTACTTCCGACGCATGCGACGCCTCGCCGCATCGCAGCGTCCCGACTGGTCCTTCCTCGTCGGCCCCGAGGAACTGCTCGCCGAGTCGGTCCTCCTCGGCGGACACGGGGGCATCAACGGAGGTGCGAATCTGCATCCCGCCCTTTATGTCGCCCTCTACGAGGCCGCCAGGTCGGGAGACCTTCAACTTGCCCGCGATCTGAGCGCACGGGTCATGGATCTGAGCGAATCGATCTACCGGGTGGGCAGGCACGGCTCCGCAATCATCAAGGGTCTCAAATGTTCGCTCTCGATCCTCGGCGTCTGCGACGACTTCATGGCCGCTCCGTTTCACCGCTTCCACCCGACCGAACGCGAAACGATCCGGGCACGGCTGCACGAACTGGGGATTTGCGAGTGAGATCCGCCACAAGTTTACCCGCAAGAAGTGAACAGCCTATGGCAATTCACGACTAGCGGGAGAGCGAGAGAACAGGATTATTTTCCTTTTCTGCAATGGACTACGTCCACCAGCCCCTTCCTTCTCCTATTCGTTCGATTCGATGGATCTGCGTGAGCGCGGCTCTGGCGGTTTCGACCTTTCTTTGCGCAGACGAGCCCCCTGAAAACGATGTCTCCGACAAGCGCGAGGAGATCCATCTCTACATGAAAGGACGCTATGTCTACCAGAGGCACTGCGTCGAATGCCACGGCACCACCGGCCGCGGCAATGGCCCGTGGGCGGCGGAACTCGAGGTCAAACCCCGGAACTTCCGCTCCGGCCTCTTCAAGTTCCGTACCACGGCCTATGGAACCCTCCCGGTTGAGACAGACCTGCGCCGCACCATTCGCAGCGGGATCTCGGGCACGGCGATGCCGATTTTTTCCCAGCTCCACGACGAGGAGGTCGACGCCCTGATCGTTTACCTGAAGAACCTCTCGAGGGCCTGGAAAGATCCCACCCTCGCCGCTTCCCCCATTTCCCAACCGGATCCACCCGAATGGCTTGCCTCGCCAGAGGAGCGATCTCCTCATGCCGAATCGGGGAAGGCAAGATTCTCCCTCCTCTGTTCCTCCTGTCACGGCACCAGCGGCAAAGGTGACGGCGAGGCGGGCAAGGGCCTGATAGACGCCTGGGGATTCCCCATCGCACCGGCGATGCTCGCGGCTCCCCACCACAAGTCGGGAGACTCGCCTCGCGACCTCTACCGAACCATCTCGACCGGCCTCAACGGCACCCCCATGATCGGATATGCGGCTACCCTCAAAGAGGAGGAAATCTGGGAGTTGGTGGCATGGATCCTCGAGTGGCAGACCGCCGCCACGACGCCGTGATCGATCGAGTCGGGGGCGCGATCCCGTCGCCTCCACGAAGCGATGATTTCCGTTGCGAAGTTCACCGTGATTTCGGAAGCTTCCCCCATGACGAAAACGATCCCGGCCCTCACTCTCCTCTCGATGTTTATTCCAGGAGTTTCCTCGGCTGCGGTCTCCTTTGAAAAGGAGATCCTTCCGGTCATCGAAGCCAAGTGCATGGAATGTCACAAGGCTCCCTACGAGAAGGACGGAAAAACGGTGAAACCCAAGGCAGGACTCCGCCTCGACGCGGCGTGGGCCATTCTCGTCGGCAGCGAAGACGGAGCCGTCCTCGTCGCGGGCAAGTCGGGAGAGAGTCCGATCTACGAACGCGTCACCCTGCCACCGGACGATCAGGATTTCATGCCGCCCAAAGACAAGGCGGAACCCCTCACCACAGCCGAGGTCGATCTTCTGAAGCGTTGGATCGATGAAGGCGCCAGTTTCGGAGGCTGGCAGGGGAACCTCACCGGCAAGCCCGCCGACCTCTCGAACTCCGGAACGAAAGTGCCGGTCTCCAAGCTCCAGGAAGTCTACAAACGACTCGGCGAAGGACTTTCCATGCCGGAGGAAAAATCCTGGGAATCAGTGACCGCCTCCGGGGGGCGGGTCGCGCGACTCGCCGAGACCAGCCCGCTTCTCTCGGTGGACTTCCGCCTCGCGGCCGAACCGGCCACCGACGAACAGATCCTCGCCGCTAAACCCATCGCCGCGTCGATCGCTCACCTCGATCTCTCGCGCTCCGCCGCCACCGATGCCGCTCTCGCTCTCGTCGAGGAGTCACCGCGTCTCGTCCGCCTCGATCTTTCCAGCACGTCCGTGGGGGATGCCGGAATCGCCCGTCTCGCCGGCTTGAAAGAATTGCGCTACCTCAATCTTCACGACACCCAGGTCACCGATGCAGGGCTGCAGTCATTGAAGGGCCTTTCCTCACTCGAGGCGGTCTATCTGTGGCAGTCCAAAGTCACCGAATCAGGCGTCAAAGCCCTCCAGAAAGCGCTCCCGGAAGCAAAAATCAATTTCAAGTGAAGCGCGCATTTCCACCGGCGCGACCGATGCCGATTTTCGTAAAACCCGGGGTCCGGAAAAACCGAATCCCGTACGTTTTCCTCCGCCGTCTCTTCTTCGGCGTACTTCTCGTCGGCTCGGCCTGCGGGTCCCTCGCGACCGACGAGTTCGTGGACGATGCGGCCATCAAGTCCTCCTTCGAGACCCGACTGACGGAGCTTTTCGAAGCCGGCGGTCTCACGACGGGCGCGGCGATCTCCCGGCAGCTGCGGAACGCGGGCCCGATGGACCCGCCAATCATTCCGGAAGCCATCGTCCCCGCCAAGGGTTCCGACACCGTGGCCCGCGCGCGTGCCGCGACCCTCGTCTTCGGACATCTCTACCTCTGCGACAAATGCTCGAAACATCACGCCAACCTCGCGGGCGGAGTCGTGATTTCTCCCGACGGACTGGTCCTGACCAACTACCACGTCCTCGATTTTCATGAAGCGATCACCTTTGGGGCAATGACGGCGGACGGGGTGATCTATCCCGTGGAGCAGGTGGTGGCCGCCTCGCGGGCCGAGGACCTCGCCCTCGTGAAGCTTCAGGGCGCGATCGGCATGGCCCATGTGCCTCTCGCTGGAAACACAAGAACAGGGGAGGAACTGTTCGTGATGTCCCACCCGGACGCCCACTTCTACACCCTCACGAAAGGGTTTCTTGCCAGGAAATATCTGGATCCCAAATCACGCGTGCCACGACTGCAGATCACGGCGGATTTCGCCAAGGGTTCCAGCGGTTCGGGAGTCTTCAACACGAGCGGAGAACTGGTCGGCATCGCCACTTCCACCAACTCGATCTATTACGACGAAAACGAGGGGAAGAAGGACAATCTCCAGATGGTCATCAAGTCGGCAGTGCCGATCGAAACGATCCGCAAGCTCTTCACGGAAGCCCAACCCTGACCGAGGAATCCGCGATCCACTTCACTCCCACTCGATGCTTGCCGGAGGCTTCGTGGAAATGTCGTAAAGCACACGGTTGACTCCGGGAACCTCGTTGAGGATGCGATTCGAGATCTCTGCGAGGAGCTCGTAGGGCAGGTGCACCCATTCGGCGGTCATGGCATCCTCGCTCGTGACCGCGCGGATGCTGAGGGCATACTCGTAACTCCGCTCGTCCCCTTTCACCCCGACCGTCTTCACCGGAATGATCGCCGCATAAGCCTGCCAGACCGAGTCATACCAGTGACGCTGGCGAAGCAGGTCGATGTAGATCTTGTCGGCCTGGCGGATGATCTCCAGTTTTTCCTCCGTCACCTCTCCCGGACAACGCACGGCAAGCCCGGGTCCGGGGAAGGGATGGCGTCCCACGACCCGTTCGGGCAGGCCGAGAACCCGCCCGAGTTCGCGCACCTCGTCCTTGAACAACTCGTCGAGCGGCTCGATCACACGCCCCTCCCTCTTGAGTTGCATGATGCGGTCGACACGGTTGTGGTGCGTCTTGATGGTCGAGGCGATCGAACCGCTCGTCGCGCTCTCAATCACGTCCGGATAGAGAGTACCCTGGGCCAGCAATTCGACATCCTCGCCGACGGCATCGAAGAAAACCTCGACAAAAAGACGTCCGATGATGCGGCGTTTCTCCTCCGGGTCGGTCACGCCTTTCAACGCGGTAAGAAACCGCTCGGACGCGTCGATGGTTTCAATCTCGATTCCCACCTCGGCGAAGAGGGACTCGACTTCCTCCGCTTCGTTGGCCCTGAGCAGACCGGTGTCGACGAAGATGTTGCGGGTGTCCACTTTCGCCTCGTGCAGGAGCGCGGCGAGGACGGATGAGTCAACCCCGCCGGAAACTCCGCAGACGACCTTGCGTCCCGCGACCTCGGCACGGACACGGTCGACGAGTTCGTCCTTGAAAGAGGCGATCTTGAATCGGGGAAGATCCTCCGCCTGGGCGAGGAAATTCTTGAGCATCTCCACGCCTTCCTTGGTGTGGGAAACCTCGGGGTGGAACTGGATGCCCTGGAACCGATCGTTCCATTTCAGGGCCACGGGAATCCCGTCGAGGTTGCGCCCGGTCACCTGGCATCCCTCCGGAAGCACACTGACGGTGTCGGAGTGGCTCATCCAGATCTGGGAATGGCCTTTCAGTCCGTCAAAGAGGCTGTCCTTGCCCTCCTCGATCATGAGGGTGGCGGGTCCGTATTCCCGCGTGTTGCCCGGCGCGACCTCGCCTCCGAACTTGCGGTTCAGCAATTGCATCCCGTAGCAGACACCCAGCACCGGGACGCCCATTCCGACGAGATAGTCGAAGTCGATATCGGGGGCATCGGGCTCGCGAGTGGAACGAGGCCCCCCCGAAAGGATCACGGCAGCGGGTTTTCCCGTCTCGCGCAATTCTCCCGGCTGGTAGAGTCTCGAAAAATATCCAAGCTCGCGGATTCGCCTCACGATCAACTGCGTGTACTGCGATCCAAAATCAATGACGGCGATGGGATGGTCCATGGAAGGCGCGGACTGCGGCCGCGGTGGGATAAAATGAATGATAGGAAGGTGAAAGATGGCGACCCCAGGCGGAGCCCACGGGGAAGGGCCGGACTCAGCTCGCGGGCTGGTAGTTGACCGGTTCCTCGGTAATGGTGATGTCATGGGCGTGGCTCTCGCGAAGCCCCCCGCTCGTGATCCGGACAAAGGTCGCTCGCTGCCGCAATTCCTCGAGATTGCCGGCGCCAACATAACCCATGCCACTGCGGAGACCGCCGAGCAGCTGGAAAATCGTGTCAGCGAGCGGACCGCGATACGGCACCCGGGCCTCAACCCCCTCGGCGACCAGTTTTCCGGAGGAATTCTGCCCGTAGCGGTCTCCCGAACCCTTGCGCATCGCCTTGAGGGAACCCATGCCCCGGTACTCTTTCCAGGTGCGTCCCTGGTAATGCACCGTCGCTCCGGGGCTCTCACGGCACCCGGCGAGGAGGGAACCGAGCATGACAAGATCGGCTCCGGCGGCCATGGCCTTGACGAAATCCCCCGAGTAACGGATGCCCCCGTCGGCGATCAGCGGGACTCCCTTGGCCCGGCAAACCGTCGCGACATTCTGGATCGCGGTGAACTGCGGCACTCCGACTCCCGCGATAACCCGGGTCGTGCAGATCGAACCCGGCCCGACACCGACTTTGACCGCTGCCGCCCCGGCCGAGATCAGGTCCTCGGCACCCTGAGCGGTGACGACATTGCCGGCCACGACCGGGGTGCCATATTCGCTTCGCAGCTTTTCGATCACCGAAAGGACTCGCTCGGTATGACCCGTGGCCGCGTCGATAAACACGGCATCGGCTCCCGCCTCGATGACACCTCGGGCGCGTTCGAAACAATCGTCCCCTACCCCGATGGCGGCCCCGACACGGAGGCGCCCCTTTTCATCCTTGGCGGAGTTGAGGAAGCGATTGCGCTTCTCGATGTCCTGGGCGGTGATGAGACCGGCGAGCCGGCCTTCTCCGTCGACCAGGGGCAGCTTCTCGATCCGATTCTGGTGGAGAATGCGGTGGGCATCCTCGATCTTCGTGTCCACCGAAGCCGTCACGAGACGTTCCCGCGGGGTCATCACCGAAGAGACCGGCGCATTTTCGTCGCTGATGTACCAGATATCGCGGCTCGTCACCATGCCGACAAGGACCCGGTTCTCGTCGATGACCGGAAACCCGTTGACTCCCTTCTCGCGCATGATCTGCTGGAGCGCGGCGAGGGAAATGTCCGCGGTGATGGTGAAGGGATCGACGATGACGGTGTTTTCCGAGCGCTTCACCCTTGCCACCATGTCGGCCTGATCGCCGATAGGCATATTGCGGTGGACCACGCCTAGCCCTCCTTCTCTCGCGAGAGCGATGGCCAGACCGTCCTCGGTGACGGTGTCCATGGCCGAGGAAATGACGGGGATGTTCAGGGGAATTTCCGACGTCAGACGCGTGGAAATATCGACTCCGGCAGGCAAGACCCCGCTGCGCTGAGGGACGAGAAGAACGTCGTCGAAACTGAGACCAAGTGGCAGATCACCCATGGATAACTTTTGGGAAGGAGGACCGTTCGGTCAAGCGAAACTTTCGGCGGCGAGGCCGTTTCCGCCTTCTCGATTCGCCTCTTTCGCAACCATCGCCGGAGAGTTAAGATGGCTGCTCAAATGCCCTGCGAACGGTCGACATTCTTCGTCCTGATTTCCATCGCCTCCCTTTCGTGGAATGTGGCCGCAGGCGCGGATTATTACGTAAGCCCGGCCGGTGCCGATGCGAATCCCGGATCCCTTGCGGCCCCCTGGAAGACCCTCCAAAAAGCCGCTTCCACGGTTCCCGCCGGGTCGACCGTCTACCTCAGGGCGGGCGTCTATTCGGAGAAGGTCGAGATCGATGTTTCGGGAAACGCGGTCGACGGCCCCGTCGTTTTCAAAGCCTATCCCGGAGAAGAACCCATCCTCGACGGCACCGCCCTCCCTTTCGATCCGGACAACTCGAACGCCTTGATCGCCATTCATGGGCAGAGCCATCTCCGCATCGAGGGTCTCACCCTGAGGAACTTCGGCACCGCGACCCGTTATCTCACGCCCGTGGGCATCCTCGTCGAGGATGCCTCCCATCACATCGAGATCGTCGGCAACCTCATCCATGGAATCGAAACCCGCTACGGGGGACTGGACGGAGGAGACGCGCACGGGATCGCCGTCTTCGGATCGGCCGCCACGCCGATCAGCGACCTGCTCATCGCGGAAAACGAACTCTACGGCCTGAGGCTTGGATCGAGCGAGGCCCTCGTCCTCAATGGCAACGTGACCACCTTCGAGGTGCGTGACAACGTCGTCCGTGACTGCAACAACATCGCCATCGACTTCATCGGTTACGAGGGCACGGCCCCTTCTCCAGCGCTCGACAGGGCGCGCGACGGTTCCTGCCGGGGCAATCTGGTCTTCCACATCAACTCCGCCTTCAATCCCGCCTACGGCGGCAATCCGGCGAACGGCGGAGGCGACACCAGCGCCGGTGGCCTCTATGTAGACGGCGGGGCCCGCATCCTCATCGAGGGGAACGTCGTCCACCACGCCAACATCGGCATCGAGCTCGCCAGCGAACACGCCGGACGCACCACCGAAGCGATTACGGTGAGGGACAATCTCCTCTATCACAACACCATTGGAGGACTCTTCCTCGGCGGCTACGATCGGCGGCGGGGCGCGACCCGCAACTGCCTCGTCGAGAACAATACCTTCTTCGAGAACGACACCCGTCGCGACGGGAATGGCGAACTTTATCTCCAGTTTGATGTGCGCGGATGCACGTTCCGGCACAACCTCTTCCGGACCAATGGCCAGGGTCTGCTCATCGGAAATCCCTATACCGAGAACTCGGGCAACGCCCTCGACTACCAACTCTACTTCTCGCCGAACGGTTCAAAGGAATGGCAGTGGAAAACCGTCTACTACACCGGATTTCAAGCCTATCGGAACGCCTCCAACCAGGACGGCCACAGCCTTGTCGCCGACCCGCAATTCTCCGATCCCTCCGTCCACGACTTCCGCCTCGCCCCGGGATCCCCGGGCCGCGAGCAGGGAACCCCGGGTCATCAGCCCGATCCCGGTGACGAGGACCTCATCGGGTCTCCGCGCCTCTCCGGGATGCGTGTGGACCTGGGGGCCTTCGAAGACCCGGGCGTCGATCCGGGCGCGGTTCCCGTTCTCAGCGGAAAGTCCGTGGTCATCGCCAACGGAGACGATACCCCGGATCCGGTTGATGGAACCAATCTCGGCACTCTCACCTGGCGACGTGACAACCCTCTTGTCGGAGCCTATCTCGTGACCAACACCGGGAGCGACGAATTTCGTCCCGTCTTCTTTTCCGTCACGGGTGCGGGAGCCGCCGCCTTCCGGCTGCACCGCTCCTTCGCCGTCGTTCCTGCCGGAGAGTCCCGTCCCCTCGCGGTGATCTTCGATCCTCCGGCCCCCGGCCTCTTTCCCGCTGAACTGATCGTCCACGGTGCCTATGACGGAGGCCATGAGCTGCGATTCTCCCTTCTCGGAGAAGCGCTTCCCCCCGATTATCTGCCCGACGAGCGCGTCGGGGCACGTTCCGACACCCCTGTCGGAAACGGGATCTACGGCACGTCCGGAACCGGGCAGCTTTTTTCCCTGTACCTGAAACGTCGAAGCGGCCTTGCCTGGTTCCGTGCCGAAAACGACGGAGCCCTCGCCGACAATCTCCGACTCGCGGGTTCCCGCGGAAACCGTTTTCTCCGAGTCTCCTTTTTCCGCAGCTCACCCGGAGGAAGGAACAATGTCACCGCCGCCCTTTTCAGCGGCGCCGACCTTCTTCCGCTCGCTTCCGGAGAGGGGCGGGACGACGAATGTCGCCTTCTCCGGTCACGACGGGGGCGGGATCGGAAGTTCCGGAAAACCATCGCCGTTTCCGCCACTTCCGATTCGGCACCCGCAGAGAATGATCGGACGATCCTCCGGGTGAAAGCGCGCTGAAACTTTGGTCCAATGTCCTGGGAAATCCTCCTGCTCCTGTTTTTCGCCGGGCTGACCGCGGGTTTCATCGACGCCATCGCCGGCGGAGGAGGACTGATCACCGTACCTGCCCTCCTCTGGGCGGGGCTTGATCCCCGCATGGCCCTCGGGACAAACAAGATGCAAAGCGTTTTCGGCACCGCGATGGCCGTTCGCCGCTATGCGGGCGCCGGACTCGTCTCCTGGCGCGAGGTACGGCTCGCCGTGCTGGTCACCTTTCTCGCCGCGGCCGCCGGCACCTGGGTCGTCACCCTCGTGAGCAACGAGATCCTCGCCAAGATCGTGCCATGGCTCCTCCTTGCCCTCGCCTTCTACGTCCTCGCGAGTCCCCGGCTCGGTGCCGGAGTTTCCCGCGAACGCCTCGGGAACACCGCATTTGCCCTCGTCGCCGGTGCGGTCCTGGGATTCTACGACGGATTCTTCGGCCCGGGCACGGGCGCCTTCTGGACGCTGGCCTGCCTCGCCCTCCGCGGCATGGAACTGACCCGCTCCATCGCCTTCACCAAGGTGACGAATCTCACCAGCAACGCCGCCTCTCTTCTCGTCTTCCTCGGAGCCGGGCTTGTCCGCTTCGACGTGGCTGCCGCGATGATCGCCGGACAACTTCTCGGCGGCCGGCTGGGTGCGGGCATGGCGATCCGCCACGGCGCTCCCTTCATCCGCGTCATTTTTGTGAGCGTGGTTCTCGCCCTCACCGGCAAACTTCTCTGGGACCAGTTATTCCGGTGAGCGAAGGACCCGGGACCACTTGCCAAACCTTCCCGTTCCGGTCATCTTCCCCGCTTTCCTCCGGCCCCGGGCTGCCTTCCGATGAAACTCAGATTTCCCCTCCCCCTCCTTCCGTCGATGCTCGGCCACGCCCTGGCCGCGCTCCTCTTCGTGACCGGGCCGGCCTGCTCCGGCCAGGATTCCGCCGTCGCCTCCCAGGACCAGGGACAGACCACCCTTTATCTCGAAAAGGGGGACGGAGAGGCGATCAATGCCGCGATCCGCAGCCTTCCGTCTTCGGGAGGCAAGATCGTGCTCGGCCCCTCCCTCTTTCCGGTCAGCGAAGCCATCGTGATCGATCGCGACGGGATTGAACTTCGTGGCGTCGGGCGCGAGACGATTCTCAGGCTCACCGACGGAGCGAACTGTTCCGTGATCGTCGTCGGCAGCACAACCACGCCGGTCGCCCGCATCACGAAAGGCGTCCGCATCGGTCATCTCTCCATCGACGGGAACCGTGGCGCCCAACAGTTCGAATGCTGCGGGGGTCCCTGCGATTCGGGCGGGCTCGCCTTTATCCGCAACAACGGCGTGACCGTGCGCGGCACCGAGGATGTCCGGCTCGAAAACCTCGCAACCCACAACTGTCGGTCAGGGGGAGTCGTTCTCGAGAAATACTGCCGCCGCATCCACATTTCCGATCTCGAGTCCTACAACAACGAGTTCGATGGCCTCGCCTGTTACGAGACGGAGGACAGCGTCTTCGAGCAACTGCAGCTCCACCACAACCGAAGCGCCGGAATCTCGCTGGACTGGAAATTCAACCGCAACCTCATCGTCGACTCGACCTGCACCGGAAACGGGAGCCAGGGAGTCTTCATGCGCGATTCGAACGAAAACACCTTCCGGCACCTCTACCTCAGGGACAATGGCGAACAGGGACTCTTCGTCGCCGAGACCCGCGAGATTCCCGGCAGTTCCTGCCAGCGGAACCGTTTCGAGCGCCTTTCGATCACCGGAAACAAGACCCAGGGAATTCGCATCAACGACCCGAGCTGCACCGAAAACTCGATCCGCGATTCGAGGGTCGCGGGAAACACGCAGGAGAATATCAGTCTCTCGGTCCCTGGCATGCTGGAGGGAGCTGAGACGGTGACTCAGCAGTAAGCCGGCCTCCATCCCTCAGCCTTCTCATCGGAGCCCTCACGCATACGAGGACGAATTTCTCCTGTTCCCTCGGGCGGAATTTCGAAATGCTCTCGGAATGAGAATCCCCCGTTTGTTGTTCCTCGCCGTGCCGGCCCTGGCATCGCTGTTGCACCCCCTTACCGCCACCGAGGTGTTCGAGCTCGGCACGGGCAATTTCGACGAGCGTCCCCGTGGACGCGAGGCCGACGGCATCGTGGGGGATTTTGTCCTCCGCAACGACAAGGTCTCGGCTCTCGTCTCCGGCAACCTCCCCCTGCGCCGCGCGAACATGAGCACCTTCTACGGCGAAGACGGGATCACACCCGGTTGCCTCTATGACCTGACCCTCTTGAAGGCGGACAACGACCAGATCACCATCTTCGCCCCGTCAGGGCAGCGCGGTCCGATCAATCACGTCCGCATCGTCAATGCCGGGAAAGACGGTGAGGCCGTCCTCGAAACTTTCACCTCCTCGGCCAAATCGGGAGGCCTTTCGAAACGCCACGAATACCGGCTCAAGGACGGCTGGTCGGGCCTGCTCGTCGTGACCACGATCACCAATGAGGGCAAAGAAGCGGCCAAGGTGCCCCTCGCGGACCAGTGGACCCAGATGCGGAGCAAGGGAAGCTTCAACGGCATCCAATGGGCCGATGCCATCAATCCCGCCGACAAGGCGGGCTACGCTTATGCCTGGGTGACGGAAGGCGGAGCCACGATTCCGGAGAAGACCGAGACGGAACTGGCCCCGGGCGCGACAATCACCGTCGCCCGCTTCCTCGCTGTCGGCACTTCTCCCGCAGAGGCCGTCGGGTACGTCGAAGCCTTCCGCACGGGGGGCGAATCGATCGGCCGGCTCTCCCTCACCCTGACCGATGCGCAAACCAAGGCCCCGGTCACGGACGGACGTGTCCTCATCGGTGACGATCCCGCCAAGGCGGTTCCCGCTTATCCTGATGAAAAGGGCATCGTCGAGCTGATGCTTCCCGCGGGCAGCTACACGCTCACCGGGGAGGATATCGGACGGGCCTCGATTCCCGAAAAAGCGGAAGTCGCCGCCAAATCGGGAGCCAGCAAAGGTTTCGCCTTCGGACCCGAATCCTCCATCTCCTTCGACATCAAGGACGAGGCTGGCCAGAGCACCCCCTGCAAGGCCCAGTTCAATGCCCTCGGTGACACCGCCAAGGTCAATCTCGGTCCCACCGACCGCGCCCGCGGCTGCGTCGACCAGTATTTCTCGGAGAACGGCCAGTTCCGCGTCGGTCTGCCTCCGGGCAAATACGAGGTCATCGTCACGCGCGGCCCCGAGCACCATCACCTGCGACAGGAGGTGGATCTCCAGCCCGGCGCAACCCACTCCTTCACCGGAACCCTGAAGCGCGCCTTCGCGACCCCCGGGTGGGTTTCGACGGACTTCCACAATCACTCGACTCCGAGCGGAGACAATACCTGCGGGACTGACGATCGGCTTATCAATCTCGCCGCCGAACAGGTCGAATTCGCCCCCACCACCGAGCACAACCGGCTCTATGACTGGGCGCCGCACATCGAGCGACTGGGGCTGTCACCCTTCCTGAAGACCGTGCCCGGCATGGAGCTGACCGGATCGGGCGCCCACTTCAATTCCTTCCCCTTCTCCCCCGATCCGAAACTCCAGGACTGGGGCGCTCCGGTCTGGAAAAAGGATCCCCGCCTCAACGCGATCACCCTGCGCGACTGGCAGGGAGCCGAAGCCGACCGCTGGATCCACGTGAACCACCCCGACATGATCGAAAACTTCATCGACCGGGACAAGAACGGGCAGGCCGACGGCGGATTCGCCTATTTCGGCGGACTTCTCGACGGGCTCGAGGTGCAGAACTACAGCGCCAGCGAGATCCTTGCGACAGCCCCCTACAAGCTGGCCCCCGCACGAGGTGGCGGCCCCGGCCGTGTCGTCTCGCCGATCCGTGAGTTTATCTGGCTCCAGCTCCTCAACCAGGGATTGTCCCCCAGGGCTATCGCCGTCTGCGATGCCCACCACGTGCATGGAAACGGCGTGGGCGGCTGGCGAACCTACGTGAAGAGTTCGACCGATGAACCGGCAAAAGTGGACTGGCGCGAGATCAGCCGCAACGCCAAGGCTGGTCGCATGATCCTTTCCACGGGTCCCTACCTCGAGGTGGAAACCGGCGCGGGGATCGGAGCGGGTGGCCTCGACCGGATCAGCGGAGAGGTCGCGCTCAAGGTCCGGGTGCAGTGCAACGACTGGCTCGACATCGACCGCGTCCAGGTGCTCGTGAACGGCCGGCAGCTCCCGGAATACAACTACACCCGGGAGAAGAATCCCGACCTCTTCGCCGACGGAAGCGTGAAGTTCGACCAGACCCTCAAGCTCAAGCTCCAGCAGGACGCCCATCTCATTGTCGTGGCGATCGGGGAAAAGCACACCCTGCAGACCGGATTCGGCAGCAGTGCCCAATCGAAACTGCAGCCCATCGCCTACAACAACCCGATCTTCGTCGATGTGGACGGGGGTGGATTCAAGCCCAACGGCGACACCCTCGGCTACGAGCTGCCGGTGGGCGGTCTCACCGTGGACGATGTGAAGGCAAAACTCGGCGAATGATTGCGGGATCGCGGTTCGCGACCGCTTTCCCCATCACTCTCGCTCCGGTCTCTGCTCCGATCGCTTGAGAGTCAGGGGCTGGGGCAGCAGCCCCTGCTTCCAGGCACCGATCAGTCGACCGTCGTCTCCGAGCTTGGCGGCGAAGGCGGCCCCGATCGACTGGATGGAAAGTTTGAGCTGCCCCTCTTCAAAGGAAAGGCTCGTTACCGGAAAGGCGTCGGGAGTCTGATCGGGACTGTAGAGCCTCGCCTCGCCCGTCCTGCCGATCGCCTCCACTTCGAGCACGACAAACAGTCCGGATTTCCCGCCGAGATATCCCGACC
>JAGRPC010000026.1 GCA_020439925.1 Verrucomicrobiia bacterium | reverse complement strand
GATGCTCTGGTCGTCGTCGCCGACGACGCAGACGTTTTGCTCGGGGCCCACGATGAGCTTCAGGAGCCTCATCTGGAGATGGTTGGTGTCCTGAAACTCGTCGACCATGATGAAGCGGAAGCGGTGTTGCCACTCGCGCCGGATGTCGGGGTTTTCATCGAGGCCCCGCACCGCGAGAATGAGGAGATCATCGAAATCGACGGCGTTGAGCAGTTTCAGGTCCCGCTGGTAGGCGTGATAGACTTCGTTGATGAGGGCATCCTCGCTGTCGCTCGGCATCCTCCCGGTGTTCTTCGCCTGGCTGATGAGCATGTTGGCGACCTTGGCGTCAAGGTTCTCGTCCTTCCCCGCGATGCGCACGATGATCTTGCGCAGGAGCCCGAGCTGGTCGCTCTGGGTGTAGATCGAGAAGCTCTTCTTGTAGCCGAGCCGCTCGATGCAGGTGCGGAGGATGCGGACGCAGAGGCTGTGGAAGGTCGAAATGGTGACCTCCTCGGCCTGCTCGGGGTCGATCATCGTCCCGACCCGCTCGCGCATTTCGTTGGCCGCCTTGTTGGTGAAGGTCACCGCGAGGATCTGGCGTGGGGGAATGTCCCCGTAGACCATGCCAGCGATGCGGGTGGTGATGACCCGCGTCTTGCCGGTCCCGGCACCCGCGAGGATGAGGACGGGGCCGTGGATCTGCTCGGCGGCGGCGCGTTGGGGAGGATTGAGGGACAGGAAGCCCTGCTTGGAAAATTTCACGCGCGGCGCCTCGGTGGACGTTTCGGGGAAGAGGTCGTCAGCTGATCAGACGAAGCGCGAAGGGGTAACGATAAGCCGTGCCCTTGTTGGCTTCGAGGCAGCCGAGGATGGCGTAAACCAATCCCGCGATTCCGACTCCGAGCCAGAGGATGCCGCCGACGCAACTGCCCACGAGGGGAATGAAGGCGAGGGGGATATTGAGAATACCCGCCGCGAAAAGACCGATCGCCACCGTGATCTGGAAGTTGAGAGCCTCTTTCCCCTGGTCGTTCACGAAGGGGCTGTCTTCCTTCTTGATCAGCCAGATGATGAGGGGGCCGAGGAAGCTGGTGAAGGCTCCGAGGAGGTGGGCAAGCATGGCCATCGTCTTCTCGTCGGATTCACCGAGTTTTCCCTGGCCGAGACCTACGCCGGCGGTCGAGGGGGCTGCGGTGGGCAATCCGCCTGGGGTGCCGGATCCAGAATCCATTCCGGAATCCATGGGCGGAGGAGCGTCATTTTCTGGATTCGAAGATGGGTCCATCGGTGGCGGAGTGTCCTGATCGCTCATGATTTCTGCTTAGCCCGGATCCGTTTGGAATTCAAGCAAATTGACGGTCAACTTTCCGGCTCGTAGACGGTCGGGTCCTCCAGTCCGGCGAGGGCGAAGGCCTCCTTTCGTTCGACGCAGGTGCCGCACTTTCCGCAGTGGAGTTCACCTCCCTTGTAGCAGGACCAGGTCATCGCGAAATCGAGGCCAAGTTGCGCCCCGATGGCCGCGATGCCTTCCTTGCGTTCGTGGATGAAAGGACGCAGGACGGAGATGCCCGCGTAGGTGCCAGCCCGGATCGCGGCGGCCATCAGTTCCATGAATGCCTCGCGGCAGTCCGGGTAGATGGCGTGGTCGCCCGAGTGGGCGGCGATGACGAGACCTTCCGCGCCGACGCTCTCCGCGTAGCCGGCGGCGATGGAGAGGAGGATTCCGTTGCGGAACGGAACCACGGTCTGTTTCATGTTCTCCGCCTCGTAGTGGCCCTCGGGAACCTCGCCGCCGCTTCTCAGGAGATCGCTCTTGAAGAGGCGGTCCATGAAATCGAGGACGACGGTTTCGTGAGGCACCCCGAGAAGTCCACAATGATGGGTGGCGAAGGGGATCTCGCGATGGTTGTGCTTCGAGCCATAGTCGAAGCTCAGCCCGGTCACGACCTCGTGCTCGCGTGCGGCCGCGTGGAGGGCGGTGACCGAATCCATCCCGCCGCTGACGAGAACGACCACTTTCATCTTCACTCCAGTTCGGCGAGGCCCGGGTCAGGGAAGGCGGCGGTGGCGGTAAGGCGGATCCCTCCCCGCGGGGAAAAGCGCCCTTTCACGATCATGCGCCGGGGCGAGCAGGCCGAAGAAAGGTCGTCGAGGAGCCGGTTGACGATGTCCTCGTTGAAGGAGGCGAGATTGCGGAAGGAGGCGAGGTAGAATTTCAGCGACTTCGTCTCGAGGCAGAGGGCGTCGGGGATGTAGCGGATCGTGAGGTGGGCGGTGTCCGGCTGGCCTGTCACCGGGCAGAGCGAACTGAATTCCGGGTAATCGAGCTCGATCCAGTAGTTGCGGCCGGCATTTCGGTTCGGGAAAACCTCCAGCTTCGCCTCCTCGGGAGACCGGGGAAGGCGGTTTTCGCTGTGACCGAGGAGGGTCAGGTCACCGACGGAAGGGGGTTTGGCGGGCGAGTCGCTCATCGCGCGAATCTGGCACACGAATCCTGCGGACACCACTGCGCTCGGCCGATTTTGCAAAAAAGGGGCTTTATCCGGCCGGAGGCATTTTCCCTCCCTCGCGCGCCTTGACCGGAGGCTCCTTTTTGGCGACAGGTTCGAATGAACCTGACAAAAACCGCCTTTGGCTCCTGGAGCGGGGGCCGCTTCATGCATTTCGGCCAGCGCCTCGAGGAGGACCGCTGGAAGCAGCTCGCCCGCCAGGCCTACGAGGAGGGTGTCCGCACCTTCCTCACTTCGGATGTTTACGGCATCGGCAAGGGAGATGAACTGCTCGGCGAGGCCCTGGAAGGGTTCGATCGCGACAGTTACTGCCTCGTCGCCATGATCGGGCATGACATCTATGACGGCGTCCGCGCGGGAGCGAAGGGATACGCACGCTTCACCGATCCCGACCTGCGTGGTCCCGAGGGTTACGCCGAATATCTCGAGCGGGCCACCGCCAAGTGTGCGGAGCGCTGCCGCACCGATCATTTCGACGTCGTCATGCTCCACAATCCCGATTCGATCGGCTATTCCAGCCCCGACGTCTGGGCTGCCATGGCGAAACTCCGTGAAAAGGGCCTCACCGAAATGACCGGGATCGCCCCGGGGCCGGCCAACGGTTTCGCCATCGACATGGCCTACTGCCTCGAGCACTTCCACGAGGACATCGCCTGGGCCATGATCATCCTCAACCCGATGGAGCCCTGGCCGGGACGTTATGTGCTCCCGGTGGCCAATGAATACGGCGTCGACATTCTCGCCCGCGTCGTCGATTTCGGCGGGATCTTCCACGACGATGTGAAACCGGGCCATTTTTTCCGCGATGGCGATCACCGGACCTATCGTCCCGCGGGCTGGATCGAACACGGCAACGAAAAGCTCGAGCAGATGCGTCCCATCGCCGAGAAATACGGTCTCACGATGCTGCAGTTCGCTTGCGCCTGGAACCTCAGCCAGGCTCCGGTCAAGTCCGTCGGCCCCACCTTCATCCAGGAGGCGGGCGAGGACGCTCGTCCCATCGAGGAAAAGATCTCGGAGTTCGCTGCCCTGCCCGAGGTCACCCTTACGCCCGAGGAAGTGCAGCGAGTCTTCGAGATCGGCAACAACGAGGGCTGCATGGAACTCAAGGGTGCCAGCGTGCGTCACGAGGGGCTCGACCCGCAGCCGGATCACTGGCCGATGCGCCCCGAGCTTGAGCCTTTTGCCGCCAAGTGGCACTTGAACCCGGCCTGGTAAGCGCCTTTAGTGCCTTCGCAGGCGGAAACCCATCCGCGTGAACCCCGGAGACCCGTTCCGGAACGGAGTTCCGGGGTTTTGTCTTTGCATGGAGAACCTCACCGACATCCAGAACCAACCCGATTCCCGCAACCTCGCCATCGACCGGGTCGGGGTGAAGAACCTGCGCTATCCGCTGCGTATCCGGGACAAGGCGAACTCCGAGCAGGGTACCGTCGCGACCATTTCGATGGCCGTGGATCTGCCGAAGCAGTACAAGGGCACTCACATGAGCCGTTTCGTCGAGGTGCTGAACTCGCACGGCCCGGTTCTCGATGTACACACCATTTCCGGCATTCCGGCCGAGTTGCTCGATCGACTTCACGCCCAGCAGGCTCACGTCGAGTTCCGCTTTCCCTTTTTCCTGAAAAAGCCGGCTCCGGTGACCAGGCGCGAGGGCATGCTCGATTACGAGGTCATCTTCGATGTTGATGCCTCGCGTGAACGAACCGATTTCACCGTGAGTGTCCTCGTGCCGGTGACCACCCTCTGTCCCTGTTCCAAAGCGATCAGCGCGCGGGGTGCCCACAACCAGCGCGGCATCGTCACCTACGCGGTGAAGTTTTCCGGCGAACCGATCTGGATCGAGGATCTCATTCGCCTCGTCGAGCGTTGTGCCAGTAGCGAACTTTACAGCGTCCTGAAGCGTCCCGACGAGAAACATGTGACCGAGCAGGCCTACGACAATCCCGTTTTCGTCGAGGACCTCGTCCGCAACGTGGCTGCGGCGTCGAATCAGCAGGAGGGCATCGCTTGGTACCGGGTCGAGGCGGAGAACTTCGAATCGATCCACAACCACAACGCTTACGCGGTGATCGAAAAGGGGTCGTGATGGGGACGAGTCCCGTTGATTTCAGGGGGCGGGCGTCGGCACGAGTTCGCCGAGCCACCCACGGTGGTTGAGGACGAGCGGTTCTCCCTTTTCGTCGGGAGAGATGCCCACGGGATTGAATCCCGCCTCCGCCGCCTGGTGGATCAGGTTGACCTCGTCGGCACGGGCGCTCCTGTCCTCGGGCGGACGGAGCGACCAGATTTTCCCGGTGCCCCAGTCGCCGAAAAGGTAGCAACCGTGCAGGTCGCCGAGCCGTGAGCCCCGGTAAACCATGCCGCCGACGATGCAGATTCCGTCGCCGTTGAAGCGTGAGTAGCTGTGAACGGGATCGAGATAGGGGCTTGCGGGAACCGACGGAGCCTGGTCCCGTCGGCTCTCGAGGCGCTCGGTGCCGTCGCGTTCGCTCCATCCGTAGTTGCCTCCGGCGACAATCCGGTTCACCTCCTCGAAACGATCCTGACCGACGTCGGCGGCCCAGAGCTCTCCGGTTTGCGGGTCGAAGGAGAGGCCCCAGGGATTCCGGAAACCGAGCGCATAGATCTCGCCCCTCCATTCCTGAAGGCCGGCGAAGGGATTGTCGCCGGGGATGCGGTAGGGCCGTTCGTCCGCCCTGGTGTCGACGTCCAGCCGAAGGATTTTTCCCTGGAGGAGGAAGGGATGCTGCGCCATCCGCATGGGATCGTCGCGCAGTCCGCCATCACCGACCGAAAAATAAAGCATGCCGTCGGGGCCGAAGGCCATGCTTCCCGAGAAGTGGTCGGCGAGCTGATGGGGGATTTCGAGGAGAATGCGTTCACTCGATGGATCGGCGACAAAACCTCCTTCCGGCACGGTCATGACGCTGAGGACGTTGCGACGGGGATTCGATTGGGAGTAGGACAGGTAGACTCGACGATTCCGCTCGAAATCGGGGTGGAAGACGACGGTGTGAAGACCGGCTTCAAAGTGAATCTCGTCCTTAAGATGGGGACGCAGATCAAGAAAGACCGGCGAATCGGACGAGGTGCGGTCCTTCGGCAGGACATGGACCAGTCCCCTCTGCAGGGCCACCACTCCCCGAGGAGGATTTCCGGGAGTAAAGGCGACGCTGACGGGACAGTCTGGATAAACCAGGGCCGGATAGGCGGGGCGGACGTCGTAGCGGTTCTGGCCCGGGCAAGGGGCCGAGAGCGCGACCAACGAGAACAGGATGAGGCGGGAACGGTTGATCATGTGAGGAAGGGATGGCGCGATTACGTAAAGCAGCCTCCATTCCGCCCGCAAAAACTCATTCGAGTCTTGCGCGTCGATCGACCGGTACGGGTGGCGTCTGAACGATCCCGTTCAATCTTTGCTAGGCCTCATAACGCCATCGTGAAAACACGCAATATCTGTTGCAACTGTGTCTCAATTACACCATTTTCCCTTCAAGGACGATGTCACATCAAGCCGTCAAAGAACTCGAACTCGACAGTCTGCAGAGCCTCTCGCAGGCGCAGGTCGGTTGCGATTTCATGATTCGGGCTCTGGATGGACCGGAATGTGATCGCCTTCGAAACCTCGGATTTTGCGAGACCCTGCAAGTGCGGAAGCTGGCCAACGGTCGCAACCTGATTTGCTCGGTATGCGGGACGCGCCTCGCCGTGAGCAGCGAACTGGCTGAGCAGATCAAGGTCACTCCGGTATCGCCGTCCTGAGCGAAGAAGATGGAATCCCCGAACGAAACGGTCGCGCTGGCCGGTAATCCCAACGCAGGCAAGACCACTCTGTTCAACGCCCTCTGCGGGGCCTCGGCCAAGGTGGGAAACTATGGGGGAGTCACGGTCGAGGTGAAGAAGGGAGAATTCTTCACCCCCCACGGACGGCGTCTCGAACTCATCGACCTGCCCGGCACCTTCAGCCTCGAAGGCGGATCGCCCGATCAGCAACTGGCGAGCGAGGTGTTGTCCGGTCGGCACGAAGGTCATTCGCGGCCCGATCTTGTCGTTTGTGTCCTTGACGCTTCCAATCTCGAACGGCATCTCCAGCTGGCCCTCGAAATCCTCGAACTCGGCATTCCCGCAATCGTTGCGTTGAACATGGTGGATGTGGCGGAAAAAGCCGGGCTGCGTCTCGATCCGGTGAAATTGTCCGAGGAACTCGGAGTACCGGTCGTGCCTATCCAGGCGAATCGCGGCAAGGGGCTCACCGAACTGAAGCAGGCGATGCGCCATCCCTTTCCCGCCGCGCCGGAAGTCGTCCATTGGGACAAGGACAACGCGGAGTCCCGTCGGGCCTTTGGACTGAAGACGGCAGAACTCGCTGCCCGGCGGGCCACCCTGCACAGCACGAATCTTTCGGATCGCCTTGACGCCGTCCTCCTCCATCCCGTTTTCGGCTGGGTCTGCTTCATCGCGATCATGTTCGCCCTTTTCTGGTCGATCTTTTCTTTCGCCGGCATCCCCATGGGCTGGATCGAGTCGCTTCAGGAATCCCTGACCGGAGCGGTCGAGACGCGCATGGCGGAAGGGGACCTCCGGGACTTGCTCACCCAGGGCATCATTGGCGGGGTCGGGGCGGTCGTGATCTTTCTGCCCCAGATTCTCCTTCTCTTCTTTTTTATCGGTCTGCTCGAGAGTTCCGGCTACATGGCGCGGGCCGCGTTCCTCATGGACGGGGTTATGGGACGGGCGGGGCTGAGCGGAAAGGCATTCCTCCCGCTCCTGAGTTCCTACGCCTGCGCCATTCCCGGGGTCATGGCGACACGCACGATCGATTCGGCGAAGGAACGCCTCGTCACCATCTTCGTCGCGCCCTGGATGAGCTGCTCGGCGCGGCTTCCCGTCTATCTCCTCCTCGTTCCCATGCTTCTTGGCGGCAGCGAGGGTGGTGCGACCCAGGCTCTCGTCTTCCTCGCCATCTATGTGTTGGGAACGCTCACCGCCTTCGTCGTCGCCCGCATCCTGCGTGGTCGACTGGGACCCGACGAGGTAAAAAGCCATTTCCTGCTCGAGCTGCCGCCTTACCGCCTGCCGCAGTGGAGTTATATCTTTCGTCATGTCCTCGAACGGGGCTGGTCCTTCCTCCGCAAGGCCGGAACCTTCATCCTCGCCCTCATGATCCTCCTCTGGGCCGCGACGACCTACCCGAAGCTCGAGAGCGACGACCCCGCGGAAGTCATGGCCCATACCGTCGTCGGACGGATCAGCGATTTCATCGAGCCGGTCGTGAAGCCGCTTGGCTTCGATGGTCGCACCGGGACGGCCATTCTCACTTCCTTTGCGGCCCGCGAAGTGTTCGTCGGATCGATGGCTCAGCTCTTCCGGGTCGAGGTCGCCGAAGGCGAGGAAGAGCAGGAGACGCGTGCCCACATCCGTGAGCGCCTCTCCGCCGAGACCTGGGCCGACGGTCGCCCCATGTTCGGGCCCGCCGCCGTCATTTCGCTGCTGATCTTCTACGTCTACGCCCTGCAATGCCTGCCCACCTCCGCGGTCGTTGCCCGCGAGGCCGGGTCCTGGAAATGGGCCGTGGGCCAGTTCTTTTTCATGATGGTCTTTGCGGTCCTCGCTTCCTTGATCGTGTATCAGGGAGCGCGGCTGTTCGGACTCGCGTGATCTTTTGTCCTCGGAAAGATGGAAGCGACTCCGGAAACGATGGATTGGCAAAGCTGGGCCGCCCCGGGCGTGGTCGCTGTTGTCGTGCTTGCGATGGTTTTCCGTTTGGTTTTTCGCGGTCGGAAAAGACGGGGAGGCTGCGGCAAGTGTGGTTCGGACCAGTGCCATTGAGCACGAGGAATGACCGCCGCGAGGCGCATCTCCAATCCCTCGTTTTGAAAAACATCGGCTGACAAGGCGGACCGCAAGCGCCATGATACCCGCCCCGGGCCGGACGCGTCCGCCAACTCCCCGACATACGAATTTCAGAATCCATGTCCGAGACAGAACGAGCGAGTCGAAAACTCTGGGACAAGAGCGCGTGGCGCGAAGCCCGCTTCTTCCTCGACTACCTGCGCCCGCACTACGCGGTCTTCATTCCCGCGCTGATTGCGCTGGCCATCACCGGGGGGCTCACCATTGTTTTCATCAAGGAACTCGCCGCCCTCGTCGGCAAGGGCATCGGCGGAGCGAGCGGGCCCGAGTGGATGGAGGAACTCGACCGATCCCTGTGGATGCTCGTCGGCATCGTGGGAGCCCAGGCCTTCATCGCCTTCTGGCGCATCCTTCTCTTCGCCAAGGCCTCCGAGCGTGCTCTCGCCGCGCTCCGGACCGACACCTTCAGCCGCATCATCCGGCTTCCCATGGCGACGCTGAACCAGCGCCGGGTCGGCGAGCTCGCCTCGCGCCTGGCCAATGATGTCGAGGCGATGCGGGAGACCCTCGTCGTCACCATCCCCATGCTGATCCGCCATTCCGTGATGCTCACCCTCGGCATCATTCTCATTCTCCAGATGTCGGTGAAACTCTCGCTCTTCATGATCGCGACGATTCCCGTGGTCATCGTCCTCATCGCGGTCTTCGGGTCACGCATCCGCAAGCTCACGAGAAAGGCACAGGACGATCTTGCCGGTTCGCAGGTGGTGGTCGAGGAAAGCCTCCAGAGCATTGTCAGCGTGAAGGCCTTCCGGAACGAGTCCCATGAGATCGATCGCTACGGCAAGAACCTTGGCGAATATCTTCACACCGCGATACGCGCCGCCGTGCCGAGGGCGTCCTTCATCGCCTTCATCATTTTTGCCTTCAGCGTCGCCCTCATCCTCGTGACCGGATACGCGATGCGCATGCTCAACGACGGCGGGATAGGACGGGAGGAACTGACCCAGTTCGCCGGACTCACCGGAATGATCGCCGCCTCCTTCATGCAGTTTCCCGAGCTTATCTCCCAACTCCAGCGCGCTCTCGGGGCGACCGAGCGGGTCCGCGAGATCCTGCGCGACGAGACCGAGCCTGGCGATGAGGAGACGGCGCCGAGGGAGCGGTTCCACGGGGAAATCGAAATGCGGGGGGTCAGCTTTTCCTACCCGACCCGACCTGACAATGTGGTCCTTCGCGATTTCAACCTGAGCGCGAAGGCCGGTCAGCGCATCGCCCTGGTGGGTCCAAGCGGTTCCGGGAAAACGACGAGCATCTCCCTGCTCTTCCGCTTCTACGATCCCACTTCCGGAGAGATTCTCATCGACGGGAAGGACGTGCGCGACCTTTCCCTCACCACCCTTCGCCGGAATCTCGCCCTCGTCCCCCAGGAAGTCCTCCTCTTCGGGGGCAGTGTCAGGGAAAACATCGCCTACGGCAAACCCGGCGCGAGCGAGGAAGAAATCGTCGAGGCCGCCAGGCAGGCGAACGCCCATGAGTTCATCACCGGATTGGCGGAGGGTTACGGGACTCTCGTCGGTGACCGAGGTGCCCAGCTTTCCGGCGGCCAGCGCCAGCGCATTGCCATCGCCCGGGCCATTCTCGCCGATCCTGCCATCCTTGTCCTCGACGAGGCCACGAGCAGTCTCGATGCGGAGAGTGAACGCCTCGTCCAGGAGGCGCTCGACAAGCTGATGGAGAACCGTACCAGCCTCATCATCGCCCACCGCCTCAGCACGGTCCGCCGATGTGACCAGATCCTCGTCATGTCGGCCGGCTCGGTTCTCGAGCGTGGAACGCATGAAGAGCTCATCGCCAAGCAGGGAAGCCTTTACGGATCACTGGCGAAGCTGCAGCTGGAGTGAGGGAGGCAGCTCCGGGGATCACGGAATTGCGCCGAATCCCCCCTGTCTCGCGGAGGGCGGATCGGTTAAAATTCGGGGCTTGATGGACAGGCCGCCCGAACATCGACGCTGCTGGGGAAACTGGCGCCCGAACTGCGGCGTCATCCTGATGTTTGGTCTCGCGTCTCCGGCCGTAGCCGCTCCTCTTTTCGAGGACTCGATCGCTCCGATTTTCCAATCCCGATGTGTCGAATGCCACAATCCGTCGAAGCGGCGAGGCGAACTCGATCTGTCGACCTCTACCGGTCTCCGGCAGGGAAGTGAATCCGGCCCGGTTTTTGTGGCCGGAAAGCCGGAAAAGAGCCTTCTCTACGAACTCGTTCACCGCGGAGAGATGCCCAAAAAGGGTGATGACCTTTCGCACGACGAAGTCGAAGTCATCCGCGCCTGGATCGCGGGAGGAGCGGAGTTCCGCGAAGCGGCTCCGGCCTTGACCAAAGCGCCCCCGCATCAGCATGAAATCATCCCCGTGATGCTGCTTCGTTGTGCCGCCTGTCATGGAGCCCAGCGCCAGGACGGTGGGCTCGACCTGCGTACTCCCGCCGCCATGAGGAAGGGGGGCAAGAGCGGATCGGCTCTGGTCGCGGGCGATCCCGACTCCAGCCTCCTGATCCAGCGAATCGAAAGCGAGGCGTGTCCCCCGCAGGAGTTGCTCCTCAAGTTCTTCGTGAGGCGCCCGCCGTCGAACGAGGTCGCGCTGCTTCGCGAATGGATCTCTGCCGGCGCTCCCGAACGGGAGATCGCTCCCGATATCGCCACCACCGAACCCGATCCGCTCGTCTCCGACGAGGACCGAAAGCACTGGTCATTCCAGGCTCCCAAGCGTCCTGTCGTCGGAAACGCGGTCGACGATTTTGTCGGCGCCAGGCTCGCTGCGGCCGGACTCGACTTTGCCCCGGAAGCCGGCCGCGACGTTCTCATTCGACGCGCCTGGCTCGACCTGACCGGCCTGCCTCCATCTCCCGAGGACTGGCAATACTGGAAGAATCATCCCGACGAGGACTGGTTCTCCGAGATGGTCGAACGTCTCCTCGAATCGCCGCATTATGGAGAGCGCTGGGGACGGATCTGGCTGGATGTGGCGGGTTATTCCGATTCCGAGGGAGGCCTGGAGTCGGATCCGGTTCGCGAGACCGCCTGGAAATATCGCGACTATGTGGTGAGGGCGTTCAACGATGACAAGCCCTACGACCGTTTCCTTCTCGAGCAGATCGCGGGTGACGAGTTGATCGACCAGGCGAACGCCGGAGAAATCACCGACGAGATGGTCGAGAATCTCGTTGCGACCGGTTTTCTCCGGATGGGAGTCGACCAGACCGGTTCGCGCACGATGAACTTCACCGAGGACCGCCTCGGCGTGATCTACGATGCCATCCAGGTGCTTGGCTCGGGTGTGATGGGGCTGACCCTCGAGTGCGCCCGCTGCCACACTCATAAATACGACCCGATCCCGCAACGCGACTATTTCCGCCTCAAGGCCGTTTTCCAGGGAGCGCTCGACGAGCATGACTGGCTCAGTTTCAAAACCCGCAAGCTCGACGTCGCCCCCCCCGGGCAACTCGGGCAAATCGCGCGGACCAATCCCGTGCTCGACAAAGAAATTGCCGCGCTCGTGAAGGAACAAGCTGCCGCCGAGGCCGCGGCCAAACGTGAGTTGATGCGCCTCCACTATCCGGGCATCTCCGAGGAGGACGAAAAAGAGACCCTCGTTGCCCTGAAAAAGGCGGCCAACGTGCGCAGCCTCCACCAGGCGCAGCTCGTCGAGAAATACCGCCTTGCCGACCTGGTTCCCGATGCCGAACAACCCGCTGCGGTGATCGCTTCGCGCGTTCGCATCGAGGAACTGCAGACCCGGATCGAGAGGCTCCGTGCCAGGCTCGAGCCGACTCCCGCGATCCGCGCGCTCTGGGACCGGGGGGATCCCTCTCCGACCTACCTGCTTCGGAGAGGTGAGTATGACAAACCATCGCGCCTCGTCGGGCCCGGGGTGCCCTCGGTTCTGACGGATGGTCGGACCCCGTTTGTCGCGGCCCCGCCCTTTCCGGAAGGGACTTCCAAGACCGGGAGGCGCCTCGCTTTCGCAAACTGGCTGACGCAACCAGACCATCCGCTCACCTCCCGGGTCATGGTGAACCGGATCTGGCACCATCATTTCGGCTCCGGCATCGTGCGCAGCCTCGAGAACTTTGGAAACCAGGGTTCGCGACCGACGCATCCCGAGCTTCTCGACTGGCTTGCGGTCGAGTTTGTCGAGCGGGGTTGGAGCGTGAAGGAGATGCACCGTCTCATCATGAATTCGAAAACCTACCGTCAGTCGAGTGCGGTGGATGAGGAGCGTCTTGCAAAGGATCCCGAGAACCGGTGGTTCTCGCGCATGAACCTCCGTCGGCTCGATGCCGAGACCCTGCACGATTCGCTCCTCGCCGTGGCGGGACGGCTCGATCCCGGAGCAGGCGGGCCGCCGGATCCCGTGGAAATCGGCCGCGACGGGCTGGTGCTCGTCAAATCCCGGGAGAGCGGGAACTGGCGTCGTTCCCTCTATGCCCTGCACCGGCGCACCGAGATGCCGACGATGCTCGAGACCTTCGATTATCCCGCGATGGGACCGAACTGCGTGGAACGCTCCATCTCCACGGTCTCGCCGCAGGCGCTTTATCTCCTCAACAACGCCCGTGTCCGTGAACTGGCTTCCTCCCTCGCCGCCCGGGTGGAAAGTCGTTTCGACGGTGAGACCGGAGATCCCGTGCGTGCGAGGATCGAGGCGGCCTACCCGATCGTCTTCGGACGGCTCCCTTCGGCGGAGGAGCGGGCCGCGGGTATCGACGCCCTTCGCGCCCTCGAGCGCGAGTGGTCCGGTGACGAGTCTCTCGCCCTCGAGACCTATTGCCATGCCCTGCTGAACTCGGCCGCCTTCGCCTACATCGATTGACCCAACGATGCGCCATAGCCTGACAAAGACATCACTTGGCCGCCGCGATTTTTTTGCCCGGACGGGCGATGGTTTGCTTGGCCTCGCTCTTGCGCAGCTTCTCGGACGCGACATTTTCGGCGGCGCGGCCGAGGCATCGGAGGCCCTTCCCAACAACCTCGCTTGGCGTCAGGGCCATCATCCGGCCAAGGCCACCTCGGTGATCCAGCTCTTCATGAACGGAGGTCCGAGCCAGATGGATCTCTTCGACCCGAAGCCGGTTCTCAATCGCATGGATGGGAAGCCCTATCCGGGTAACGTCGAGGA
>JAGRPC010000300.1:28123-41724 GCA_020439925.1 Verrucomicrobiia bacterium | reverse complement strand
AGGCCAACATCGGTGCGCCCCAGGTCGCTTATCGCGAGACCATCTCGCACAAGATCGAGCACACCTACACCCACAAGAAGCAGTCGGGTGGTTCGGGCCAGTACGGTAAGATCGATTACATGATCGAGCCGGGCGAGCCGGGAACGGGCTTCGTTTTCGAGTCGAAGGTCGTCGGCGGCAACGTGCCGAAGGAATTCTGGCCGGCCATCGAAAAGGGCTTCCGACTCTCCAAGGAAAAGGGAACCCTCGCCGGTTACCCGCTGCTCGACTTCAAGGTCACCCTACTCGACGGTGGTTTCCACGCGGTCGACTCCTCGGCCATCGCTTTCGAAGTCGCGGCCAAGGCGGGTTACCGCCAGACGATTCCCAAATGCGCCCCGCAGCTCCTCGAGCCGATCATGAAGATCGACGTCTTCACCCCCGACAACCACGTCGGTGACGTGATCGGCGACCTAAACCGTCGTCGCGGCATGATCAAGTCGCAGGACTCCGGCCCGACCGGCGTGCGAGTCAAGGCGGATGCTCCGCTCAGCGAGATGTTCGGTTATATCGGCGATCTCCGCACCATGACTTCGGGACGCGGCCAGTTCTCCATGGAGTTCTCGCACTATGCCCCCTGTCCGCGGAACATCTCCGACGACATCATCGCCAAGGCTGCCGCTGCCAAAGCCGCCGCCGATGCTGCCCGCTGAGCCGCGCATCACGGGACCCCAAATTCCCTTTCGAAAAGGCCGGGCATCTGCCCGGCCTTTTTCCGTTCGGTCATCCGCTCGAAAGCCGTTTCCGACACGTATCCAAGGAGATGATCTCAACCTGTCCCGTCACCTGCCCGACCTGTTTCGAAACCTTCGAGGTTTCCCTCCCGGTCCCGGACGAAACTCCGTGCGAGGTCGACTATGACTGCGAGATCTGCTGCCGCCCGATGCTCATCGCCTTCGAGTGCGACGAAGATGGCGAGGTCTCCGCTTGGGCACGGGGCTTGGGAGATTGACGACCCGTCCAATCTCCAAGGTCTTTATCTCACCCGCTTTGCGAGTGAGCGGATTCACTCTTTGGGAGTCTCCGCACTTCCGGGGGCGGCCGTGGGCTCCCCGGTTTGAGGCGGCTCCGGAGAATCCGTCGCGGGTGCAGGAGCGTCGGGGACCGTGGCCGGAGTATCCGTCGCGGGTGCAGGATTGTCTGAAGCGGGAGCCGCTTCGGCAGTGTCACTGGAGAGAGAAACAGGCGCTTCCTTGTCCGAGGCAATACGGAACCCGGTCCAATAATTCCGCTCTCCCGGTGACTCTGCGGCACGGCGGGCGGTGAGTTCGAAACCAGCCGTCGTGGCAAAAGAAGCTCCGCGCTTCAAAGGGACCCGCTTGTCAGGCACATCGGGATGCACATCCCAGGTCGCCGTCCATTCGCTGACATTTCCGGCGAGTCCGATGACTCCGTAGCGGCTCTCGTCGGCGGCGATCGCATCCACCGGACACCAGTATTTGAAGCCATCGATGCTGCCAGCCTCGACCCCTTCCTTGCTCTCATGGTCGAGGCCACTGTTGAAGTTGCCATCGATGAGATCGTTTCCCCAGGGATAGAGATTACCGGAGCCGCCCCGAGCGGCCTTTTCCCATTCCTGCTCCGTCGGGAGGCGGCCGCCGCGCCAAGTTGCGTAGGCATTGGCATCCCAGAAATCGACGCCTACGACCGGGCAGTTGGGATCGATCTTGCCTCCAAAGAATGTGCCCCCCTTCATCGCCGTTGCATAAAGTTGGCTCCATTTCTCCGGCTCATAGGAGGTCTTCTCGGCAGGCTGATCGGGATGCCGGAGTCCCTTCGCTTTCTCCGGGTGAGCCGAGAGATCGGCGAGGAATTCCGCATATTCGGAGATGGTCACTTCATAGCGTCCGATCCAGAACTCGGGCAATTCGACTTCCTCCCCGTTCTGGAAAGGGAATTTCCCTGCCGGAATCTTGATGAAAAACTCAAGCGCCCGGACCTCGGGCGTCCGCCCCATGAGAAGGAAGGTCACCACGGCGGCGGCAACGATGAAAATGCCGATGAGGCTGCCCACCACCAGGGCGGTCCGGTTGGTTTCCTTTTCGTTGATCTTGGCCAGTTCCGCGTTGGAAAGCCCTTCCTTCGGATCGGGCGGATTGAGCGCCTTGCGCAGGGATTCGATGGAATTGACCGCGTCAATCCGGTCCGTGCCCATGCGATCCACGAGGGAAAAGAGGGCGGGATCGGTTCCGGCCTTTTTCAGGAAAGGCAGAATCGCATCGGCGAGCAACTCCATCTGGCGGCGCTCCTCTTCGGGAGAAAGGGGGAGACCACGCCCCCGCACCGGATTGGCGATGCGCGGTTCGGCTCCTTTGACGATGAGAATGCTCTGCGCCGTGAATAGACGGTGTGACATTCCATGATCCCTCAGGTAGATAAGCGCGCTGGAGGCGGCCGACAAAACCTTCCACAGGACCGTGTCGTCGAGTTCGGCTCGTCTACGGGCAAGATCGCTGAGGCTGGGCGCGTCCACCAGTTCGAGGGTGTAGAAATTCACTCCCATCTCCTGATCACACTCATAAACGAGGGAGATCGCGGGATGGTTGACCGAAGCCCTCGCACTCGCTTCATTCACAAAGCCCTGAACCCAGTTGATGTCCTTACGGTGCTTTCGGTAGAGGGTCTTCAAGGCGACGTGCCGTCCGATCGAAGTCTGCTCGGCTTCGTAAAGAGCAAAATCGGCGTCGCGCTGGATCTCTCGCAGGAGTTTGTAGTCGCCGAGTCTCGTGCCAACCGGGAGGGCTTCTTCGGGCAGCGGAATGGGAGCGGATTCCTGAAGAGGCAGGGATTCGGTCGGCGAAACGCTTGCAGGCTCTGTGGAGATGTCAGGCACAGCGGAACCGATCGGTTCGGCGGCACCGGTCGCTGAAGCCCCGGCAAGAGCTTCGTTCTCCTCGTTCGCGACCGGCCGGGTCACCGAATCAAACCAGTCGATCAGAACCCCCCGATTCACCGGTTTGAAGAAGAGCTGTTCGCGGTCAAGAACCCGGGGATAGAAGGCGGTCATGTCCTCCAGACTGCAGTAGACACAGGGAAACTCACCCATTTCCCCGTGGAGGTGATCCCTGAGGTCGAATATATCGCTTCCCGTGGCCGCATCGAGATTCGCGACCATCATGGTGATATGATCGAGCCCGCGCACTGCCTCCCAGGCCGCCGACGCATCGGCCGCTTCAAGCACCCGGTCGACCCGGGAATCAAGAATAGATCGGATCGTCCGACGATCTTCCTCGGACGGGTCAATGATCAGGAGAACGTGCTCAGTGTGCATGCGAGAATTCAAGGCGGGAAGGAATTGGGGAAAAGAGCGTTTTCAGGTCCGACAGGTTGTGCTGCATTTCCAGTGGATTCTGGAGCCTCCTCAAATCGCAAGGCCCCGACTTCCTCAGGCATCGCCACTTTTTCGAGGAGTTCGTTGCGATAGAGAAGCTCGATCGCGTAGCCATAAAAGCTCCTCTCACCCAACTCGCGCTTCTGCGATTCCGTGAACGGAGGCTGGCTGTAGTTCACGATGATCACTTCCGTGCCATCGACCTGCCAATCGTAGGGTTCCGTGGGATACAGATAGGAAGTATCGGCGGTGGAAGAACGGATTTCGCCGTTTGGAAGCCGATCATAGAAGTAGACGTTCAGAAGCAGATCGTCGGCGACCGGCTTCTGGGAAGGATCCGCTCCGATGACAACTCGGAGACTCACTTTCTGCCCCTCGCCCGCCGGAGTTTCTTCCTTGACCTCGATTTTCTCGATGCGCATCGGCTTGTCCTGATTGGCCGGATCGGAAGCCGCTTCCCGCCCGGTTTCCGCCACCGCCGGAAGACTCGAGGAAGAAACCTCCAACAGCCCCCCATGGAGCACCCCCTCGCTGATCTCATGGTAGGCTCCGGCACCTGCCACGCCGAGAGATTCCACTCGCTCCCAATAGCCGGTGGACTTGTCTTGCAGCCCCATCTTCCCCAAGGTCGCGGCGATCTCTGAAAGCACCCGCGGATGTTCCGGCAGGGCCGATTCGACTTCACGAAAGGCCTGAAGCGCCCCCTGCATGTTGCTGCTGTCTCGGAGCTCGACACCGGTCACGAGGAGTCTCTCGAGGATCAGGTCATCAAGAACCTTCGACTTGGAAGCCACCGCAAGCCTCTGAAAAAGATCGCCAGATCCCGAAGGTGGCACTCCCGGCATGACGGAGCCAGGTTTTCCCCCCGCGTCTTCCGCGGGTCCGACAAACGCCGGCCCCCTTGTCTGACCTGGCTCGGAGGAGGCCTCCGCCACCGGGGCTGCAGGAATGATCGGGTCGACGACTTCAATTCCCCCCAGGTCCGGGCTCTTCATCCCAGGTGAAGTGGTTGGAGGGGCCGCGAGTTGACGGGGCAAGAAGGGGCCCTGGGGTCTTGCCGAAGACGATACCTCGGGAGGAACGGAGTTTTCCACCACCGGAGTGTTCGATGCCACGCTCACCTGCGCCATCGGTTTCCTCCTCACCACTCCAATGGCAAGGGCGAGCAGTTGGACAAGAAGCAGGCCCCCGATGACCAGCATGACAATGCGAAAGCTGCGCCCGTGGTCCGGACTGTCCGAAAAACCTGGATCTGTGATGCGGTTCCCCACCATCGCCCCCTAGGAGACTCGATCTCCCGAAAGCCCTTAGTATTCACCAGTTTCGAAAGGTCGCCACACGCTTTTCGCGCCTTCTCCACCTGCCTCGTCCGGGCCACAATCGAAAAAGTCCGGACTTTTTAAAAAAATTGTTCAACTCTTCCGGACTTTCACGCTAGTATCTCCTCATTCGGAGCCCTCATCGAGCTCCACTGCATTGCAACCTTCCACTTCTACCTACCGTGAGCAGCCATCTATCCAGTGACATCCAGATCGAAGGAGACCTCAATTGTTCGACCGATCTCATCTTCGACGGTTCCATCAAGGGGAACATCACCTCCAAAGGCAGCCTGACGATCGGGCAGAATGCCGCCGTCAATGGCAACCTCAAGGCCGAGAAAGCGATTATCGAGGGCAAGGTGGTTGGAAACGGGGAATTCAATTCCTGCCGCCTCTCTCCCACCTCGGTGATCTCAGGCTCGGTCAATACCATCAGCCTGCAGATGGAGGAAGGCGCCTCTCTGGAAGGCCAGTGCAAAGTGGGCAAGGCCCGGGCCTGATCTGCCTCGCTTTCCGGCAAAGAAGTTTGAGAAAACGCTCCGGATACCGTCCGGAGCGTTTTTTATTCCATCCGTTTCCTGAGCGTTGGAAACGAGTAGTCAGACAAAACCATCCCGGATGAGCGCGGCCCACGCCACCATCAAAACAATCCAGGCGGCAAGCCAGCCGATCGCCAGGATCAGCGTGACCCACCAGATGGCACCGCCTCTTTGAATAAAGGTGCCGGAGGGTGATCGATGACGGAAGAGCAGATAGAGAGCAACCGGCGCAGTGAACAGACTGAACGGGGCCAGCCACGTCACCAGGGCCAGGGCGCGCCGATCATGCAACCTGACGCGTCCGATGTAATCCGGTGATCTCTCCACTTCGCGAAGCCGGTGCAGGCAGGGCAAGCAGAGATCCCGCCCCGCCCATTTCACCGCCGCCCTCGAGGAAAGAAAGCAGCCGCACTCTTCGCAGACTTTCTCGGCCCGCAGTTCCGGAAAAAACGAACAGGTTGCCTCTCCCTCCGAAGCGGGGAAAGACTCTTCGGCGACGTCGTAGTCGCGGAACAACCGGGGGTACATTCTCAGCGTCACCTCGGCGCGACAGACCGGACATCTCTCTTCGAGCATGTCGGTCGGTCGAGTGACTCGAAGAGGGCTTCTGCAGGCGGGACACTGCAGGACGGCGGCTTCGGTTTCAGCGGAACTCATCGGAAATGGTCTGGCCGTTTATTTTTTCACGACCCGTGTCGCGGCAACCCGGTCATGGAGGGCCCGTTTTTCGGGATCGAACGCCGCCATCCAGTAGATGCCCGAACAGAGCAGGAGCAAGGCGGCATAGACAAAGAGTCCGCTCATCATCGTGAGAACAAAACTCGCCTCGTTGACGCCGGGATTCTCACCCATTCCGACCATCACCCCGATAACGAGGGCAAACCCCAAGGTTGAGGGCCCCCAGAGGATGAGATAATTGAGCGGTTTCTTGGCCAGCCACCGGACAAAGGCGCGCTTGTAGGTGAGCCGGGTTCCGTCCGGATTGACCACCTTTGCTCCGATCATGATTTTGCCAAGCGTGGCCTGATATCGACCCACCATCCAGGTTTCATAGGCAACGCTGAAGAGAAGCGAACCCAGCACGCCGATCCCGTAAGTCACGGCCATGACCAGCGTCATTCCCGTGATCCCCTCCAACGACTCCGGATCGGACATGGGCTTGATGGTCGAAGACATCGTGGCGATGTAATAAGGCACCCAGAAAAGCCAGGAAGGCAGCAACTTCACGAGGTAATCAAGGAGAGACGAAAGGCAGCGCCACCAGAATCCCACGTAGCCCATCCCCTGCTCCGTCGCATCGGAGATTTCCTCCGCGGCCCCTTCCATGAGTCGGCGCACGAAGTTGTCCTTGTGATCCGGCCCGACCAGCGCTTCTCCGTAAGGCAGGAGTTCGCCCGCCGGGTAGACTTGTTCCGAAAAGGCACAGACGCCTATTTCGACCCGTGGAGGTGCCTCCGACTGAGGAGCACTCCGATCTGCGGCAGCGCTATCGAGTTCAGCCGATTTTCGCAAGGTGTAGAGTTCCGAAGCCACGTTTCGGAACGGGATCCACCCCTCGAGTCCCTCCCGCCACACGAGCGATCTTGCCTTCAAAATTCCCGCGCGGCCAAGATCCAACAGGGTGGACTCGTCCACCGGACCCTGTTGATTGGCGAGTGCGTCGGTATAGAACCAGTCGGGCATGGTCCCGCAGAGTGTTGGCCGTGACTCGCCCGATGTAAATGCGAATCCGATCCGGAAAACCGCTTTTTACCCGCCCTGCACCGGAGGCATCAGGGCGACCTCGTCACCATCTGCGAGTTCCAACCCGGGTTCCGCATACTCCTGATTCACGGCCAGGAGAAGCCGACCCTTCCACGCCACCAGCCCGGGGAACTCGTTTGCCATTTCCTCGACGAGGTCTCCAAGAAGGAATCCCTTCTCCGGATATTCCCGTTCGACCCGGTCCGCTCCGGCCACTTCACGCAATACCGAGAAAAACAAGACACTGACCTTCATATCCCTTCGTCGATCCATTCTCTCCTCAAAACCCCGATCACGGGCAGATTGCGATATTCTCCCCGATAGTCGAGCCCGTAACCCACCACGAATTCGTCCCCGATCTCGAATCCGCAATAGTCCGCCTCGACCGGCACGGCCCTTTCCACCCGTTTCGAGAGCAGCACGGCCGAACGCAAACTCCGGGGGCGGCATTCGGTGCGGATGCGATCCAGGATCGCCGCGAGAGTTCGTCCCGAATCGAGAATGTCATCGAGGACGATCACATCACGCCCTTCCACCTCCGGGAGCCTGGTTTGGTGAAAGGTCACCGTTCCGGAACTGGAGGTCCCGCCATGATAACTCGCCACCGAAATTGAATCCATCCGCAGGGGCAAGCGGATCTCGCGGATCAGGTCGGCAAGGAAAAGCACGCCTCCCTGCAACACGGCAACGATAGTGAGGTCTCCTCCCTCATAATCCTCCGAGATCCGCTTCCCCATTTCGGCAATGCACTGCCGTATCTTCCCTTGGTCGAAAAGGATCCGTTCGAGGCGCGAATCGAGACTGGCGTTATCAATTCCCATCGTCGGGATTGGACATCCACCCGCAACACCTTTCAACCGGAAGATTTGACGCCCCCGCCTCCAGGGAGTTTCGTAAACCCTGTAAAGAGTCTGCGTTCCTACCACCATGACTGACCCTGTCGTCAAAACCATCGCCGAATTGCGCTGCGACTATCACGCCTCCTCCCTCAGAAGATCCGATCTGGAACCTTCGCCTTTCGCGCAGTTTGCGCGCTGGTTCAACGAGGCCGTCTCGGCCGGGATCCGGGAGCCCAACGCCCTGACCTGCTCCACCATCGGTCTTGACGGTTTTCCCAACTCGCGAACCCTCCTCATGAAGGACTTCGGAGAAGACGGAGTCACCATCTTCACCAACTACACCAGCCGAAAAGGCCGCGAATTCGACGCCAATCCCGTCGCTGCCCTTCTTTTCCTCTGGAAAGAACTTGAACGCCAGGTTCAGGTGCGTGGCCGGGTCGAAAAAACTTCGAGAGACGAGTCCGAGGCCTATTTCTTTTCGCGGCCCTATGCCAGCCGCATCGGGGCCTGGGCCTCCACCCAGAGCGCGGTCATTCCGGACCGGACCTGGCTGGAAGAGCGGGTTGCCAAGTTCGAGGCTCTCTATCCGGACGAGGGCACTCCCGACTGCGTGCCGCTTCCCGATTTCTGGGGCGGCTTCCGTGTGATCCCTGAAACCGTCGAATTCTGGCAGGGGCAGCCCGGCCGGAAACACGACCGGTTTGTCTACCGTAGGGACAGCGGCGGAACCTGGAACATCGATCGCCTCAGCCCCTGAAACCATTCGGTTCACCAAATGAAAACGCCCCCGCTTAAGGCGGAGGCGTTCTTCAATTCAAAATCGCCAGGCAGAAGGGTGGGGTGCTTTTCCGGTAAGACAGACTGTGTTTCGTGTAGCGGTTGCCCTGGGGAACCGCTGAAAAAGTCTCAACGGGAAGCGATGAACTCCTTCAACTGCGAGTAAATCGGCTGGTGCGCCTCGTCATCGCCACTCTCCTGGGCGGCCATGACTTGAGAGATGCTGTCGGCGATGGCGTTACGCAGGCGGCTGACCATCTCGATCCCCTTGCGGGTGATCTGGACCATCACCTTGCGGCGGTCGTCGGCAGCGTGGAGGCGCTGCACATACCCGAGCTTCTCGAGGCGATCCACCAGGCCGGTAGCGGCGGCGGTGGAGTGGCCCATCTTCTTCGAGATGTCGGTCATGGTCAGGTAATCCTCGTTGGCCAGATATCCGAGGAGGAAAAACTGGGCATACGAAATGTTGCCCTTGTTCAGCTCCTTGGAGAGATCCAGCAGAAAGGACCGCTGCGCGAACATGATGAAGTCGGCGAGACGATCTGCGTTCTGCTCAACCTCGATTGTTTTGTCTTCTGTAATTTGCATGGTTTTACCTCCTTGCGATTTTGAAAATTATGGAAGTAATGGAAAATTAACACAGCCCGAGGATTTTTGAATTCTAAAATTTATGATTTTTAGAAAAATTATCTCAGCCCATTCCATTAACTCACAAATTTTTCCCGAAAAGAATCGCATCTTTTTGTAATTTCGCAATCACGAAATGTAAGTTTGCACAAATTTTCAAAATTGAGAATAAATCAGCGAAGAGCATTATCCAACACCGCGGAGAGAAAGGCGAGCCTTTTCACCGCTCTTTCCTTTCAATTCGATAAGGTGCGACAATTTTGAACTGCGGGCGTTCAAGAATGGCTTAGCGTCCTTCCGGCATTCTCATGCGATTCGTGCTTACCGATACCGACTGGATCCTCGACTCCCTCTTCCCCGGCGAATGGGAGTGGATCCGCATTCTTCCCCGCCTTGCAGCAGGAGACGGCCTTCGCTCCGACTCCGTCGAACGTCTCTTCCCCTCGCCTGTCGCCTCCGACGTTCTGGTCGATGAAAGCACCTTCACGCAGATCGAGGACTGGGATGAACTGATCCGACCCGAACTCGAAGAAGGGTTCTATCGCGACCGAGAAGTGGTGGAGGAAGACCTAACTAGGAGCGAAGCCCTCTCGCTCGATGACTACGCGGAAGACGATCCCATTCGAGAGGAATTGGAAGAGGCGGGATTTCCGGAGGACTTGCCCTCGATGCACCGCATCCTCGTTCCCCATGAGAACACCGATGCCTGGTACAGTACTCTCAATCAGGCCAGGCTCCTCATGAACGAGGAATTCCGGATCGCCGACAGCGACGAACGTCAGTTGGTCAAGACCCTGGGACCCTCAGCGATCAATGAGGACCGAATTCTCCTGATTGCGCAGTACGAACTCTATTCAGTGATCCAGAGCATTCTCGTCGAAAACGTGATGCACCCCTGATCCCCCTTGTATACCATGGCCGCCGAGTCCGTCTTCAGTCTTTTCGAGACTCCCAACGCCATCTGGCATCTCTATGGCGCTGCCCAACACGCTCGCGTTGAGGAAGCGAGTTCGTTGATGGAACAACTTGTCATGTCGTCGCGCGAGGCCCGAGGCCGTGCTTATGCTCCCTATTCTGGATTTCGTGTCGGGGCGGCGCTCAGGATGGATGGTGAGCCTTTTTCCGGTTCCAATATCGAAAATGCGAGCTATGGCGCCACCCTGTGCGCCGAGCGTGTCGCCCTCGCCGCCGCCGTCGATGAAGGACATCGCCATCTCGAATTACTCGCCGTTTCGACCAGCGCCGAGCCAAACACCCCTCCTGGCCTGCGGAGTCCTTGCGGGATCTGCCGCCAGGTCGCTTCCGAGTTTGCAAGTGACGAAACGCTCGTCATCCTCGACGCCGGAACTGCCTCCGACGGTCGCCTGCAGGCGGAGGTAGCCACATTCGATTGGCTTTTGCCCTGGCGATTCAATCTCGGGCATTAGAACCGGCTTACTCAGAGCCCGATCGCTCCCCCAGATCTTTCGCACTGCGATCGTCGTTTGCAATATCGGCAAATTCGACACCCGCGCCGGACTCCGAGTCCGCAGCATCGAGGATGGCACCATCATCCAGTTTCGCCAGTGGCGTGTAGCGTGGATGGTGGGATTCCTTGTAGGGATCGTTCCAGGCCGCATTGTAACAACAGATCATCGCCCATCGGGGATGCTCCGAATGGTTAGGCCCCGAGGCATGCAAAGTGTTGGCATGAAAAAAGACGGCATCGCCGGATTCCATCGTGCAGTAGACTTTCTCAAGGCGCTTCTCCGCTTCCGCGACGCGTTCCCGGTCGGCTCCAGCCTGTTCCCCGGAAAGGATGTGGTTGATCCTTCCCATCCGGTGGGAACCACGCAGCACCTCAAGGCATCCGTTTTCCCGGGTCGCCGCATCGACGGCAATCATGACGCTGCACAATTCGGGGAAGAGCACACCGTTCTGGTACCAGTAACCGTAGTCCTGGTGCCAGGCCCAGGCTCCTCCCACCAGAGCGTCTTTCAGGACCATCTTCGAATGGTAGTGATAAACTTCTCCTCCGAGGAGTTGTTCGACCGAATCCACGACCCTCCGGCAACGGGCAAAAGCACCATAGATCCCATCCCCGGGATGATTCCACAGAGAGAGGCGTACTTTGTTTCCCTCTCCGTCATCCAGCGCGGTCGCAGCGGCATCCAGCGCATGATCGGACCTGGCCGTACTCCCGAGGACCTCGATTTCCTCTTTCGAAAAGAGAGACCGGACGATGAGAAATCCATCGTCCCGATAACGGGCGACTTCCTCCTCCGTGAAAATACCGCTCATCTCGGGATGATGATGGATCCCGGCTTCTTTGTAAACGGCACGTTTTTGAAGACCGAGAGAGGTGCATGGGTCTCGAAACCAGCGGGGGAAGAGGGCCCCGATTGCCCACGGCGCTCAATCGTTGACCTAACGACTTTCACGCCGTCCCGTCCCCCGCTCCTCGGAACGGCGTGAAACTCCGGAATCGCCACGCCGTGGAGCTGCCCCTCTTTCCTCTTCCCGTTCCAAATCGCCTCTCCTCCCCGTTGAATCCGTTTCCCGGTCTGAGGTTCCGGATTCATGAACGGCCCCGAGGAATTGCAAAGCATCGGCCACCACCTTCAACCGATGCCTCTCCTGCCCCGTCTGCTTGTCCTGCCAGGTTTCCATCTGAAGACGCCCTTCCACAAGGACGCTGCGGCCCTTCTGCAGATACTGGGCCGCATTCTCCGCCGCCCGCCCCCAGACGGTGACTTCTACAAACGTGGTTTCTTCCTGGCGCTCCCCGTTCTCCGTGTTCCAGATCCGATTGAGCGCGAGCCCCAGATCCGTGACAGACGCACCAGTTTTGGTTTTACGAAGTTCGGGCTGGCGGGTGAGATTTCCGACAAGGGTGACGCGATTGTAACTGCTCATGTGAGCATTATTACAGATAAATGTTCTTTAGAACAAGTCTTTTTTGAACTTTGTATCACGGGTTCCGCCCCTCCAATCTTTCCCGCGGAACAACTCAGGGGTGCCTGGGTCGGCACGCGCATTTCCGGGTTTGCGAATCACCCGGCATTCACTGTAGGTTGAAATGAGTTTCTTCCGAATGGATCCCGAGCCCCTCACCCCCTTCACCGACTTCTGTCTCCTCTTTCTCTCCATCGTTCTGGAAGGGGCACCCTTCATCCTCCTCGGAACGCTGATCTCGGGATTCATCGACGCCTATCTTCCGCCCGGCCTGATCGATCGCTGGCTGCCGAAAAACCGTGTCCTCGCCGTGCTTCTGAGTGGTCTCCTCGGGGCGATTTTCCCGGTTTGTGAATGTGCCGTCGTTCCCGTGATCCGGCGCCTCATCCGCAAGGGATTGCCGGTCTCCTGCGCCATCACCTACATGCTCTCCGCCCCCATCATCAATCCCATCGTTGTCGTCAGCACGTTGAAGGCTTTCTCGACCTCTCTGGGACAGTTTTCCCTGCGCGGAGCAGAAACGCTTTCGAACCAGGGACCCGTCTTCATGACCTCAAGCCGGCTCCTGCTTGCCTTCATTGTTACCGTCACGGTGGGGTGGATCGTCCTGAAATTCCGCCACCACTCCGTCCTCCGTCCCGGAGTCGCACCCCGCCACTCAGACCCGGGTCCGGGGAGTTATGAGGATGACCAGCGTCCGGCGGTGGCCGAAGGGCCGTCGCCAAACCGCCTCGTCCTCGCAATGCGGACGACGATGCGGGATTTTCTCGAGACGGCGATGTATTTCACCATCGGTGTCGCCATCACTTCGGTGTTTCGTGCATACGTCACCGAGGATCTCATCGTTCTCTTCAATCAGAGTGAGTTCGCGGGAATCGGCCTGATGATGGGCCTCGCCTTTGTTCTCAGCCTCTGCAGCACCTCAGATGCCTTCATCGCCGCCAACTTCCCCGTTTCTCAATCGGCCAAGCTCGCCTTCCTCGTCTTCGGGCCGATGATGGACGTGAAACTGGTCTTCATGTACCTCTCCGTTTTCAAGTCCCGCTTCGTCCTCATCCTTGCCGTCTCACTCTTTGTGGCCATCGGGCTGCTGAGCTATCTTTGGATGCGACTGTGACTTTCGCCTGGCGGCCACCTTTTCACCTCAACCGGCCATGAAAAAAATCCTTCAACTCCTCGCGATCCTGACCCTCCTGATCTGGGGAGGGCTCTTTCTCCAGTTTTATATCAGTGGACGCATCGAAAAGTACCTGGACCCCAGCTTCCGTATCTACGCGCTTCTGTCCGGAACCGGGTTTCTCCTCCTGGGTGCCTTCAACTTCTTCAACCGGAATCGGGAAACCGGCGTCTGCACGCACGACCACGCCCACGGCGAAACCTGCCAGCACGACCACCATCACGATCACGCGGAGGAGCACGAAGAAGAACACGCTCATGCTTGTGATCACAAACA
>JAGRPC010000300.1:0-28085 GCA_020439925.1 Verrucomicrobiia bacterium | reverse complement strand
CGATCATGATCACCATCACGACGAGCACGAACCTCACGGCTGCTGCGGCCATGGTCACGACCATGACCACGCCGAGCACGTCCACACCCACGATCACGAGGACAGCACCTCGGGGGTGGCTTTTTCCCTGCTCGTCCTCCTCATTCCCCTGCTCGTGGCAACCGCCTACTCCCAGGACCGTTTCAGCAGTGACTACGTGGCCAAGTGGGGCAAGATCGAGCGCCAGATGATGCAGAAGCGGATCGCGGACTCCCGCAATGCGGCCGGCAAATCTCCGGACGCACCCGTGACCAATCCGTATACCCGCGAGGGCATCGAGTCGGCGGAGGGCGTGGCTTCCACCGGCACTCCCGCTGCGGGTCAACCCGACACCCCACCCGAACCGGATGCGAAAGCCGCCGAAGCCTGGGGCACCTTTACGATGGAGGATCTCAAGAAGATGGTGCCGCAGAACGACAAGGGCGAGTTTCTTCTCGACGTTCCCCAGATCTTCTACACCGCGGGGGACAAGGAACTCATGGATGTCATGGAGGGCATTCCGGTCGAGACGACCGCGCAGCTCATGGAGGAGACCTTGAACAATCCCAACAACACCCGTCTCAAGGCCTTCCGTCTCTTCATCGAATGCTGTGCCGCCGACGCCCGCCCCCTCTCCGTTCCCGTCGATTTCGGGCAGGCCCCTCCCGATTACACCGAAATGGGCTGGTACAAACTTTACGGCAAACTCCACTACGCCAAAGAGAACGACGAAATCATCCCGATGATCCGCATCGAGCGCATCGAGTCGACGACGGAACCCACCGACGGGCTCCTCTTCTGAGCGCCCCTTGCGTTTCCGCTCATCAGGAGTTATCTTCTCCCCCGGTGAATTTCCCGGTCAAACGGGGGTGTACTGGTTTCGACTGAAGGTCTGAGGACCTGACAGCATGCCGAGGTTGATCGGCTGGCCTCGTAAAAAGCCGTTCAAACAACAAATGCAAATAACGAACCTGAACTTGCCCTGGCGGCCTAATTGAGCTGCCACGTGGTCCGGCCGACGCCTGCTGAGCCGGATCGCGACACTTGGCAGGCTGGTCTCGCCGCGGGGGTCCGGCGGATGAGACGAGAGGTTACAGTGACCATCGGAGGGAACGGATTCTGTCGATCGAAGCCGCCTCTCCTAAATCAAACGACCGACTAAGCATGTAGACGTCTGGTGCAATGGTCTTTAGGACAGGGGTTCAACTCCCCTCACCTCCAGCTATCTCATTATCAACGAGTTACGAATTTAAATCACGCTCTGTTACAACGAGAGTTACAACAACTGGCGTTGGAGTTTCCGGTAGGAGGGTTTCCCAAGGACTGTGCGCTAGTTTCCAACGCTGGCCTCCAAAGGTTCGATGAGGTCCACGAGAATCCGTTCGCCATTGATGTGGAGATCCTCCTGCGAAATCTTTTCCGATGAGAGCAGCCCGTTGATGCAGGTGTGGTAAGCTTCCTTGAAATCTTCCTCACTATTCAGGAGTTCCCGCAGACCGCCTCCCACCTGGCTTGCCAGTTTCTTCCATGACGAAGGGAAGCAATGCTGCAGAGCGTTTTCCCACAGAGGGCGCCACACCCCGTAGTCATCGAGGTCAGCCATTACGGCAATGGCGATGACCCGCCCCAGGTCCTTGTTGCTTCGCTTGATCGACAGATCCGCGATGAGACCACTCATCCGTTCCGGTTTGATTTCCGGATGTTCGAGGAGGTTGGCCAAGGCCATCATCTCGGGACGGGCATAACGGATTCCCAGCTTTTCGATCGCCAACGGTTCGAAAGCCGTGATGGAGAGAAACCGGAAGCTCGGAATTCCGAAGTGCCCTTCCTCGATCGACATTCGTGTCCAATTCTTCTCGGGAGTGTCCTCGGATTCCGGGACGGTGAGAAATTCGATGAACCAGGCGTCGGCATCTTCCGGATCAACCCCCGGAGGGTAGAGACGAACGGCGGGAAGCTGGTCCTCGGGTGTGTTTTCATCACCCGGTTCGACGTGCTCTCCCTTTTGTCGACGCTGCCAACCGGCATCCAGGAGTTGGCGTGCCGTCTCCCGCCCCGCGCTGACGGCTTCCTGAAAAGGTTCGAGGATACAGTCCACATCCTTGGTCCTTACCCTGATTGCTCCTTCGCTGTGGTAGAAGTGGTAGCCCGCGGCCAGACTCCCGATGATGACTATGTTCTCCCGGCAGGATTCCGGAACGGCTTCGGAAACTTGGGAGAATACTGCGGAAGGTGATAGCTGGCTCATGATCGTGCTTTCCTGGTGAGACTGTCGAGAAATTCGAGTGCTTGAGATTCCAAGCGGGCGTCATGGAGATCGAGCAGGCATTCGACCTCATCCGCGTATGGCTGATTGTTGCCACCGGGAGTGAAGAGGCTGAAAGGTCGAAACAGCTGGTGAACCGCCAACACGACGGACTCTCCCGCTTCCGCCGGCTTCAATGCCGGATCCAGTTTTCGGACCATTCCTTCCAGATCGGAACCGATACCGGTTTCGTGGACCACAAGGTCGATCCGGGGTGTTCCGATCAGGTCGAGCGAAGGCAGATAAAACCTTGCTCCTTCGACTCCGCCGATCGCCACCTCTTTTCTGTCCAATTTCTGCAGTCGTCTCAAAAGGGATTCCGGAGAGCGTGGACTCGCGGATCGGTCAGTAAATTTTCTGGTGGCGCGAATCTCATCTTTCCCGGCCACGAGTTTGAACCATGCATCTTTGGGGAAGGATCTTAGCTCGACGCGGCGATCTGAGTGCCTCTCCACGTGTGAACCGAGTCGCTTCAATGAGGCGGAGATCGTCGGATAACTGCAGTCGCACATCTCCATGAGTATTTTAGACGTCAGCGGCCCTTCTTGCCGGAACCAGCGCACCAGCAGCACGCGAAGGATATCGAAGAAAGCATGGCCGTGGCGGTTCTGTGCGCGAAAGCCAGCTCCCCGCTCGTGTCGGATGATCTCCGGGAGAGCTTCTCGCTCCTGAGGAGTCAACGGGTGGGGAAACTCTTCAATCTCGTCGTCTCGAATGATCACAAAAGTTAGCCGCTCGGTGAGCTCACCGTGTAAAATGGCACAACCAGAATCCCACTCCTGCTTCACTCGCTCCTTGGTGATATCCGGCTCGTCGAAGACGAGAACGCCTCGGTTTGAAGGGTGCAAGGAGGCGAACCGGGCCAACTGAAAAATCGATGACCGAACATTTCGCAATCCTTTGGCACGATGCAGCACTTCAAAGACCGTGCTTCCCAACACCGCATCGGCGGCAAAACCCGCCTCAGGAGGCAAGCGTTGCTCAAATCTAAGTTCTTTCACGAAGTTAAGTTGCCACTTTTAATTGAAACTCGCAACTTTAAATTAAAGTCGCAACTAAATCCTTGAATTGTGCCGGATGACCGGCCTGCGTAAGACCTCTCGCTCGGCGAACTCTTGGGCAGTCTTGAGAGGAAGTTTCATTTATGTCCGCGTTATCCGATCGGAGACCTCAAAGTAGAGCACTTCGAGTTCCTGCGACGATTCGGCCAACGTGAGAATCCGATTTTCGATCTCTGTTCTCACTCTTTCAGGCTTTGCCTGCCCTTCGAAAATGCTCTCGCTGGTGAGGGGAACCCAGGAAGATCGGATTCGGTCAAATTGATCCATTTTCTCTTCCGCAAAGTCCGGGTCGATTGAATTGAGGTCTACGAGAAGCCGATCAAACGCGGGCGTCATATTCTGACCGATTTGCTCCATGGACTCCCGGAACACACGACGCCCGATGCTGAGGGCTTCGGTGTTCAAGTGCTGTTCGCGCGAGTAATCGAGCAGCTCGAGGTAGGCGCCGAGAACGAAATTCAGCCCCCAAAAACCTTCCCGAAGCTCTCGAAGCGAATCAAGGACGGGGTGCTTCCAAGATTGCAGTCCCACCTCCGCCAAGTCGCCAATCGTGATTGCGTCCGGAACAATGATCGGAGGATCTGAATCGCCGCCGGCCGTTTTCATCAGCAGGGTCGCTGTATCGATGCGGTAGATAACGGGCGTCAGAACCCTCCCTCTCACAAGAGGAATCAGAATAATCGCCGGCCATTTCACAACCATTTCCTGCCATTCGAAGAGTTCCCATGGCTCAGCTGAAGCGGCGTCTGTGACTGACTGATTCAGCGTCCCGATTCCGGCCTCAGAGTCCCCTGCATTGGAGAAGTCGCAGGAAACCACCATCCCTCGCCATTTGCCAATTCCCTGGCTACCCTTGTAAATCTCCACGGAGACGTTATCGCCTACGCACTCGCTCATCACTTCGCTGATTCGGGAAAGCAGCTGCTGTTCTTTCCTCTGCATCTTCGCGAGCATACGGGGTCGTGCAGCTTTCCTCGTGCTTGCAGGATCTTGGAACATCGATAAGCCGACAGCCCATAGATCCCGGATGGATTCGCGTTCCGCCTTTTCAACTCGGCCGAGAATTCTTTCCTCCACGCGAGACCCGAAGTGCGACCGAAATTCCTTCTGCATCTCGTGCAGAGCTTTCCAAGCCTCGCCCAGATTCCAGAGAAAGTATCGACCGGCTTCCGGGTTTAATGCGACATCGCTTGCTGGAAAAATCGACTTCGCTCGAATCGCTGTAAAATCCACGGCAAACTTGGCGGAACCTGCGATTCCAGCGGAAAACTCCTGAAGAGCTTTTCTCCATGGATCGAACCGACGAAGGATCTGATGGCGCATCGCCCACTTGCTATCCCCATCCTGATCGGACACTTCCCGACCCTCCGACAGAATTCCCCAAGGGTCGACAGCTGTCTTCGGAAACGACGGAGGGAAAGTCATTGAACTCACCTTACGGATTTCTTCTTGAGGAAATGCCTTGATAACCTTGTGGTATTTTTGAGGGGCCTCCAGAAATTGCGCCCACACCCATTCAAGAGACTTCAGGTATTTCGCGGCCTGCTCCCGCCAAAGCAAGACCGCCTCGGAATACTCTGTCCACGAAGCCGGCCTTCGCTGCCGAAACGCCGCAAGATTAGTGAATGTGGAGTTCAGCGAAACTTCCTGAGGTGGCTTTAGATTCTCTATGGGAATCCGCTTTTGGGATTCATCGGGGAGGCCTTGACGAGCCAATTGCATCCCTTCAATCGCTCTTCCGAGATACTCCTTCTTGTCCGGGAACATGCGACGCAAAACGGTGAGGCGCTTCATCGTTTCAGCGTTTAACCCGGATCCGGCCTGCTTTTCCTCTGGCTTTTCACGAGCCGAGACGAGAGTGTAGACCACTTCGACCTTTTGCTGATCGACAATGAGATTCAGTGAGTCCATCTCCGAGAGAAACTTTCCTCTCAGTTGCCTCTCGTGAGAACTGAGCCACTCCGAAAAAGGTTTGTCCCCAAATTGGAACCGGCCATAAATTGCCCGGCTCACTTGCTCGCAAGTCAGATCTTCGAGATCCGCCCAATCCGGAACCGCAGTTAGCACCGATGGAATTGGACCGGTGACATTACAAAAGGCGATCCAGTAGCACAAGTCACCGACGACAGCCCATTCGGCGGATCGAGGAGAGACTTTCGGAGCCTCGACAGTTTCGAGCCATTCAGTTAGGTAGCGAAAGACTTCCGCTTTTGGCGTCATCTGTATCGGAGACTTGTCCTCGTTTGGGAATAGCACCTTGAGGAGACTTTCCGCAGGATTCACGGTGGAACCGACGAACGCATCGCAGAGTACAAACCAACCGCCACCGCCAGTCACCATCGCTTCTCGAATCGCGTTTCGATTCTCAGACTCGTAGGAGTTGAGCCCCTGCCAAATGAGCGCATTCGCAATTCCGCTCGCTCTTGTCCAGGATCCGGTCTCGAAATCGCTAAGCACCTTGGCGAGACCTGGAGCCGACTCGGGAAAGCGGAGAAACGACCACAGGAGAAATGGTTCCACGCTGTCATCAGAGAGAATGGGCAGAAGCCGTTTTTCAAATTGAATCCGGAGGCCCGGTTCATCACCGAACAGAGCTTCAACAATCGCATTCGATCGCGCAGCATGCAGACCAACCACGAAACTCTCGGAACCTTTCTCCAGGACCTTGAGGAGATATTCGTCTTCAAACAGCCGCGACGGGTTCGTCAGGGCGCTGAGACCGACTGCCGAGCAAGCGGCGTGGTAGGGGAGTCGAGCTCCTGCCGCGTTTGCCAAGGCGCAGAGTGCGAGCAATTCCAAGTGAGGCAGGCTCATCGGCAAACCACCGGCTTCGATTTCTTCGCGGAGACGTTTTACCTGTGCGCTGATTCTCGCTTGAAGAGACTGCCCTTCCGTAACGATGTGCGTGAATTCCAGCAGTGGCCCGCCGTCGGCCTCGGTGAACTCTGCCCAGGCCTCTTCAAAGTCCAGCGGATTGCCATGGTTCGACTTGGTGAGCGCTTCGAAGATGCGGCGGGCCTCTTCTTCGTCTATGCGCTCGAGCGCCACCTCGCCGAAGTCGAAACGATTCACCGTCAGGTCGGAGCGACGAAAATCTTCCTCCCTGACAGAGACCAGAACTCTCAGCCCAGCGGAAGCAAGCTCGCCCACCAGCTCAACCCAGCCGTGCTCGGACGGACTCACATCCAGGAACACCGTCGCTTCGAACCGGAGGGTCTTGGCGTGACTTCCCAACGCATTGGCGACTTTCATCGCATGCCGAGCATTCTCGACATATCGCACTCGAAACCGCGCACCTTCAGGGCAACAATTTCTGAGGAATCTCCAGCATACGGCAGATTTTCCCTGGCCGGAAGCTCCCCTGACCAATACAACGGATTGCTTCTTGAACTCCGATTCGATTTCTTTCAGACGTTCAAGACGCACTGAGTCCGCGTCTGCCAGGATGTGATCAAAACGCGCATCCACACCTTTTCTGAATTCGGAGACCAGTTCTCGCTTCTCTTCCTCAGTCAGCTCCCTCTCTGAAACGGCTTCAATGCTCGTTCCCCATTCCGCCGAAAAGTCCCGAAGGCCGGCTAAGTAGCGGGCAATTGTGTTTATCGCCTCCAGGAGGGATTCTTCGGTGATTCTCCGCTGCTCTTCTGATGCGACGGAAATCCAGTACATCAGAAGATCGAACGCAGTTTCAACACTTCCGCCCACGCTGGTACTTCTCAGGGCGGACTGAATCTCAGAAGCCATCTGGCTTCGGTCCAATTTCACGACATTGCTGCCCAAGTCTTGCAGAGCAGCTTCGATTTCCCGGGCATTCCTCCAATGTCCTGCCTTCCTAATCTTGCTGACGACGCGATTCCGATGCTTTTCTTCACCGGAAATGGCTCCCTTCAGTTCCGGACCAAGAGGACCGTATGTCGCGACTTTCGTGACGCAATCAGGGTTTGTCGTTCGTCGCCTCTGCAACCGCGAGACAAACCCATTCGAGCTCTCTGGATCAAATGCCGACAGGGAAAGATCACCTGAATAGTCCTTGACCTGAACCGCTTCAATTTGGCGCGAATTTGCATCCCACACGGAGACATCTTCATCACCCTCCGGAATGAAGGCCAGCTCCTGCCGCCTCGGATCAGTGAGAACCCGGTGCAGAACATAAAGAGCCTGACTCCGAAAGCCACGAAGGGTTGCTGAAGCATCGTCCATTTGAAATTCGACACGCCGAAAATCGAATGTATTGCGATTTCTGCAACGAAAAGATTGACTTCTGCGACATTCTCGTCGATCTACGACATCAACTTCGTAAGTCTTGGCTCGGAATCCCGCCTACTGCAAATTGAAGACTCACTCTCATCTCACTCTCCTCAAGGATCTCGCCGAGGTCCGGTCCGGATATTCCTTCCGGTCCCGGGTAGAAGAGGATCCCGGGGGTGACTTGGTTGTGTTCCAGATTCGGAGCCTCGAGCAGCGCGGGGCCGTGCAGGCCGAAGACGGGATGCGGCTGTATTTTCCCGAGGTGAGTCCGAGTCTCTTGCTTCGGAGAGGTGATGTCCTTTTCGCTGCTCGCGGGATGCGGAACGTGGGAGCCGTCATCGACTTCGATCCCGACCGGGCGATCGCCAGCGGCCAGTTGCTCTGGATGCGACCGAAATCGAAGTCCATCGAGCCCGCCTACCTGGCCTGGTGGCTGAACCAGCAGCCCGCTCAACAGTTTTTCGAATCCCACAAGCGCGGCACCCGAATGCCGATCATCACGCGCAGTTCCCTGCTGGAGCTTCCCGTTTCCGTTCCCTCGCGAGACCTCCAGATGAAGTTTGTCGAACTCGATCAGCTCCATCGACAGGAGCGGGAACTGACTGCCCGGATCCAAGAGAAACGGGAGGAGCACTACGAGGGGCGGGTTGCCAGACTAATGAAGGGAAATCTATGAAGTCTAGAGAAGATCAAAACCATCTCGTTCAGACCCTCGTGATACAGAGTGGCATGGGCCTCACGGACTGTTTCCTGAATCGCGGCCGAGAGTGGACCGACGACTTCGAACACCTCTTTCTGGAGCACTTGGGTGCCACCATCCACGTCGCCAAGCTCTACATGGGGGAGATCACTCCCAAGCAAGGAGCAGAGGTCGCCTCCAAGGTGGTGAGCCAGTTTGAAAGCCTTAGAAAAACCCTCAAAGAGAGATCCGAATCATGAGCGAGAAGCCCACCAAAGTCGACCAACGGGAAATTAACAACGTCGCGTGGGCGGCGTGCGACACCTTCCGGGGCGTCGTCGATCCGTCCGAATACAAGAACTACATCCTCGTGATGCTGTTCCTGAAATACATGTCCGACGTGTGGCGGGAGCACCGGGAGCAGTTCCTGGAGCAGTATGACGGCGACGAGGCTCGGGTGGCGCGGCGGATGGAGCGGGAGCGTTTCGTGCTGCCGGAAGGCTGCGACTTCCAGACCCTCCACGCCAAGCGCAACGAGCCGAACATCGGCGAGCTGATCAATATCGCCCTCGAGGAGATCGAGGAGGCGAACAAGGTGAAACTCGAGGGCGTGTTCCGGAACATCGACTTCAACTCGGAGTCGAACCTCGGCCAGACGAAGGACCGCAACAAGCGACTCAAGAACCTGCTGGAGGACTTCGCCAATCCCGTCCTCGACCTGCGGCCCTCCCGAATCGGCAGCGAGGATGTGATCGGCAACACTTACGAATACCTGATCGCCCGCTTCGCCGGGGACGCCGGGAAGAAAGGCGGCGAGTTCTACACGCCGAAGGAGGTGGCCATCCTGCTCGCCAAGCTCCTCGATCCCCGGCCCGGCATGAAGATCTGCGACCCGACCTGCGGGTCGGGCTCCCTCCTCATCCGCGTGGCACAGGAGGTCGGCGGCAAGGACTTCGCCCTCTTCGGGCAGGAGAGCAACGGCTCCACCTGGGCGCTGGGGCGGATGAACATGTTCCTGCACGGCATGGACGGTGCCCGGCTCGAGTGGGGCGACACCATCGGCAATCCCCAGCTGATCGACGGCGATTCATTGATGAAGTTCGACATCGTCGTCGCCAATCCTCCCTTCTCCCTCGACAAGTGGGGGCAGGACGAGGCGGAGGCGGATCCTTACCAGCGTTTCCACCGCGGCGTGCCGCCGAAGAGCAAGGGCGACTACGCCTTCATCAGCCACATGGTGGAGACCACCGTGGACGGCACCGGCAAGGTCGGCGTGGTCGTTCCCCACGGCGTCCTCTTCCGGGGCAGCAGCGAGAAGCAGATCCGGCAGAGGCTGATTGAGGAAAACCTGCTGGAGGCGGTCATCGGCCTGCCGGCGAATCTCTTCTACGGTGCGGGTATCCCGGCCGCCATCCTGATCTTCAACCGGGGCAAGGACGCCGCCGGCCACGGGACCGACGTGCTCTTCATCGAGGCCAGCCGCGAGTTTGCCCAGGGGACGAACCAGAACGTGCTGCGCAGTGAGGACGTGGAGAAAATCGTGGCGACTTACCGGGCCTTCGCGTCGGTGGACAAATACGCCTACCGGGCGACCCGGGAGGAGATCGTGGAGAACGACTTCAACCTGAACATCCCGCGCTACGTCGACACCTTCGAGGAGGAAGAGCCAGTGGACCTGGAGGCGGTGCAGAAGGAGATCGAGGAGCTGGAGGCCGAGCTGGCCGGGGTGCGGGAGCAGATGGCGAAGTATTTGGAGGAGTTGGGTGTATGAATCCAGGAAGGCATCCAGTTCCGAATGGCTGGTCAGAAGGTCTTTTGGATTCTCTGACCGAGCGAGGTTCTGGTCATACTCCTAACAGGAAGAATGCCTCTTACTGGAACGGCGGAGTGAAATGGGTTTCCCTTGTGGATTCGGACAAACTTGACCGTCCGAAAATCACAATGACTGAGTTTGAGATCTCCGATGAGGGCATTCGGAATTCGTCCGCAGTGAGACACCCAGCCGGCACTGTGATCATGTCCAGAGATGCAGGCGTCGGAAAATCATCGATTCTCGGCGCAGAAATGGCGGTGAGCCAACACTTCATCGCTTGGAGGTGCTCCGATGATCTGGAAAACCGTTTCCTCTACTATTGGCTCCAGTTCCACAAAGGGTTTTTCGAGCGAATGGCCGTGGGCTCCACAATTAAGACGATTGGCTTGCCGCTATTTCGAAAGCTTCGCATTACGTCGCCTGATTCGAAATTCGAGCAGGTGAGAATTGCCGAAATACTCGAAACGTGGGATCGTTCGATCGAAAGTCTTACTGATCTGATCGCTGCAAAATCCGACCGCAAACGCAGCTTCATGCAGCAGTTGCTCTCGGGTGAAAAGCGCCTCCCGGGATTCACGGACGAGTGGCAGGAGGTGCGGTTGGGTGACTTCCTCACTGAGTCCCGGGTCTCCGGTAGCACGGGTGACACTGCGCGGAAACTTACTGTGCGCTGGTATGGCAATGGAGTTGTTCCGAAGAAGGATGCTCTCGCCGTAGGGAGTCAAAACACGCGCTACTACCGCCGAAAAGGCGGACAACTCATCTACAGTAAGCTTGACCTGATTCGCGGCGCTGTGGCGATTCTGCCGTCTGAATACGATGGATGGGAAACAACACTCGACCTTCCGGCCTTCGACATCTCCGATGCGGTGGCTCCTGCGTGGCTGAGCCAACTGGTGTCTTGGCCGAATTTCACCCGCAAGTTCAAGGATTTTGAACAGGGTGGAAGAAAGGCGGCACGAATAGCACCACGAGATTTCCGTCGGGTCTTCGTGGCGGTTCCCCCAATCGAAGAACAGCGCCGTATCGCCGAGATCCTCAACTCCTGCGACCGCGAGATCGCCCTCCACCGCCGCCAACTCGCCGCCATCCGCGACCAGAAGCGCGGCCTGATGCAGAAGCTTTTGACCGGGGAGGTGCGGGTGAAAGTCTGACTGAGGAGATTATGAGTGAGGAAACGGAAACCAATCACGATCAAGAACCCGAGCCACCGTCGGTGTTGATCTCCTGTTCCCACGATTCAGACCAACACAAGAAGTGGGTAATGGAACTTGGAGCAAGGCTGATGGAAGACTTTGGCATTGAGGTCATCCTCGACGAATGGGAAATCGGCGGAGGAGACAACGCAAACCTTTTCATGAACCGAGCGCTCAAGGAAGCCGTGCGTGTCGTCATGGTCTGCACCGAGGAGTATGTGAGAAAGGCCGATGGGGGAATTGGTGGCGCAGGCTACGAGGCGAACGTCATGAACGCAGAGGTTGTGAAAGATCAGGGTGGTCGGCGGTTCATCCCCATCATCCGACAAAGTGGTGAGAATGCGGCCGTGCCGACCTTTATGGCGGGACGCATCCACTTCAATTTCTCGGATGATGAAAAGTATGAGGAGTCACTCGAGAAACTGGCGCGGGAGATCCACGATGCTCGCCCATTCAAGAAACCCAAACTCGGGAAGAATCCATTTCTTGGTGAGTCAAATCAAGATGCGGAATCTGCAGCGGGGCCTGACGGAGACAGCCCCGACTCCGATCCGTTGGTGGTCTATAAAAAGGCGCTTAGTCTCGCGAACGCTGGCGACTTCACCGGATGGCGGGATTTGATCCACACTCAGAAAATCGCCGCTGAAGCCGCGCTGTTACTATGGAAGAAAGAAAACCAGTCCCGGTTTCCCAATCTTCGAAATGAGTTGATCGAATACTTTCGTCCGGCCGTGGAGATTTACGGGGGACTTTTTGCGGCAGCGGTTGCAGGGATTGATTCCGAGGATCCGAGATTTCACAACCAACTCAGCCTAATCGATTGGATTCGAAAGCCGCAGGGATGGGAAAGAAGCGGCCCCACAATGTGGGTGGAGTTACCCGATCTGGTTTTCTTTACTTACCAAGCGATTCTCGGAGCCGCAGCGATGAGCCGTCATCGTCCCGAACTTGCTTACCGCCTCGCCACGACACCGCTCGAGAATCCAGACAATTATAGAGAATCAAAGGCATTGTTCAAGTCGCGCTGGGCAATGGGATGGCCGAATTCGCTGGATCATCACTGCACCGTTGCCTGGAACTTTCTTCGCACTCTTCCCGGTGCTTGGGAATGGTTGTCAAAGCTCCTCCGTTCCGAGCAAGAAGCGCTGGCTTCCATCGGAGCCTATTATCTTTTCTTGAACACGATCGATTTCGTTTCGGCCGTAAAATCTGCGAAAAGGAATGGAAGTGATCTTCGGGAGCCAGTCGTTCCGCTGGGAGTGGTGGTTTTGTCGAGAGAGGTCAAAGCGCGGGCGAAGTCGATCTTCGGTGAATCAGCCGATTTTTTTGCCGAGGTGTTCGTTGAAAACGGTATTGGCATCGAAGAGTTGGAACCTTTGTGGGAGAACTGGATTCACGTCTGTTTAAAATGGATTGGTGAGGTTTACCGGGATCCGATTCTCCTCAGACACGTGGAATTGCCGCATTCGACGCTGCCCAGAATGATCAAGGGAGGAGAGACGAATCTACAGATTGACTAAAAACCGCCTCATCCCTTCCCGTAAGCCGCCCACACATGACATGCTGATTTTCCTCGACGAATCTTTCCGCGAAAACAACAGCCAATCGAAACCGGCTCCTTTTGGCGTGTTGGCTGGCGTTTCCTTGCGTGAGAACTCCCTCACGGCGGTCGCTCAGGACATTTACCAACTCAAATACAAGCACCTCGGCGCCGATTTTGCGAGGGACGGTGAAATTAAGGGGAAGGAGCTGACGAAGCGATATGCTTTCAAGCTTGAAGCGAACGGAATCGAGTCCAAAAATCTGAATCTCGCTCGCGATCTAGTCCGCTACATTCGGCGGAAGAAGATCCGTGTTTTCGGTTGTGTCTGCTTCCGCCCGGACATGCAGGCTTTCAAGTGCCAAGATCTCACGGCTCTGGATCGCACCTATCGCTACCTATTCGAGCGGATCGACGTCTTCATGAAAATCGAGTCGCCCACCGAGAAGGCGATTCTCGTCTTTGACGACCGCGACCACGGAACCAACGCGAACAACGCCACGGCCATCACGAACTTTTTTCTGCGGAGCCCGGACGGCCTGGCGATGGATTCGATCATCGACACCCCATTCTTCGCGATCTCTCAAGCGCAGAATGTGGGTCTGCAACTCGCCGATTTCGTCACGACGATCATCGGTCAGCGTTTTGAGGGTTTCGATCTGATTGAGCCGCTCTGGAAGGACTTGAAGCCCGCGATCTTTAGCTGGCAAGACCCGCCCGGCCACTGGCACAGCGGCCTCAAGGTAATTCGCAATCCCCAGAAATGAAGAATGCGTTGGCAAGCAGAAGCTCACGGTTGGGACAAGAAAGCCCAACGACCAACGCAATATTAAGTTGGCAGATCCTCGTTCCTTTGCAAGGCGAAATGCAATGACCCCTCCCTCCTTCCTCGAAGACCATCTCTCGCAGATCCCGGCGCTGCAGCTCCTGCAGAATCTGGGCTACACCTATCTGCGTCCGCAGGAGGTCCATTTGGAACGCGGGGGCAAGCTCTCCAACGTCGTCCTCGAGGGCATCCTCGAAAAGCAGCTCCGACGGCTCAACCGGATCCGCTTCAAGGGGCGGGAGCATGAGTTTTCCTCCGCCAACATCCAGGGAGCGGTGCAGGCGCTGAAAGACCTCCCCCACGACAAGGGGCTCGTCCTCCAGAGCGAACACGTCTACGACCTGCTCTCGCTCGGGAAGAGCTTCGAGCAGACCATCGGCGGCGACACCAAGAGCTTCTCGATCCGCTACATCGACTGGGACGAACCGGCCAACAATGTCTTCCACGTGGCGGCGGAGTTCGAGGTGGCCCGCAGCGGCGCAATCCAGTCGGCTGGGAGCAAGAAGAACACAAGGCGGCCGGACATCGTGCTCTTCGTCAACGGCATCCCTTTCGCCGTGGTCGAGTGCAAGCGGCCGGACCTGAAGGATCCGCTGGCGGAGTCGATCTCGCAGAACCTCCGCAACCAGCGCAAGGACGAGATCCCCGATCTCTTCGCCTACACCCAGCTGGTGATGGGCGTGACGAAGAACGAGGCTTCCTACGCCACGATCGGGACACCGAAGCAGTTCTGGGCGAAGTGGCGGGAGCGGGACGACATCGAGGACACGGTGGCGCGGCTGATCAACCGCCCGCTCTCGACGGCTCAGAAGGACCAGCTCTTCGGCGACCAGTTCAGCTACACGCGGAACTACTTCGAGGATCTCGAGGCCGAGGGAGACCGCTCGGTGACCGAGCAGGATCGCTCGCTCTATTCCCTCTGCCGGCCCGAGCGCCTCATCGACCTGGCGCATGGCTTCATCGTCTTCGATGCCGGGGTGAAGAAGATCGCCCGCTACCAGCAGTATTTTGCGGTGAAGAAGACGGTGGCCCGGGTGAAGAACCGGGACGAGCAAGCCGGCCGCCGACGCGGGGGCGTGATCTGGCACACCCAGGGTTCCGGCAAGTCCCTGACCATGGTGATGATGGCCAAGGCGCTGGCGCAGGATCCGGACATCGAGAATCCCAAGGTGGTGCTGGTGACGGACCGGGTCGATCTCGACGACCAGATCTGGCGGACCTTCCACCACTGCGGCAAGGATCCGGTGCAGGCGAAGACCGGCAGGCACCTGCTGGACCTGCTCGTGGCGAACAAGGAGGCCGTGATCACCACGGTGATCGACAAGTTCCAGGCCGCGGTGAAGAAGGAGAACTACTGCGACGAGAACGAGAACATCTTCGTGCTGGTGGACGAGGGGCACCGGGGGCAATACGGCACCGCCAACGTCAACATGCAGCGGGTGCTGCCCAACGCCTGTTACCTGGGCTTCACCGGCACGCCGCTGATGAAGAAGGAGAAGAACACGGCGGCGCGGTTCGGGGGCATCATCGACACCTACACCATCGACGAGGCGGTGCGGGACCATGCCGTGGTTCCACTGCTCTACGAGGGACGCCATGCCCTCCTCGACGTGAACAAGGCGCCGATCGACAAGTGGTTCAGCGTGGTGGCCGAGCCGCTCAGCGACGAGCAGCAGGCCGACCTGAAGCGCAAGTTTTCCAGCGCCGACCAGCTCAACAAGGTCCGGGGCAAGATCTACCAGAACGCCTACGACATCAGCGAGCACTGGGCGAAGAACTGGCAGGGCACGCCCTTCAAGGCGCAGCTGACGGCTCCGAGCAAGTATGCCGCGCTCCAATACAAGGCCTGTCTCGACGAGTTCGGCAAGGTCAGCAGCGAGGTGCTGATCTCGGGTCCGGACACCCGGGAGGGCAACGAGGACATCTACACTACGGGCAAGGACGAGGTGGAGGCCTTTTGGAAAGTGACGATGGAGCGCTTCGGCACGGAGAAGGCCTACAACCGGGAGATCATCAACCAGTTCCTCGGCGATGGCGCTCCCGAGATCATCATCGTGGTGGACAAGCTCCTGACAGGGTTCGATGCGCCACGCAACACGGTTCTGTATGTCTGCCGCAGCCTCAAGGAACACTTCCTGCTCCAGGCCATCGCCCGGGTAAACCGCCTCTACCCGGGCAAGGATTTCGGGCACATCGTGGACTACTACGGCGTGATCGAGAAGCTGGGCGAAGCCATCGACCTCTACAGCTCGCTGGACGGTTTCGACGCCGCGGATCTCGCGGGCACGGTCACCGATGTGAGCGCGGAAGTCGCCAAGCTGCCCCAGCGGCACTCCGAGCTGTGGGACATTTTCAAGGGCGTCGCCAACAAGAAGGACGAGGAGGCCTACGAGCTGCTGCTGGGCGACGAGGAGCTGCGGGTGAAGTTCTACGACAAGCTCTCCGCCTTCAACCGCACCCTCGGGATCGCGCTCTCCACCCTGGAGTTCATCACCGAGACGCCGCCGGAAAAGGTGGACCGCTACAAGTCGGACCTGGTCTTCTTCCTGAAACTGCGGGCGTCGGTGAAACAGCGCTACGCGGAGACGATCGACTACAGCGAATACGAGGCGAAGGTGCAGAAGCTGCTCGACCAGCACGTGACCTCCCACGAGGTGATCCGGATCACCGACCCGGTGAACATCTTCGAGACGGAGCGTTTCCAGGAAGAACTCGACAAGAAGCAGACGCCGGCGTCCAAGGCCGACACCATCGCCCACCGGACCAAGAAGACGATCCATGAGCGGATGGACGAGGATCCGGCCTTCTACCGGCGGTTCTCGAAGATCCTCGAGGAGGCGATCCAGGCCTTCCGGGAGAAGCGCATCTCCGACGCCGAGTATCTTAAGAGGGCGACCGATGCCATGACCGCGATCCGGAACCGGACGGATGACTCGATCCCTGCCCCTCTGGAGGGACACGAGGTGGCCAAGGCTTTCTTCGGGGCGGTGAACGAATCCCTAGAACAGGGCGACGCCCCAGAGAATGCCCGGAAGACGATCGCGGTCGAGGCCGCCCTGCAGATCGACAAGGCGATCCAGTCCCTCAAGGTGGTGAACTGGGTGAACAACGTGGACGTGGAGAACGAAATGCGGAATGCGATCGACGACATCCTCTTCGACGTGGCCAGGGAAAAGGGACTCGCTCTGGAGTTCGACCAGCTCGACCGGATCGCCGACCAGTGTCTCACCATCGCCCGCGCCCGGTATGCCAGCTGAGACCATCCTCTACCTGACTCGCAGCAACGGCGGACGCATGCCGGTGCACCTGCTCCACGCGGACCGGAAGTCGCTCGCCATTTCCGTCTACCCGGATCTCCGGGTGGAGGCGGTGGCCCCCATGGGGGCGGATGTGGAGCGGGTGCGCGAGAAACTGAAAAAACGCCTGCCGTGGATCCTGCGACAGCGCTGGTATTTCGAAGGGCTGCTTCCCCACGCACCGCCGAGACGCCACGTGGCGGGCGAAACGCACTGCTATCTGGGGCGGCAGTATCGCCTGAAATTGCACCAAGGAGAGGAGCGAGGCGTGAAGCTGAACGGGCGATTCCTCGAGGTGACCACCCCGGAACCGAAGGACGCCACGGTGGTCCGTAGGCAGCTCGAGGGCTGGTATCAGGAACGGGCCAAAGCCTATTTCGAGAGAAAGCTGGGCGAATTGTTCGAGCGGCTGCGAGGACGCGACATCCCTCCGCCGAGGCTGACCGTCCGGCGCATGAAGACGAGGTGGGGATCCTGCACCAGCGACGGGCACATCCTCCTGAATCCGGACCTGATCCAGACACCCTCACACTGCGTCGAATACGTGATCGTCCACGAACTGTGCCACCTCGTGCACCCGAACCACGGGGCGGGATTCAAGCGACTCCTGGTGAACCTGCTGCCGGACTGGGAGAAGAGGAAGAGAAGGCTGGCGGAGTTTCGGGGGTGATGACTACCGACAATTAAATGTTAAAGGATGAGCTTCAGCTGGTTCACAAACGAACAACGCAAACTCGAGGAAGACGCAATTTTCCTTCTCGCTGATCAGATACACATCCCAAGACGGATCGATGGTTCGCCTGTTAGCTGGGAAAGATTCGTTGCTCCGCTTCTAGCATCAGGTGAAGTCCATGCCAACCGGGAAGAAAATCTCATTTCGTTTGCAATGCTCGGAAAGTTTCTCAATCCGGAATTTGGGAGCGGTAGCCATATGCCTCAAACCACTTTGCCGTGGCTTTCACTTCGCAGACTTTTTCTCGCGGTAAGCCAACGGGCAATCCCGAAGAATCTTCGATCAAGGGAATCGGCAATATGGAAAAGTGATTTCGAACCTCGCCTCGATCAGATTCGGAGCATCGCCGAGCTTCGGCTTCAGAGCTACGAGGGGGTCTCATTGGCATCGATGCGAGAAACCTTCATTGAGAACATGCAGATCCATACCGATCCGGCCTGCGGGGCCCTCTTCAATCTCCGCGACAAGCTTCTCATCAATCTCTATCCAAACTCGAGGACTCCTCCACAGGGGGGGAACACGACGGCGCTTCTCCGAAAAGTCGCACAGGAAGCAATCCCGAACTTCGACTTCGACTTCGAATACGGAAGAGCAGTCGACTCGGTGAGAGCGGTCATTTTCGACATCGCCCTGGAAGCGGTCTTCGACAAGGTTCCCGCAGACACCACCACTCTCTGGGACCTGGAAAAAATGTCTTTCGAACGGGCAATCATCGAAGATCCATTTCGGATCCTCACCGATCACAACCTTGTTCTCTTTCTCGCAGAGGGTATGGACAACCGAGGGAGTGCCTTTCTGAAGAGATTGAGCAACCGTTTCGAGACAGCTAAAAAAAGTCGTTTCCGATTCAACGTGGATCCTCTCAAGGTCGCACTCTGCCAGTACTGGCTTCAACCTGACTTCCCATTGTGGCTCATGTCACCGAAAGCCATCGACACCCTGCTCGGCTTGAAATTCTCTGACGCGTCCGGGAGGCTGAAAGGCCGGATCGATGAGATCAAGAAGAACCGAACCAAAGAACCCGGCAATCCCCTCTACACTTCCTCCAAGAAATTGCTAAACGGGATTGTTTTGGACAAAGTATTGAAGACCTATCGAGGAATGGATTTTCAGGGCTACTTAACAAAGTGCTCTTCGTTTTCTGATCTGAAGTCCCACGTCTTTGACCTCTCGATTTCGGACTTTCAGTTCGAGCAGCTGGGGTAGATGAGTAGGATACAATTTGGGGAAGAATCAATTTTTTCTCCCCGCTTTGTGAGCGAGCAGTCACAGCGATGGTCCAGCCATGGACCCAAAATATATCGCTGATACAGGTAGTCGTCGCCCATTGAATCCGACGACACAGGAGACCCCTCCTCCAGAATTCAAAGATAGCGACCTGAAATCTCTGGTCGAGTGGATTCGCTTGCCCGCGCCGGGTGAACGTTGTCCTCGAACTGGATTGAGTCGAAGTTCCTACAACGATCTCATTTTTGCTGACCCGCCTCTTATTCAAAGTGTGGTCGTGAAAAAACCTGGAGCGTCTCGCGGAATTCGTCTCATCCGATGGGCATCTGTTCGTGCCCATCTCGACAGTCTCGTAGAGCAACAGATCCCGGAATCGAGAGGAGGTGCATCATGAACCCCGATCCGCAAAACGAAGCGCCCCGGCGGGGAGGCCGGGGCGCGGAGAACGATGGTGGGCCGTGGAAGACCGACAACGCTTCGGAAGAAGCTTACGCAAACAACGCACAGAAGCAAGAGATCTCGTGTCTTGAACAGGGAGGAACGAAAGGTAAAACGCCCGTCATTCGGCTACCCTTTCCAGAGAACCCTTTGGAGGCAGCGGAGGAATATCTCCGCCTTGGAATGGTGCCGATCCCAGGAAACCGCTCCGACGAAGGGAGCGAGAGTGAGAAAGGCAAAAAGCCGAAGCTCAAGGGATCCCGCAAGAAGGCGGCTAAAGACATTGATGCGGATCTCAGGCAAAAATACTGGGGAGGCGAGAAACCCGCAAATGTTGCCCTCGTGCTTCAAGGGATTCATGTAGTGATCGATCTGGACTCAAAAGGGGATGATGGTCAAACTGCCGAAGAGTGGCTGCAGAAGCATCCGGATCTGGCGAAGATTCCCAGAGAAAGAACGGCTGGAGGAATCCATTTGCACGCGAGATGCCCGGACCTTCCCGAGTTTACGAACAGGTCCGGTAAACCTCTGGGCAGGGCGCTGGTCTCGGAGTTGGAGGACGGCTTGACAGCCGAACTCATGTTTCTTGGTCTTCTTGTGACCGTCGCCCCTTCGACCCACAAGTCCGGGAAACGCTATCGATGGGAACGGGGGGGCGAGCTTCCTGAAATTTCATGGAAGGGTATCCAGAAGACTTTCGGCTTTCGCGGTCCGAGTGCAGGATACGGAGAATCTGAGTGCAAAGGTAAAAACGAGGGTATCCAAGAAGTTCAGAGAAAGTTCCGCGGCGATCTCAGGACCCTTGACTGCGTCGAACTCTTCAGGCGCACCGGTAGCTACGGCGATGAAATCAACGCCGACGAGGGCAAACATTCGGTGCGCTGCCCTTTTGTGGAGGAGCATTCCGACCGCGGTGAAGACTGGACGTCCGCAGACACAAGCACAGTCATCTATAAAGGAAGCCAGAAACTTCCGGGTTTCCACTGCCTCCATGCCCACTGCGACGGCCGTGGTATCGCAGATGTTCTGCTGGAGGTTGAATCGAACCATCCCGGCCTGATAGACGATTGCTGCGAAAAGCTTCTCCGTCCCCAAATCGAGCTCCCGAGGATAGGGCGTCCCCAGAGCACTTTCGCCAACGACGTCGCAGACGTACTGGCGAAGACGGGAGAGAATTTCCTCTTCGGGGGCCAGGTTGTCGAAGTGCGCACTCAGCGCGAATCGTCGGCCAAGGCCGTGAAACTGCATCCCCTCGAGCCGAAGGAAACCGTAACGGCTTTTGAGAAACATATCGAGTTCGTGAAGTCGGTAGAAGTTGAGAAGGGAGAATTCGAGCTCGTTCCGGATTCGATGACGAAGCCTGAGATCCTGCTCGTTTCCTATCCCCTTCTGGACAAGCTCCCCGTCATTGAGCGTTTGCTTCCCCAGCCGGTACCGCTTTTTGACGGTACGCGCATTGTCGTGCCGAAGGCTGGCTATGATGCTCGTTTCCGCACTTTTGTGGACCCGAACGCTCCGCAACCGGAACAAATGAGCCTCGCCGAAGCGCTCAATGTTCTCGAAGATCTCGTGGGCAATGAAGACGGCCGGGGCTTCGCGTGGAAAGATGAGGAGTCCAAGGTCGCTGCAATTTCCCGCCTTTTGACACCTTATTGTCGCGGGTTGATGGGCTGGAAGAAGGCCCCGGTCTTTCTGATCATGGCGAACCAGCCACGCGTCGGGAAGGACACTCTAGCGTACGTCGTGATCGTTCTCTACACCGGCGTAGAGCCGACCTCGCCTCCGCTTGGTAAGGAGAACGATGACGAGATGAAGAAGCGAATCCTGAGTTCGCTCCGCACCGGTGCTCGATTTATCCACTTCGCCAACATGAAGGGAAAGATCGATTTCCCGTCTCTCGAAGCAGCGACCGATGCTTCCTGCACCTGGCGGGATCGACTTCTCGGAACAAACAAGGAGCTCGTGCTTCCGAATGAGGCGGAATACAGCCTATCGGCAAACATAGGAGCCGAGTGGTCCGTCGACCTGGACGGCCGGGCGGTCATTATCCGGCTACACTACAGCGGAGAAGACGTGAACCGCCGGGAGTTTCGTCACTCCGACATTCTCGGGCACGTCCGTCAAAATCGCTCCCGCATTCTCGGATCCATGGATGCACTTGTCCGGAATTGGGACGAGAAAGGACGTCCTGCCGGCCCGACCCCTCACGCGTCCTTTCCCGAGTGGGCGAAAGTCGTCGGCGGCATCATGCACGCTGCCGGACTGGGCGATCCATGTCTCCGAGCTCAGGACCTGCAGGGGGTAACGGGCGACTCCGAAACCGAAGACATGCGGCGTCTTTTCCAAATCGGACACGTACGCCACGGGAACATTTTCATCGGCAAGGCGCAGCTCTATGAACTGATCCAATCGAACGACAACTCTCCGTTCGAATATCTGGAACTCGAAACCCAATCAGGAAGAACCCGCCTCGGCAAGAAGCTGACAAAATTCCGCGATCGCGAACTTTCCGGTATCACTCTCAAAATTGACGACTCAGATGCCCACCGCCTGCGCTACGCCTTTATTCGGGAAGACGAGCAGCCAGACCTGCAAACTCCGCAAACGTTGCAAACCTCTTCCGAGTTCAGGAGTCGTAAAGAGCCTGAGAAGCCAATCGGTGATGCAACCAGTCACGCTGAGCGTGGCAAGCAGGAGAACGCTTGCGAACCTTGCAAGAGGGGCGCACAGGATGCTGTCTCATGGAATTTGGTCGAAACTGAGGCTCAACTGGACCGCCTTCTTGGGAATTGGCCCGAGAAATCGGAACCGATCGCTCTGGATACCGAAACCTACGGGTTCGCTTCAAAGAACGCGCTGAATCCGTGGAAAGGGCGGGTCCGCCTTCTTCAGTTGGCTTGGAAAGGAGGTGATCTTCACGTGATCGACTTTCAGAAGATCGGAAAATCGGCCTTGCTGCGTTTACTCAAGCGGGTTGGCGACCATCTCGTAGTCGGGCACAACCTTGCACTCGACCTCAGCTTTCTCGGCCTGCACTACGGGTTTCGTTCTGAGGCCGTCTTCTGCACTAGGACCGCCTCTCGTATACTGTCTGCGGGGGATCGGTCAGTTAAACACAATCTAGGCACTGTGGTTGAACGTTACCTCGGAATCGAACTGGAGAAGAGCCACGGAGGCTCTGACTGGAGCGGCACCCTGAACCGAGACCAGTTCGCCTACGCCGCGCACGATGTCGCCTATCTACTTCCACTTCGGGAGGAACTGAAAGCACGACTGGAGGAAGCGGGCCTCACACGAACGGCTCAACTCGAAATGAAGATGGTAATCGTCGCCGCGGAGATGCGGCTCAATGGACTGCGAATCGACCGTCGCGAATCAGACAGGATCGGTGCGGAAGCAGGAGTGGACCTTGAGAACCAAAAGAAGAAAATCGCGTCGATTGCCGGACCCGGCCTGAACCCCAACAGTGTACCGCAACTTCAGGAAGCGTTCCGATCCCTCGGAGTCGCGCTGCCAAACACGAAGGAAGATGCCCTGAAAGACTGCGACCACGAGCTGGCCGAGGCGCTCCTGGGCTACCGAAAGTCATCAGCCGTCGTGAAAAAGGTCCGGGAATTGGAGCGCTTCATTGCGGATGATGGTCGGGTTCATCCCGAGTTCGATCCCATGGCGGCCCGGACGGGACGTTTCAGTGCCTCCACGCCCAACGTACAGAACTTGCCCCGAGGGGCGATGCGGAGGGTCATCGTCGCCGGTGAAGGGTGCCAACTGATCTCGGCCGATTACTCCCAGATCGAAATTCGGGTGGCTGCTGTTGTCTCCGGCGAGGAGCGAATGCTCGAAGCCTATCGAAAGGGGCAAGACTTGCACGAAAAGACGGCTTCGTTGATCCTTGGCAAATCAATCCCAGAGGTGACTGACGAAGAAAGACGCCTCGCCAAGGCGGTGAACTTCGGCCTCCTGTTCGGGCAGAGCGCCAAGGGGCTCGTGGAATATGCTGCGAACACCTATGATGTTTATCTTTCCGAGGAAGAAGCTCATCAATTTCGCGACGCATTCTTTCGGGCCTACCCAGCATTGCGGGCATGGCACGAGCGCATGCGGCGTGAAGCAAACGAAGATGCGGAGGAAGCACGAACATTGCTTGGCCGCCGACGCCAGATCCCGGCGGGAACGAAGTGGTGGCCACGATTCACAACTTTAATCAATACCCCCGTGCAGGGAACTGCTTCTGACGGGATGAAGCAGGCACTCTGGGAACTTCGTAGTCGTTTGCCTGAATCAGCCAAACTGGTGTCGATGATTCATGACGAAGTCATCATCGAGGTCCCTTCCGACCTGGCCACCACAGAACTACTCGCTCTCGTCCGGCAATGTCTCGTAGACGGCATGCAATCCATGCTCACGACAGTGCCGATCGAGGTCGAGCCACACTTTAGCAAATCCTGGAATTAACCCATCAAGAAACATGAGAGAAAATCATTTATTCTGGCACAGACACCCCATCCGGACAGGCTGGTGGTGGTGTCTACCCGATGAGCAGTGCATCTGGCACCAACTGCACCCGGATGGATGCGTAGTTCACGTGACGATCCATCTGGACAAATCTTCGCAATCTTCATGGAACGATTTCGCGGTGGCCGCCTTGAGCGACGAAGCGATCTCGCTGGATCCTCATAACCACCAAGGCCTTTTCGGTTCGTGGCACGGACCAATCGAATTCCCAGGAGGAAGCCCTCGTGACCTTATCATCGACGCCGAATTCGAGATCGTGGACGATCAATCAGAATTCTGAATTTCTACCCTACCTACCAGCATGAATGCAATTCAGAAATTTCCGAAAGCAACACCCGCAATACCTTCAGAGGACACCTCTTCTAGTAAGGCTCAAGAACTCCTGCTGTCCTGGACAGATGGGACACTTGCCAATCTCGGGGAGGGAGCGGGTGCCCTCGACGCTTTCTCGCGTCACTTGTCGCAATTATACCAGCTTCCCCTGGAGGCATGTCACCTGATATCCATCGCAGTTACCAACGCCGCCGTTGGTCCCGGCGTGTGCCTTGCAGGACCTGGATTCAACTCAACTGTCCCCGCGCTGAATACCATCTTAATTTCAGAGCGTGGGACGAAACTACAGCTTGCGATTGAAGACGCATTTTACGCCATTCGTCCTTACGCCAACCGCTTGGCAATTGTCAGTCAAACGCTCACAGAAAAGAGTGTTGATAGCGTGAAGCAACGGGCATCGGACTTACTCGCGCAAGCTGAGTTGGCGCTGTCTCGTGCCGCAAAAACCCGATCACCCGACAATCCGAATCTGAAATCCTCGGATTCAGATTGGTGCGATCCGAATTGGAAGCCAAGGCGGATGGGAGATGAAACCCAAGAAGAAAAGAATGAGAGGGAAGCGTCCGACTTGGAGCGAAAAGCCGCTGCCCTAAGGGAAGAAGCGACGAAGGTGATATCCGGGTACCATTTTCATGATAAGCCCGGTTTCTTTGTCGAAGGTGTCCTCCCCGAAGAATTGATCGCCAGTCACGATCTGTGTGCGGATGGATCAATCTTCAACCTCGATATCGACGCGAATACTTGGATGTCGATGGCACGGCTCTCTCCCGCCAAGTCGCGCACTGTCGGCTCAAGATTCAATGCCGCATGGCGAGCTTCTACCGTTGCTCGAAAAGGAGAGATCTTGCCGGCATCCACCATATCCTCTCTCTCACGAATGAGCTTCCATGATTTCACCGGGTTCTGGACGCATCCTCGAATCGAAGAAAATCGACTCCGATCGATCATCCTCCCGGCAAATGCAGACTTCGCCGGAACGTTCCCTGATCACACCTGCACTGAAAATGGGAAGATTCTTCAATTCTACGAAAGATCGCGGAAGCTTTTGTTCCAACGGATCGAAGGAAAGAAGCGAGAAGATATTCGCCTCTCGGAAGAAGCCGCAGACCTCTTTCTCTCTTTCGTTGACGAGATCGAAAATGCGTTAGCGTCTCATCCTGGAATTCGGGAGCTACTCCAATCTGCCGGATCAATGACTCTGCGCCAATCATTGCTCCTCCATCTTGGCAACGGTGGTGGTAAAATACTGACCTTCGACACGATGAAGCACGCCTGCCACCTGACTGCTTGGAGTGTGTGCGGCACTGCCGGGATGCTTGAGAATAACCAATACCGCAAACAAGGAGGGCAAAGCGATTCCGACCATGACGTGTGGGTAATGGTGGCGAAGGTAAAACAGAAAGGACCACTTTCTCGCCGTGAACTGTGCCGAACTTTTCATGATCAAGCCTCTTCGCGACACCTCCCGGTCATAGAAAAGGCCCTATCCAAAGGGCTCCTCCTAGAAGCGGACGATGGTTCCCTCTACGCTCCAGAAAACAGCGGCTCGTAGCCGGGAATAATGATGAGTGTCAGCGGTGTCAGCGCTGTCAGCGGAGTTTTTCGGGGTGGTGATGTGCCCCCATTTCCTCGCCACACCCATTCCGCACACCCGTTTTAGAGACCTACGACGAGGAGGGGAGCAAGTCAGCCGTTCGACTTTCGGATCGTTTCTTGCATCTCCTCGTCGAACTTCTTCTGCATCTCCTGCATTCTGGGATCGTTCCGCATGAACTCCTCTAGATCGTTCTTATGTTTCTTCTCCCAGAATCGATCGACCGGGGACTTACAACCTACGCACCGGGGGATCAGAATGAGAAAGAGAAAAGCAACGCCTAAGAGTTGGGACCACGCTTTCAGGGCCGAAGCCCTTTGGCGGTTGCGACGGTTTTGACTTCCTGCGTTCATGCTATCACGTTCCTGGATTCTGCGACGAGGCCGGCTCGGCCATGACGACTCCGTACTTCGCGCAGACGAGCCGCCATTTGTTTTCCACCTGGTTCATGCGGCGCATCAATGCTTCTTCCTCAAGGCGGATGTCTTGGAGTCCGGACATGTTGCCTCCGAACGATTCGAGCAAGTTCTCGACGAAGATTAGGATCTGTTTCCAGATTTCCTCATTTTGCACCGCGTAAAAGCCGAGATCCGTCAGGACCTCGATCAATTCCGCGTAGACCTCCTGGTAATCCTCCGGGCAGGCCGACACGTCGATCGTGGCCAACTGCTGCACCATCTGCTGCATGTGTTTTCCGGATTGGATTTCCTCGCCCATCACCTGGCCCATCTGAAGGTGAACGCGTTGTATCTGGTTGAAGGCATGGGCTTGCATTACACCATCCACGGCGCTGACAAGCGCGACCGGAATGGAAATCGCTGCCATCGCCATCGCCGCGAGAACGGAAATCCTGATGGGCGGAGTTTTCGCCCGACGAATCGCCATGACCAACGCTCCAACCGCAGTCGGCAGGGAAAGGATCGGAGTCAGACAGGTAACGAGAGCGAAGGAGGCCAGGCCCAACATCAGCCCGGGTCGCTCCGGCAAATTCGCGGAGGGCAGCGCCTCCGCATTCAGAACGCTTTCTGAAGTCATTGGAAGCCCTCCTCCTTCACCGGCGCACAGCTTTCCGGCGACCCACCAGAAAGAATCTGTTGGCTCTGCCTGAATAAAATCACCATCAGCACCACCGGAGGAACCGCTCCGAACCAGACTGCCGTTTTGATCTGCCATCCGTCGATCGGAGTGTCGGGGCCAAGAATCACTGAGGCGAGACACATGGAAATCGCCTGACCTCCTGCAATCAGCAGCAATACGAACTGACTTCGGCGGTCGAAGTCCCGTGCCAAGGTGACGAGATAGCAAACACCGACTGCCACAAAGAAATTGACGATACCGAGACCGATCTCTCCGCGCAGAGGGACGAAGAGCTGAAGCAGGATGGCGGGAACCAGAAGCTTCCCGGTCGCTGCCACGGTGTTGGCAAATCCGCGAATATTGACCTTTTCCAGACCTCGCCACAGCGGGAGGAAAGTGACCGTTGCGATGACGAGCGCGAGCATCAGGAGGCCGACAAAAGGACTCCAAGCAGCAGAAGAAGTTGCTGCATAGGACAGTCGACTGGTTAAGAAAATCCCCACGATCACTGCTGCCGCAGCGAGCCCAATTAGGAGTCGAAGCAGATAGATCCCGGTCCAGCAAAACACGGCAACCCAAGCTCCTTTGCCCGCACCGACATCATCTCGCCTTTGCTTCTCCTCGCTCATACAAATCTCGCTTCGTTCCCCGCAGGGAACCAAAAGACTCAAGTTCCGCCTGAAAGTCAAGTTCCCAACCGGGAACTTTCATGGCGAAACGATTCCGCAACTGCGTCGGGCCTCAGGTTCGAACACTACGAAAGAAGAAAGAGCTGACTCAGGATCAGCTGGCGGCACGTCTTCAATTGGCCGGGCTCCATACGTTTGATCGAGTGACCGTTGCTAAGATCGAGTCCCAGATACGGTCCGTCTATGATTACGAGCTCTCTGTCCTGAGCGAAGTTCTCGGCGTACCCTCAGACGAATTACTTCCTTCCCACAGACAGCTGAAAGCTTCCCTAGATGACCTCATGGCCGGGGGGAAGTAGCCGGCGAGGTCTCTCTTTGCCCCGCAGGGGGTCGATCTGCTCTTTCCCCCCTCCTGTCTGGGCTGGGAGCCGACGGACAGAGATATTCCAGGCGATTACCCCGCAGGGTGTGGGTAACTGATAGCTAAAGAAACCGCCCCGTAAAGTAGCGACGAGTTTTCCCGGACCGGACCTCCTTCACGCATTCGGGAGTGTCGG
>JAGRPC010000299.1 GCA_020439925.1 Verrucomicrobiia bacterium | reverse complement strand
GAGGCGGTGCCCATGGTCATGCAGTGCCCGGGGGAACGGGCGATGCCGTCCTCCACCTCGAGCCAGCCTTCCTCGCAGAGGTTGCCGGCCTGGCGTTCGGCCCAGTATTTCCACATGTCCGTGCCCGAACCGAGCGACTCGCCCCGCCAGCAGCCTTTCAGCATGGGGCCGGCGGGGAGGAAAATGGAGGGCAGGTTCGCCGAGGTCGCGCCCATGATGAGGGCGGGCACGGTCTTGTCGCAGCCACCCATGAGGATGACCCCGTCGAGCGGGTAACAGCGCATCGTCTCCTCCACCTCGAGGGCGAGAAGGTTGCGATAGTACATGCTCGTCGGTTTCATGAAGCTTTCCGACATCGACATCACCGGGATCTCCACTGGAAAGCCACCTGCCTGCCAGACCCCCCGTTTCACCTCCTCCGCCCGATCGCGGAAGTGGGTGTGACAGTTGTTCATCTCCGACCAGGTGTTGAGAATGCCGATGCACGGCTTGGCCTTGAAATCCTCGCTGTTGAAACCCATCTGCTTCAGGCGTGAGCGGTGCCCGAAACTACGCTGGTCGTCGGGTGCGAACCAGCGGGCGCTGCGAAGGGAAGAAGGATCGCGGGATGGATTCTCGGAGTCGGACATGGCCCTACTTTCGCGAGACGGAGCGGAAAGGGAAGGGGAAAAGTGGACGTCGGTCACGCCAGCATCCCGGCGATGGGATCGGCGAGGGCCCGGCCTTCGCGGGTGAGGACAATGCGGTCGCCGCGGCGTTCGATCCAACCCTCTTCGATGAGTGACTCGAGAGGGTTCGGTTCATGGAGGAGACGGGCCGGAGCGCCCTCCCGGGTGCGCAGCTGCATGGCGAGCGCCTCAAGGCGGAGATCCTCTTCGCTCAGGTTCTCCATCTCCACGGCGGTGTCGATCCCCGCAGTCACGGCACGGACATAGGCAGCGGTGTCGGGGAGGGTTTTCCAGCGTCGCCCGTTCATGGTCGAGACCGCGCCGGGACCCAGCCCGAGGTAATCGGCTCCCGACCAGTAGGCGCGGTTGTGTCGCGATTCGAACCCGGGACGAGCGTAGTTCGAGATCTCGTAGTGGACGTATCCCGCCCCCTCGAAAAAGGCGGAGGCCTCGTGGAAGAGGGAGGCGTCCCGGTCCTCGTCGCTGTCGAGTTCTCCTTCCTGATGTTTTGTCAGGAATTCGGTGTCCTCCTCGTAAGTCAGGTTGTAGGCGGAAACGTGTTCGGGACCCAGTAGGGCCGCCTGCTCGAGGTCGGCTCGCCAGAGGGCGAGGTCCTGCCCCGGGATGGAAAACATCAGGTCGAGCCCGAGCTTTTCGAACCCGGCCTCCCGCAGCGTTTCGAAGGCTTCGATGGCGTCCGCGGGCGTGTGATCCCGTCCCAGGGTGGAAAGGATGGAAGCCTGGAAGGACTGCACCCCGAGACTGATGCGGTCGGCGCCGAGGTCGCGCATGAGTCGCGCCTTCTCCAGGTCGAAGGTCGCAGGATTCGCCTCCAGGGTATATTCCGAGACCCGGGAAAAGTCGAACCGCTCCGCGAGTCCGCGCATGAGCCGTTCGAGTAGAGTAGGGCTGAGAAGGCTCGGGGTGCCGCCGCCGAAATAGACCGTTTCCGGGGCGAGATCACGGGCCCCGCGCCGCTCCGCCTCGGCGAGAATCGCGTCGACGAAGGCCCGGTTCGCCAGCCGTCCCGGAGTGTGCTTGTAGAAGCCGCAGTAGGGGCAGATGTGGTGGCAGAAGGGGATGTGGAGATAGAGGTGCACGACTGGAATCATCGGGAACGGTCGCGCACCGGATCCCCGCGCGTCACTTCCCGCAGCAGGACTTGAACTTCTTCCCGCTGCCGCAGGGGCAGGGGTCGTTGCGGCCGACTTTGGGCAACTCGCGGCGCTGGGGGGTCTTGGGAATCTGGATTTCCGGCCGGGGAGCCTCGGGGGCGGGAGTGGCACCGCCGGAGGCGAGCTCGTCGGGGCGGCTCATCTGGATGCCGCGGAGGACGCGGTTGTAGTCCTCGGGTCGGATGGTGGTGGTGCGGAAGAGGTTGCCAAGGACCTCGGTCTTGATGCGGTCCATGAGGCCGACGAAGAGCTCGTAGGCGTGGTGCTTGTACTCGACGAGGGGATCCTTCTGGGCGTAGCGATAGTTGCTGATGGAATCGCGGAGGCTGTCCATCTCGAAGAGGTGTTCCTGCCAGAGCTGGTCGATGCTGTGGAGGATGACCCAGCGCTCGAGGTCTTCGCCGCGGGCGGGATCCTCGTGGCTCATCTTCACCTCGTAGGCGGCCTTCACCTGGGCGATGAGGAAGTCGAGATTGTCGTCGTCGCTGCGGTCCTCGAGGGCGGCGTCCTCGGCGGTGAGGCCGAGGGGGAAGTGGGTATTGACGACCTGGAGGACGGCTTCGGGGATCAGTCGGCCGATCTCGGGATCGAAGCAGTCCTCGAGGAGCTTGGGCATGGCGTCCTCGATGATGTCGATGACGAGGGCGTGGGGATCCTCGGTCTTGAGCACCTCGTTGCGGTAACCGTAGACGACGGCCCGCTGGTTGTTCATGACGTCGTCGTATTCGAGGATGTGCTTGCGGGCGAGATAGTCGCGGGTCTCGACTTTCTTCTGGGCGTTCTCGACGGACTTGTTGAGCCAGGGGTGTTCGAGTTCCTGTCCTTCCTCGAGGCCGAAGCGCTCCATCATCTTGGTCATGCGCTCGGCGGCTCCGAACTGCATCATGAGGTCGTCCTCGAAGCTGACGTAGAAGACGGACATGCCGGGGTCGCCCTGGCGGGAACAACGGCCGCGGAGCTGGCGGTCGACGCGGCGGCTGCGGTGTCGCTCGGTGCCGATGACGAAGAGGCCGCCCTTTTCGGCGACGCCGGTGCCGAGCTTGATGTCGGTGCCGCGGCCGGCCATGTT
>JAGRPC010000298.1 GCA_020439925.1 Verrucomicrobiia bacterium | reverse complement strand
GTCAAGTTCTTCGACATCGGCAGCGGCGGTCAGGGCATCGTCCACGTCGTGGGGCCGGAACAGGGCATCACCCAGCCCGGAACCACGATCGCCTGTGGCGACTCCCACACCGCCACCCACGGCGCCTTCGGCGCGATCGCCTTTGGCATCGGGACCACCCAGATTCGCGACGTTCTCGCCACCCAGACGATGGCCCTGAGCAAGCTCAAGGTCCGCCGCATCAACGTGGACGGGGCCCTCCGTCCAGGCGTTTATGCCAAGGACGTGATCCTCCACATCATCAAACTTCTCGGCGCAAAGGGTGGCATCGGTTACGCCTACGAATACGGCGGCAGCGTCTTTGACGGCTTCTCCATGGAGGAGCGCATGACGGTCTGCAACATGTCGATCGAGGGCGGAGCCCGCTGCGGATATGTCAACCCCGACGAGAAGACCTTCGCCTATCTTAAGGACCGTCCCTACTCCCCGAAGGGTGCCGACTGGGACGCCGCCGTGGCTTCCTGGAAAGCGGTGGCCTCGGATCCCGGCTGTCATTACGATGACGTCGTCAACATCAGGGCCGAAGACATCGCCCCCTCGGTGACCTGGGGAATTTCCCCCGATCACGGCATTTTCGTGACCGAGAACATCCCTTCTCCAACCGACGCTCCCGACGAAGAGGGCCGCAAGAGCATCGAGGAAGCGCTCGAATACATGAAGCTCGAGGCCGGGGCTCCCATCGCGGGCACCCCCGTCGATGTCTGCTTCATCGGAAGCTGCACCAACGGCCGCCTTTCCGATTTCCGCGAGGCGGCGAAATATCTCAAGGGCCACAAGGTCGCGAGCGGTGTCACGGCCATCGCGGTTCCCGGATCGGAAATCGTCGACCATCTCTGCCGTCAGGAGGGAATCGACAAGATCTTCTCCGAAGCCGGCTTCGAATGGCGCGGTGCGGGTTGCTCCATGTGCCTGGCCATGAATCCCGACAAGCTCGTCGGCGACCAACTCTGTGCGAGTTCCAGCAACCGCAACTTCAAGGGGCGTCAAGGCAGCCCGGTCGGTCGGACCGTCCTCATGTCCCCGGTGATGGTGGCGGCCGCGGCGGTCACCGGCGTCATCAGCGATGCCCGCGAGGTCTTCGATCTCAAGGAAGTTGCGGCGGCGTGAGGGAAAGATGCCAGAGAACTGCGGCAATGAAGGACAAGCGACCGTTGCTGCCTTCCGGCCCTGGCGGGGTTGACCTGCCTTCAATCCGCAGCCTCTGACGCGGGGATTCTACACGGGATCTCGGGAATTGCGAGCGGGGGAAGCGAAAAGTAGCCAGACCCGTCATCTTCAAAGGTGTTTCACCTTCACTTTCGCAACATCCTTCCTGGTGGCGTCGAGCTGAGAGGTGCTCGTCAGCGCCAGCGAGATTCGACGCTTCAACCAGGTCACCACGACACGTCCGTCTCTCCTCGTACGTTTCTTGAGCTTCCTGGGGTTGGGCTTGACGACGATTGAAAGCGGTGAGGTTTGACCGCGAGTCAGGGCGGGAGTGGCATAAGTTCCTGTTGTCACCGCCGCAGTGACATTCGTGGCGGAATTGAAATACCCGACATTGAACAGAGAATTCCCTTTGGTTCCTCGTACTGAGAATGTGTCGGTCAGGGCACAGTCATTCTGGACGTTGAGGGTGGCACGCACGGTTGTCGCCTGCTTTGAGGTGAGCTTGAGGGTCTGTCCCGCTCCCGAGGTATTGTAGAGATTGTTCCCGAGCCCGGCCGCCGGACTGGGTGATCTTCCGATGAGATTGTCGGGCTGAATCCGAAGCTCGAAGGCACCGATGTCGACCGTGCCACCGACGAGCCTGCTGAAACCCGCTCCGCGCTGGTCGGTGGAGAGGGCGGTATCGTCTCCCCCTCCCGGCACCCCGTCCGCCCCCGGATCGTTCGCCGAAGCATTTGCCCCCGCATCACGGCAGGGGGATGTGGGAAGAAGCGCGTGCGTTTGCGTCGGTCCCCCGTTGTCGGCCAGTGCCGCCACCTGCGAGGGCACCGCGAGAAGAGGCGAACAGGTTCCGTCGGCGATGAGATTGTTCACATTCGTGATGAGAGCCGGCACTCCGAGTCCGTAACAGTCCTTGTTGCCCCGTCCGCTGTCGATGATTGTATTGATGAGATGAAAGGAGAGGGAGGCAAAAATCCCGTCGATGTAGGTTCCGTTTCCGGCCGGACCCGCCGCATTGTTGTAAAACGTGCAATGGGTGACCGTGAGATTTCCTGCAGCGAAGAGCCCGCCGCCACCACCAATGGGTGCCGTCGTATTTCCGTTTCCGGTGACGGTCGTGTTCGTCAGCACGGCATCACTGTCAGTGTAGATGCCTCCTCCCTGGGAGCCGCTGGTGTTGTTGCTGATGAGGGAACCTGTCACGTTTAGCCGTCCTCCCATCCAAGAGTAGATTCCCCCGCCTCGGCTCGTAACCTGGTTGGACTCGATGGTTGACTCTGAAACCGTCACCGTGCAGGGAGTGCTGATGTAGATACCACCCCCGTTGGTCGCGGACCCATTCCGTATGGTGAGTCGACGAAACGTGACCGAAGTGGCCGGAGTGTTGACCGTAAAAACCGAAGCGGAAGCGGCACCATCGATGATCACACCTGGGGCATTGGTTCCGTCGATCACGAGATTCTGGCTGACTACGAGCGATCCATTGGTCGGCGCCAAGGTGATGACCTGACCGGCCAGTCCAGGGGCGAAATCGACCGTTCCCCCGGAAGTCGTATTCTGGAGGGCATGTCGCAACTCACCGACAACCGACACCGGCGAGGTGTCAGTCATGAGCGAGACGGTAAGTGCGCTGACGTTCCCAGCGAAAAGGGAGCCAACCGCAAACGCAACCAAGACGACAGCGCGAGGAGTTTTGGATTTCATGGGTTTACGATGACCCGGACCAAAGCGAACTTCTCAGCATCAGTTGTCAGAAACTGAGCATCCTCCCAGCCGGACCGGAACCTCGCGACAAGCTCCCCCTGCACCTTGACATCTCCTCTCCTTGCGACGTAATCCTCTCCTGATGAGCACGGCCACCCTTTCCCAGACTCTGCCCGACGCGAGCGGCCATTTCGGCACCTTCGGCGGACGTTTTGTCCCCGAGACGCTCGTGGCGGCCCTCGATGCACTCACGGCCGAATACTTCGAGGCGAAAAAGGATCCGGAATTCCAGGCCGAACTCTCCCGCCTTCTCGCCGAATTCTGCGGCCGCGAGACGCCGCTCTACTTCGCCGAGCGCTGGACAGAGAAACTGGGCGGCGCCCGCATCTACCTCAAGCGCGAGGACCTCCTGCACACCGGTGCCCACAAGATCAACAACGCCCTCGGGCAGATCCTCCTCGCAAAACGCCTCGGGAAAAAGCGCATCATCGCCGAGACCGGAGCCGGCCAGCACGGAGTCGCGACGGCGACCGTGGCGGCGCGCTTCGGATTGGAATGTGTCGTCTACATGGGCGCGACGGACATGGAGCGCCAGCGTCTCAATGTCATCCGCATGCGCCTCCTGGGCGCCGAGGTCCGGGGGGTTGAAGCCGGACAGAAGACCCTCAAGGAGGCAGTCAACGAGGCGCTGCGCGACTGGGTCACGAACGTGCGCACGACTCACTACATTCTCGGCAGCGCCCTCGGTCCCCACCCCTACCCGATGATGGTTCGTGACTTTCATCGTGTCATCGGCCTCGAAGCCCGTCGCCAGATTCTCGAACGCGAAGAACGGCTTCCCGATCTTCTTGTCGCCTGCGTCGGCGGCGGGAGCAACGCGATCGGCCTCTTCCATCCCTTTCTCGGAGACGAGTCGGTGAAGATGACCGGCGTCGAGGCGGGAGGTCACGGGATCAGGCACGGCGAACACGCGGCCCGCTTCCAGGGCGGCAAGCTCGGGGTCCTGCAAGGCACGAAGACCTGGCTTCTCGCCGACGAAGACGGACAGATCGAGCTGACGCACTCCGTCTCGGCCGGGCTCGACTATGCCGCGGTGGGACCGGAACACGCCTTCCTGCAGAGCGAAGGACGTGTCGATTACACCTATGCGACCGATGACGAGGCCCTCGACGCCTTTTCCGAACTCGCGCGAGTCGAGGGCATCATCCCGGCCCTGGAGACTTCGCATGCTCTCGCCCACGTGAAGAAGGTCGCCCCTACGATGCGGCCCGACCAGATCATCGTGGTGAGCCTGTCGGGTCGAGGCGACAAAGACGTGGAACAGGCCTCGCGCTTCCTTCTCCCGGAGGCTTGAAAGCCCGCCACGCGCCCTCCTAAATCATTCCGGCACCTCGCCCGAGATCACCCCGCCGGTGGCCGCCGGAGCGCGTACCGCAGGCTTGTCGGGCTTGGCTCCGCCGGTGTTTTGCGTGGTCTTGAGGAGACGTTCGCCACCGGAAATCTGGTTCACCAGCTCCTCGACCATCGCGGAGAGCTCCGTCACTTCCTCCTCGGAAAGAATCTGTCCCTTGGGAAGATCCACCTTCGCCTGCATCTCGAGGAGCCGGGTGCGGATTCTTGCGACGAGCTGGTTTTTCTGGATGCGCGGCTCGAGGGTCTCCAGATTCAGCACAAAATACTCGACCACCTCGGGCTTGGCGAGAAGGGCGGCTTTGGCCGGATCATAGGGACCGAGCGAGGAAGCGCAGGCGATCTCGACGGCGCGAAGCCAGCCACCGAGGCTGATGAGATTGGCCGCGTCCACATCGCGGATCAGGACCATCTCCTTCTCGACGTCCTTCTGGGTCTGGTAGAGTTCGTCCTTCAGGGCATCCCACTGGCCGACCGCGCCCTTTTCCAACAGGCTCTTCATGTGGCTGGAAATTCGGGTGCCGGATCCCAGGACCTTGCCGTGATTGAGAAGAGACCGCCCGATTGGCTCAAGATCGTAGAACTGCTCGGCTTCGACGGCAAAAAATCCGTCGGCGAGGAGTACGCCCATAAGCAGCGCGAGCTTCGTCCGATCCTGCGGCGGTTGCTCGGGAATCGGACGTTTCAACTCGTCGTAGGGAAGCGGGCGGAGCTTGCGCAGATCCTCGAAAATCTTCCGGATCGAGGGAGTGGTGAACTTGTTTACCCCCATCTCTTCCCGAAGGTGCTCATCCTCGAGAAGCTCGTCGGGGATCTGAGGACGACCCTCGTCCTCCTGGGATTTCGCCGGAGAGAGGGCGAGCAGGATGCCGAAGATCAGGAAAAAACGGAGTCGGAGGGCTGACATGGCCGGTTCCCGGAAGGACGGGGGAGGGTAGAGAAATGTTAGATCCGGAAAAAAGGTTTGCGAGAAATTTGTATTTTATTAAAAAATGTTTATATTAAGCTTGAGAGCATTCTCATTCCGGCCACTCACTCACTGGAATCAACACGACATCGGGAACGGCTGCGGAGGTCTGACTAAGAGATCTCCATATTAACCGTTATACCTGTGATTCCAAAGATGACCCCGATATTGAATCCGTTGAAGGGTACCGTTGTCCTCCTGGCTACCGGTGCCGCCCTTTCCCTGAGCAGTTGCGCGGTTCAAACCGCCGCAAAGCGAGACAATCTCAACGTTATGGAGGTCTCGGTGCCTCTTCAAAAAATGGCACTCTACAAGGAGGGGCAGCTCGTCAAGACCTACCTGGTTTCGACTTCCAAGTTCGGTCTCGGGGATGAGAAGGGGAGTTATCGCACCCCCACGGGAAAAATGGAAGTTGCCGAGAAAATCGGCTCGGGAAAGCCCGCCGGAGCCGTCTTCAAGAGCCGCCAATGGACCGGCGAGGTGATCAAGCCCAATACCCCTGGCCGGGACCCCATCGTTTCCCGTATCCTCTGGCTCAACGGGTTGGAACCTGAAAACAAGAACGCCTACGCCCGTTGCATCTATATCCACGGGACGGCCGCCGAGCGCGACATCGGCAAAGCCGCCAGCTATGGCTGCGTACGGATGAAATCGAAGGACGTGATCGACCTTTACGAACGTGTCGGCGAAGGATCAAAAGTGTTTATCGTGCGAAAGGGTCTCTGGCGGGACGCCGAAAAAGAGCGGGAGGCCGCGGCACCGATCGAGGTCATTCCGCCGGTAGAACCCCTTGCCCTGGCCGCTCCTTTGAGCCCGGTAGATCCACCGGCAGTGAAACCCGTGTGGAACGAGTTGAGCATCTTCAAGTCGGGTGCGGATGTTCTCCGCGAGGGCGGATTTGACACCAGTTACCTCGACGTGAAGCCCTCCACTCCGAGTGTTTCCGTGGCCCCCGTCCAGCTTGCCCCTTGACGCGCGATAAATCCGGGGTATACTCCGCGCCCTTTTACTTTTTCCGAAACACCCTATTCCGATGGCCAACACCAAGTCCGCTCTCAAACGCGTCCGTCAGACGAAGGTCCGCACGGCCCGCAACCGTGCCCTCAAGTCCAACGTGAAGAGTGCCCGCAAGAGCGCCCTTGCAGCCATCGAAGCCGGTGACGCCACGACCGTCCAAACGGCCTACAACCAGTTCGCTTCCGCCGCAGACAAGGCTGCCAAGCGCGGCGCCATTCCGAAGGGCACCGCCGACCGCCTCAAGGGCCGCATCGCCGCCCGCATGAAGGCCGTCCAAGCCTGATAGCCATTGCGAGATCCCTCAGACCGATCCAGGAGGGTCAGGTCGCTCGATGAACCCTGTCACTCGACAGGGTTTTTTCGTGTCTCTGCAGGAAGAAGAGCTTTCCCGATCGCCTTCCCCTTCTTTCGGCCAGGTGAAGCTTCAAAACCGGGATTGCGGACTCGGTTTTTCCAAGCAGCCTGGGGCAGGATGAAGGAGGCCATCGGTAGCCTATCCCGCATGAAACGACTCGTTCTCTCCGGTTTGATCCTCGCCACGACCTTCGCCTGCCATACCGGATTCACGGCTTCCCCGTCCCCTCCCCCCAACTTCGTCTTCCTCTACGTCGACAATCTCGGCTACGGAGACCTCGGCTGCTATGGCAACTCGGAGGTAAAAACGCCTCATCTCGACCGTCTCGCGGCGGAGGGAACGCGATGCACCGACTTTTACGTGGTGACTTCAACCTGCACAGCGTCACGAGGCGCGGTGCTCACGGGCCGCCACCCTCTGCGGAACGGGCTCCTTCATCAACTCGTGGTCGAGGAAAACTGGCATGGTATCGGTCTCCCGCACCGCGAGCGCATCATCCCGCAATACCTGAAAGAGGCTGGCTACGCCACGGGTTGCTTCGGCAAATGGAACATCGGTTTCGCTCCTGGAAGCCGCCCCACGGAACGGGGATTCGACGAGTTTCTCGGCTGTCGCAGCGGAAACATCAACTACTTCACCCATACCTACCACGGTGAATACGATCTCTTCCGCGGGACCGAACTTCACCACATGGAAGGTTACAGTGGCGATCTTTTTGCCGAGGCCGCCAGTGATTTCATCCAACGCCAGAGCGAGGCAAGACGACCCTTTTTTGTCTACGTCCCCTTCAATTCGCCCCACTACGTCAGCAGCATCAACATGGCAGAGGGCGAAAAGCCGCAGTGGCAAGCCCCCGACCGCGCCTTTGCCGCCTATGGCTGGGATCCGGGAGAATCGGAGGAAAAGCGCCGTTACCTCGCCGTTGTCACCGCGCTGGACGAGAACGTCGGTCAGATCCTCGCCGCTCTCGACACCGCGGGTCAATGCGAGAACACTCTGGTGGTCTTTCTCTCGGACATGGGACCGATCCTGCGCCCCACCCACGGACTCGGAGTGGCCAGCGCCGGAATCTACCGCGACGGCGCACCGAGCCTCTACGAGGGTGGCATAAGGATCCCTGCGATTCTCCGATGGCCGGGAAAGATCCCGTCCGGCAAGGTCTCGAATGCCCTCCTGAGTCATCTCGATCTGCTTCCCACTTTTCTCACCGCCGCCGGCCTGCCCCTGCCTGAGAACCGCATCCTCGACGGACGGGATCTTCTTCCCTGCCTCACCCGGGGAGTTGCCTCGCCGCACGAGCGAATCTTCTTCCACTATGGCGACGCCTTCGCCGTGCGCGATGGTTCGCTCAAACTCATCCGTCCGAAGGCCAAGGCTCCCTGGGAGCTTTACGATCTCGCCGCCGATCCCTCCGAAGAAAACGACCTCGCCGCCGGCCGGTCTCAGGATGTGGAGCGCCTCGCCTCGTTGATCGAAAGCTGGAAGGAGGACGAGAAGAACGATGCGAGCACGCCGATGCGCTACCTGCGGGAGAAAACAGGCAAATGATGGGGAGCGTGGATGATTCCGTGAGGCGGGGAACCTCAATCGGACCGGCAGGACCTCACCCAGAGTCCGGGTCCGCTTACCGCAATCAGGCAACTCCTCGCCAAGCTGACGGGAGCTTATGCTGATCGCCTGATGCACCGCCTGGTCTTCGGTTTTTTCGTCTTTGCTCTCTCCTTCCCCGCAGGAGCCGACGAGCCCGACGCCTCTCCGCGCCTTCGTTCGGATCCGCCGGTGATCACCTCGTCGTGGGACGACCTGCTCGAGGGAGTCGAGACTCCCGAAGACTGGGAAAGGTATCGTGCCGTCCTGAAACAGCGCTACCTCGATCTCATTCGCGACCGCTACAAGCCGCCGCGCGTCCCGCTCGACCTGCAGATTCACGAGGAAGCCGAGGTCGAGGGAATCTACCGGCGTCTCTACATCAGCTACCAGGTCGAGGCTGAAGAACGGGCCCACGCCTACCTCGGCATCCCGCTCGGACTGGAGGGCAAGGCACCCGGCGTGGTCGCCCTTCATGGAACCACCGCCGAGGGCACCAGGCAGACCGCGGCCCTCGACGGGAACCCCGACAAGGCCTTTCTTGATCATCTCTGCCGCCGGGGATACGTGGTCATCGCACCGGAGCATTTCGTATCGGGCGAACGCATCCCGGAGAAAGGCGCCTACGACACGACTGCCTTCTACGAAAAGCATCCCGAGTGGACCGCGGTGGGCAAATTCAACTTCGAGCACAGCATCGCCGTCGACGTGCTCCTCACGCGGGAAGAGGTCGACGGAAAGCGCCTCGGCGTGATGGGCCATTCCCTCGGTGGACACGGAGCCTATTATCTCGCCGCCTACGACGAGCGTCTCAAGGCCTGCGTCTGCAACTGCGGAGGTTCATTTCTCCGCCACAATCCCCAGGTCGAAGCGTGGGCGCGTGACCGCTGGTATGTCTATCTGAAGCCGATTCGCCCGCTTCTCCTGAAAGGTGAACTCCCCGATATCGACACGCACGAAATCATCTCCCTGATCGCCCCGCGCGCCTTTCTCGATATTTCCGCCCTCAACGACGGAATTCCACTGACCCAGCGCCAGCGTGCCCTCATGCTCCTGAAGATCGCCGATGTCTACGAGTTGACCGGACATCCCGAAAACTTCGAGTTCTTCATTCACGGCCGAGGTCACTCGGTGCCGCACGAATCTCGCGAGTTGATCTACGGTTTTCTCGACGCGCACCTGAAGCCCGCAGCCGCAACCGCCACCGGTCTGCTGCTCCCGTAAACACCCATCACCAGGGATCCCCCATGAAACGCAGACTCTTCACTCAAGGCCTTCTCTCCGCTCCACTGCTCAAGCTCCGCGCCGGGGGGAATGGGTTGCAGGTGGCAACCTTCGAAGTCGACATCACCCCGCCGCTGGAGTCCCCCCTTTGCCACGGGAACGTCACGCCTGCGAGGGAAATCGTGACGCCGCTCCTTGCCCGCGGCATCGTGATCCTCGGTGCGGGCGACCCCATCGTACTCTGCGCGATGGATTGGGTGGCGCTGGCCAACGCGAGTCACCTGTCCATTCGCGAGGCCATCGCCAGGGCGGTGGGAACCACGAGCGACCGCGTCTCGGTTCACACGGTTCATCAGCACGACGCGCCGGGCAGCGATCTCGACACCGAAAAACTCCTCGCCTCCCACGGGCTCGGCGGACGGTTCTCCAGCGAAACCCTCGACAGGCGGGTGTTCGCCTCCATCGCGAACGCGGCCCGGGAAAGCCTGACAAAGGCACAATCAGTCACGCACGCCGGCTTCGGGACCGGGGTCGTGGAGAAGGTGGCCTCGAACCGCCGCGTCCTCGGTCCGGACGGAAAGGTGTCCTTCGCCCGCATGAGCGCCTCGAAACACCCACAAGCCGCCACCGCACCGGAAGGCACGATCGATCCCCTGGTTCGGCTCGTGAGTTTCTGGCACGAGGATCGGCCTGTCGCGGCGCTGACCTACTATGCCACGCACCCGATGAGCTACTATGGAAAGGGCGGGGTGAACTGGGACTTCATTGGCGGGGCACGGGCCCTCATGGACGCTGCCTTGCCCGAGGTGCGTTTCATCCATTTCAACGGAGCCGGCGGCAACATCACCGCGGGCAAATACAACGACGGCGATCCGGCGAACCGGTCCGTCCTCACCGAACGTGTCGCCCGCGGAATGCGCACGGCCTGGGATACACAGAAAAAGATTCCCATCAGCGCCGGCGATATCGGGTGGCGCGCCCTTCCGGTCGCCCTGCCGGCCCGGCATCCGGACGGCGAGGCGCGGCTCCTCGCGATCCTCGCCGACGATTCGAAACCCTTCGCCCAGCGAGCCTTCGCCGCGCGCGACCTCGTCTTCATCCGCCGCATGGCCGCGGGAGAAACCATCCCACTCGGCAGGTTGCGCCTCGGGCGCGCCTCCATCCTGCACATGCCCGCCGAACTGTTCGTGGAATATCAGCTTGCCGCCCAACAGATGCGCCCGGACGACTTCGTCGCGATGGCCGCCTACGGCGACAACGCACCCAGCTACATCGGCACCGCGATCGCTTACACCCAGGGAGGTTACGAGGTCGGAGACCACGTTTCGCGAGTCGGCCCGGCGGTGGAAGCGGTGTTGATGAACGCGATGCGGGAACTCCTCGGAACGTGAGCGCAATACCACCGATGTCCCCGCGATGGTTCGGCTGGTTCCTCTGCTGCTTCCCTTTGCCCTCCGAGGCACTGGAATTCAATCGGGACATCCGGCCCATCCTCTCGGAAAACTGTTTCGCCTGCCATGGTCCCGACGCCAAAGCACGCAAGGGTGACCTGCGCCTGGATGTTGCCGGAGGCGATCTGACGGATCTGATCGGACGTGTCACCTCGACCGACACCGACGAGGTGATGCCGCCGCCAAGTTCGCACAAACCGCGCCTCTCCCCGCTGCAGGTGGACACGCTGAGACGATGGGTCGACGAGGGAGCCGCCTACCAGAGACACTGGGCCTTCGAACCACTCCCGGCCGTGTCCGGCCCGCTGAAGCCGTCGGAGATCGACACGCTCGTGGAGAACTCGCTGAAAGGGCGCGGACTCAGCCTTGCTCCGGCAGCCCCGGAGGCGACACTGATTCGCCGCGTCGCCCTCGACCTCACGGGACTTCCGCCGACTCAGGCCATGCTCGACCGGCCCTACGAGACCGTGGTCGATGAGCTGCTTGCGTCGAAACACTTCGGCGAACAGCTCGCGGTGGCCTGGCTCGATCTCGCCCGCTACGCGGACACGAACGGCTACTTCGGCGACAAACCCCGTCAGATGTGGCTCTGGCGAGACTGGGTGATCGACGCCTTCAACGCCAACCTTCCTTTCGACCGTTTCAGCATCGAGCAACTCGCCGGGGATCTCCTGCCCGATGCGACGGTGAACCAACGGATCGCCACCGGTTTCAACCGCAACCACATGGCGAACAACGAGAGCGGCGCGATCGACGAGGAATTCCGCGTCGAATACGTCGTCGATCGGGTCGACACGACGATGACGACCTGGCTCGGTCTCACCGCCGGCTGTGCCCAGTGTCACGACCACAAATACGACCCCCTCTCGCAACGCGAGTTCTACCAGCTCTTTTCGTTCTTCAACAACGTCCCCGAGCAGGGTCTCATCCGCGCCGAGAACCCTCCGCCGGTCCTCGAAGTCCCGGGAGAGGCCATGCAGCAAAAACTCGCCGCCGCACAGGCCCGCCTCGCGACAGCGGAACAAGCCTGGAAACACGTTCACGCGACCGTGGAAGCGAAGCTCGCGGTCTGGGAGGCTCGGGCCGGCGGTGACCTGCCTGCCGTGCCGGGCGATGCCGTCCTTCACCTTCCCCTCGAAGCGACACCGGATGAAGGCACGAAGAGTCAGGGAACGAGTTTTGAGTTCTCCCGGGGCGTGCGTGGCGGGGCGGCGAAGTTCGATGCGACCCGGCACCTTGAACATTCCTCGACAGGCTTCGATCCCGACGGTCCCTGGACCCTCGGGCTATGGCTCCAGGCCGATGGGTCCCTGGGTTCCCCGCTCTCCCTCATCGAACCGGAAGGAGACAGGCGCGGCCTCGAACTGATCTGGCAAAAAGGCCGGCTCCAGGTGAATCTCGTACACCGATGGGGGGTGCGCGCTCTCGAGGTCGCCACGGTCGAAGCCATGACCACGAATGCCTGGCATCACGTTGTCGTCCGCTACGACGGCTCGAGGAAGGCCGATGGCCTCCGGATTTTCTTCGACGGAAAGCCGACGACCCTAGAGGTGCGGCGCAACACCCTCGACGGCACCCTCGCCAACGGAGAACCGATCCGCATCGGCCGACGAGACTCCGGCCTCGGCTTTTATGGACTCATCGACGAGGTGCGCCTTTTTCCCACCGCGCTCGCGACGGATGCGATCCCGGCATGGTCGCAAGGCGAACGTCTTCGTGGCATTCTCGAAAGCGCTCCCGAAAAGCGCAACGCCACCGAATCGGACCTGCTCCTCGACTTCTATCTTGCCCGCTATGGAGATGCCGGGGCCAAGGCCGCCCGGCGGGAACTGATCGAGTCCCGCGAGGAACGTAAGGCGCTGCAGGCTGAGATTCCCGTCACCCTCGTGATGG
>JAGRPC010000297.1:4800-10303 GCA_020439925.1 Verrucomicrobiia bacterium | reverse complement strand
ATCTGGAAAGACTCGCCGCTGCCCCTACCGAGGAAGGTCTTCAAGCTGATGTCGGTCTTGAAGTCGGGGTCGAGGTTCGCCGACCACGCGATCGTCGCGTTCGGATCGGTGAAGACGGGATTGCCCGGAGTGACCCGCAGGGTCAACGGATTGTAGTGCGAGGTGATCGCGATGAGGCCCTGGCCGGAGAGTCGGTAGTTGAAAAGACCTCCGGCGACCATGCCGGCGACACGGCGCATCATCTTGATCTCGTTGGAAATGGTGGACTCGAAGGCGAGGATGTCGTTGCCATTGACGCAGATGGCTTCACCTTGAAGCTGGAGGATGGAGATCTTCTTGCCCCGATCGGCGAGATACATTTTGCCGGTCCCCTCCCCCTTGGTGAGGCGGGCACCTTCGCCCGAAACGGCCTTCTTCAGGAGGTTGCCCAACCCGTGCTCGAGGATGCCCTCGCGGGTGAACTTGATCTGCCCCCGGTAGGCCACCATCGCGCCCATCTTCATCCAGACGAGCCCGTTGAGATTGACCTCCAGCATGCGGTCGGACTCCAACTCGAAAGTCCCCTGGTTCAGTTCCTGTTGTGCGGTCTGCTGGACAAATTCCTCGAGAGAGTAGCGGGACATGAGCCAACGATAACGGCACAATCGACAGGGTCAACGCGGTCCCTCGCGGTGGCGCGGAATTTCGACCTCGTCCAGCACGCTTCCATCGAGGCGCTTCAGGGTCGCCACGACGGGTGCATCCGCCGGAGCGAAGGTGAAAAGGAGGTAGTTGTCTTCGGAGGCGAGGAATCGCGAAAGGGGATCCGGATAGACCGCGCCGTTCCCCTTCAGACAGGTGTTGAAACAGGGCAGCCCTCCGGGAAGTTCGGACCTCTCCGCGAAATACCCGAACCCGGTCACGAGAACATCTCCCTTTGCCAGATTTTCCAGCCAGAGCCCCCTGCCGGCGGCCTCCAGCGCCGTCCGTTTCTCGTTCATCAGGGTGACCACAAAGCGATCGCTCCAGTCCTTCATGGTCGACTCGTACCACCGGAATTGATCGGACCCGGATTGCCAGGGATGGCAGGTCTGCCAGGTCGTTCCGAAATCCTGGATATGGTTGAGATCGAGAGCGACGAGGGCGATCCCGAAAGACGGCACCTCGAAACGCCACTTCCATTCCTCGCCGGGCAGGGCGAAAAACTCGCGAAAGGCGGTGGCCTCGACATCATACACGGGATGGTCAGGAGGTTTCGGACCTCGCGGAGTGATCTCGCGATCGTGGTTTCCGAGGATGGGAAGGAAGGGATACGAGTGGAACAATTCGGGATGAGCGTCGATCAGGGCGGCAAAAGCCTTCGTCCCCTCGAGTCCGGCCTGGTGGAGACTGGGGACATTGTCTCCCGCGGTGAGAAGGAGATGCGGGTCATCCCTCGAAATGGCGGAGAGATCCCGTCCCGGGGCAAACCCCCAGTCACCTACCACAACCATGCGGAACTCACTCGAGGAGTATCGTTTCACCGAGTGAACCGCGGAGACCTGATCCCCTTCTCCGACGCGATAATGGAGCCTTCCTTCCCCTGGCTCGAAAGGCAACTTCAGCCGATGCCGGGTGCCGGTTCCCTCGGTTCGAACTTCTTTCCCAAGTTCCGGACTGTCGCCGTAGGCGATCACGCCGACACTGGCTTTTTCCGCCTCCCACGACACGATCAGAGAAACGGGAGTCTCCTCCTCGTGGGAGAGCCAGATCCGTTCGATCGGAGCGGCTTCGGCAAACGAAGCCACGAGGATCGCGACCAAGACAGGAAGGATTCGCAGCATCGCGGACGATAGACTCGGCGCCCCCCTATGGAAAGCGATTGCCACCACGCAATCACCGTTGAACCTTGAGCGGCGGGCTTCGTTTGCCCCACTTTCCCATGCTTGGCCCCCGGCACCTTTTCATCCTTACCGGAGCGGGCATCTCGGCCGAATCGGGTCTCGCGACCTTTCGCGGAGCGGGCGGTCTCTGGGAAGGACACCGCGTCGAAACCGTCGCCTCTCCGGAAGGATTCACGGCGGATCCGGATCTCGTGCACCGCTTCTACAATGAGCGACGCAGGCAGCTGCACGCGGTTTCCCCGAATCCCACCCATCGGGCCATCGCCCGCCTCCAGCGGGAATTCCGCGGCGAGGTCACCCTCGTCACCCAGAACGTCGACGACCTTCACGAGCGCGGAGGTTCCCCCAACCTGATCCATCTCCATGGCGAACTCCTGAAAGCCCGCTGCGTCTTCTGCAGGAGAATTCGCGATTGGTCCGGAGACCTCGACACCGCGACGCGCTGCGGAAACTGTGGAGGCAACCTCCGCCCCCACATTGTCTGGTTCGGGGAGATGCCCCTGCGACTCGAAGAGGTGGGCGAGGCTCTCTCGCAATGCGACCTCTTTGCCTCGATCGGAACGAGCGGGCAGGTTTACCCCGCCGCCGGATTCGTCGACCTGGCCCACCGGGCCGGGGCACGTTGCCTCGAATTCAATCTCGAGGTTACCCCGACGAATCCCCTCTTCCACGAGTCAATCGTCGGTCCGGCCGGGGAAACGGTGCCGGCCTGGGTGGAGGATCTGGTGTCCTGTCAGGATCGACCGGAAACCTGACCCTGTCATCTCCCGCAACCGACCCTCTTCGGCCCGCTTCCACCCGTGCCCTCGATCCGCGACCCGTTCCGGCCTGATCGCGGACTGTTGGTTTTCCCCGCCCCCCGCGATGATGACGCAATGGAAAAGCCCCCTTGCCTGTCACGCCGACGATTCTCGAGCCTCTCCCTCGCCGCCTCCGCCGCGGCTCTTCTTCCCGTTCGCCAGACACGCGCCGCCGCCGCCCCGGCGATCGAGGTCACCGGGACGAAAGTCATCTCTCCCCAGGCAAACTACTATCACGGATGGCCCACCCTGACACGCACCGAAAAGGGAGAGCTCATCGTCGTCTGGTCGGGTCGGCGGGAGGCGCACGTGTGCCCGTTCGGCACCGTCGAAATGATGACCTCCCGCGACGACGGAGCTAGCTGGACCTTTCCCCGAACGGTCTACGACGGCCCCATCGACGACCGGGACGCCGGCGTCCTCGAAACTTCCAATGGGATTCTCATCGTCACCACCTTCACCTCCCTCGCCTATGCCCCGATGGTCGCGGAGGGCGGCAGCAAGGCGAAGGATCCCGCCTGGCTCGCCGCGCACCGGCGCATTGCCGAAGAGGAGACAAGGGAGGGAGAACTGGGGTGCTGGTGCTTCCGATCGACCGACGGAGGACTCTCCTTTTCCAGTCGTATCGACACCATCGTGAACAGCCCTCACGGGCCCTGCCAACTCGCCGACGGCCGGATCCTCTATGCCGGCAAGGAACTCTGGACGGAAGAGAAACGCATCGGGGTCTCTGTTTCCTCCGATGACGGCGAGACCTGGGAATGGCTCGCGGAGATTCCCGCTCGCGAGGGCGACGAGGTGAAAGACTACCACGAACTCCATTCCGTGCAGTGCGCCAGCGGCAAGATCATCGTGCAGATCCGCAATCACAACGCGGCCAACAAGGGAGAAACGCTGCAAAGCGAATCCACCGACGGCGGCAAGACCTGGACGGTCCCCCACCCCATCGGCGTCTGGGGACTGCCGTCGCATCTCCTTCGCCTCCGCGACAACCGGCTTCTCATGACCTACGGCCATCGCCGAAAGCCCTTCGGCAACCAGGCGAGGATCAGCACGGACGAAGGCACGACCTGGTCGGACCCCATGGAGATTTCCGGGGACGGCATCGGAGGCGATCTCGGTTACCCATCCACCGTCGAACTCGAGGATGGTAGTTTTGTCAGTGTCTGGTACGAGAAACTCGCCGACTCGCCCATGGCCCAGCTGAGACAGGCCAAATGGCGAATCAAGGGCTGATCCCTTTTTCCTCTACACATACTCTTACCTCCTGCTCTTACTCATTCGAGCCTCGGAGGTGATCCGGTGGGATTGAGATTAAGATTAAGATTACGATCAAGAGGCAGAAGGAGGGAAGACCTTCAACGCGAAAGCCCCTTCACATAACGACTCAAGGCACTGAGGTTGTCCGCAAACCGCTCGCTGCTGAGATACTTTTCCCCTACCGCGAACTTCGGCTGTCCGACGAGGCGCTCGCCGGGCCCTTCGTGGGTCGTGACCCAGAGACCTCCGGAATCGAGTTCACCGATCAATTCCGCAGCCGCAGCCGCGTCGACCGCGGGCGCATCGAGCAGATTCGAGAGCGGACTGCCGGACAAGCGTGTCCGGTAGAGATTCTTGATCAGGTCGAGTCGCGTTGGATTCTTCCAGCCGTAGTGATCAGGCAGCCGGGAATCGTCGTTCGTCAGTTCGTATCCCTTGCCGTTTCGCTGCATGTAGAGGGGACGGTTCGTGCCGATCTCGTAATACCGCGCCAGACGTCCGTCGGGAAGGAGCGAGGACTCGAGGTATTTCACCGCCGGCACCACCGGATCGAGAAACCGTTCGTCGCCCGTGACCTCGGCAATGCGGATGAGGGCGATTAGGGCATCCTCCGATTCACGACCGCTCACGGCCGGCGGCTCGAAAGCGCGCGCCCAGATGGGGTACATGTCAGGGCCATACTGTTGCGCCCATGCCGGCTGAGGTTCGGGAAGCTGCGAAAGCAGGAGGAATTCACCGAAGCGCTTCAAGGCATCCAGCGCCTCCGGCTTCGCCGAAAGACGCTGGGCACGCAGCAGGGTCTCCGTCATGGTCAGGGCCATGCCGTCATTGAGGGTGTATTCGTTCCAGTATTCCTTGATCCGCCCTTCGGAGCGCCAGTCGTAGGTGGGAAAGGACGCTTTCACCGCCGTCCGCTGGGGAACGGGACCGGTCCACCCCTGCGGAAACCCTCCGTTGGCAAACTGCGCTGCGAGAAGACGGGGCCAGGCATATTCCACGGCCTCGTGGATCTCCACCTCTTTCCCTCCCGCGGCCGCATCGAGACGGATCAGGAACCCGAGCGCCGACTGGGTGATGTCGTCGTCGAGGGTCGAGAAGTTCTTTCCCCTTCCCTTGCCGTTCCGGTATTGGTCGATCCTCGGCCCGCCGGAATCGAAGTCGATGGAATTGCGCCAACCTCCCGACTCCAACTGTCCATAGGCGAGCGCGCGACCGGCGGCCAGGGCGGCCTCGAGATACCCCGTTTCCTTCGTGGCCTCGAAGGCGTCGAGAAAGGCTTCCCCCACGGCGGGAGTTCCCGGCGGCTGAACCCAGATCTCGGTCGAAGTTGCCTCCCCCTCACCGAGGTGCCGACCCTGGAGGGTGACGTAATAGACGAATCCCCCCTGAACGGAGGCCTTTTCGCGGAACGCGTCGGTCGCCCGCCGCATGGCCGCCAGGGTTTCCTCCCTCGAAGGCGAGGCGTAAAGCGATGCCGCGGAGATCAAACCAAGAAAACAGATTAAGCGACTGCCCATGACCGCGAGTTTACGGGGAAACGGAGTCCACGCTCAAGCGTTTCGTTGATCCGATTCCCGAAGA
>JAGRPC010000297.1:867-4727 GCA_020439925.1 Verrucomicrobiia bacterium | reverse complement strand
TTTTCCGCGATCTCCGCCGCCAGCTTCTGCCCGTCGGGATCGAGTTGGGAGAGGTCGTAGATGAAACGCTTGCCACCCTTCTCGAACATCCCCTTGTTGTCCTTCACCGCGATGAGCCGTGCATGCATCGCCTGCCCCTCCTGGTTCTTCCATTCCCTCTCGATCGCCCAGAGCGGCCTCGCGAAGGTGAGCAGGGGGATCTCTTTCACCGCGATCCCGAGGTCATAGGTGAAGGTGCCGCGCTTGTGGGCCACAAACTCGATCTCGGCGCCTTCGCCCTGCGGAATGGTTGTGGGTAGATCCTTGACGATCACGAGACCGCTCTCGAGGATCTTCGCGCCCTCCTTGTAGCCGACCGCCTTGTGTTCCTCGGGAATCTCCACCTGGATGATGGCCCCCTCCGGTTTCACCTGGAATACCGTCCCCTTCACGTAGTGGGCGTCATAAAGGGCGTTGTCGAATGCCTGGGGCATCTTGGCCCTCGCGCCTGAAATCTGCGCCGGGGTCGCCGAGTCCCAAGGCAGGGTGACGTATTCGCCCGACTCGGTCTTGTAGATCAATCCCTCACGACAGATGTCCGTCCAATCCGCGTTGCGGTGTTCGACTCCGGCAACCGTGATCGATTCGCCCGCCTGCGTCGAGATCGAAAACCACAAGGCCAGGGAGACCACGGAAAGGAGGAGTCGGCAGCCTCCTGCAGCAGAGAATGTCATGGACGGTTCGCAGGTGAGAGTCGAGGGGAGGAGAACTCGAAAGCCGCGGACAGGAAAACCGGCTCCACTCATTGTCACTGGGACATCGCCTTCAAGTGCTTGTTCTGGACGACTCCTTCCGTGCCGTCATCAAGTCGGATGCCAGACCACTGTTCGCCCGGCTTGGTGACAAGGACGGAAGTCCCGGCCGGAAGAGCCCGAATTTCCGACTGCATCTGCTCCGATCCATACACCATGAACTGGGCGGTACTGGTAACGACGTGGTAACCAGCCCCGGTGGTGCCTCCCCCACCACCGCCCGACTTCGAAACGGAAGGCAGCGACGGAAGGGAAAGGCTGGGTTTGGGAAGCGAAAAACCACGGGACTTTTCCATCGTCTGTCCCGGAAGTTCCACCGTCCCGGTGGAATCCGAAGCAAAGGTCGTTTCCCGGGAAACATCCTCGACCGTGGCGCTTCCCGTGAGACGACCGCCACGCGGTGCCTGATCAACAGCCCCCTCGGGGAAGAGGCCGGCATCGATTCCGACGGTCGGCTCGGCGGCTTTTTTCTTTCCGAATCCGAAAAATCCGCCCCCACTGCTCCCCGAACTAGAACTCGGCATGAAAGAACCCTCGCTTTCACCTGAGGTGGAGCGCGAGAACAGGCTCGATTTCTTGCGTTCGTGATCGGGGGGAGAATCAGCGAACGAAACCGTCCGGGAAGAGGCCGGCGGGGCGGAGGCGCTTCCCTCTCCCGAACCGACGGGAGACCTGCCGTCGACCAGCGCCGCTCCCGAAATCATCGGCACGACCCCGGGTTTTGCAGCCACGGGCGCCGGTGCCGGTGCCGGCGCGGACCTCGAAGAACCTCCCTGGGCAAAAACCGGTTCACTGTTGTCACTGGGAGGAGGTGCGGAAGTCTCCGGAGCACTGCCGCCGCCGCCACCTCCCATGAAGGGCAGACGCGGAGGACGGATGGAACTGAGGATCCCCCCACCGTCGTCGGAATCGTCACCACCGAACAGAGAAAAGCGTTTCTTCTGTCCGCTCGCCGCGGCGCGCGCGGCAGCCTGTTCCTCTTCGGCAATCAGGGAAGAAATGAAGGCATCGGGAACGTTTCTTTCCACCCTCACACCCCCGTTCTGCTGCCAGGTCGACATGTCGTGGGCGGAAACCTTCTCCTGCTGGGCCGAAACGGACTCGAAACGAAGGCGGTTGCGCATTTCCTCCTTGATCGCCTTGTTCGTTCTGGCGGTCTGGAGGGCGGAGGCGCGGTTGCGCTCCTCGATGGTTTCGTCCGCTGAGCGGGCCATCGACGCGGCGGCTGCTTCCCCCATCGCCCCCTGGGCCGAGGTCCGGACTTGCATCATCTGCGCCTGACGGCTCGTGATTCCATTGGGAAGACCGGAGGTCATACCCGCGGCGGCTACCGGATCCACCGGATAGGCCCCCGCCTCCGGAACCTGAGCCTCCCCGTTGATCAGGGGAAGCGAGATGGCTCCTGCCAGGATAGCGGCAAGCCCGAGTTTCCTCCCGGAGCGGGAAGATTCGCCGGAAATCAAGAGTCGGTCTGTTTCGGCCATGACTTCATGTGGGTGAGCGCCCAAGCCCAACAAGTAACTCTTCACGAAGACCGAGTCCAATGTAGGCTGCAAAAATTTGCCGTTTCCGCGGGCTTTTGGGAAGAAATTCTCAAATATTTGAAAGATCGCCCTCTTTTCGGGCCCGGAAGTTCGTGTTTCGCGGTTTATAACGCATTTGCGTTTACACTCCTTAGAGGATTTGATAGCCTCGGTGTCATAAAGGTCTGCCCGCCTTCTGCCTTGGGCCCCGTCCCACGGGAGAAAGAAACGGTAGGACTTCCATAGTCGAAACCATCCCCTCGGGAAGCGGTCCCTTCCCCTCACCCACCCAGCAGAGTCCAGAGCCCTCATGAAAACGCTGACCTCCCTCGCCCTCTCCATCACCCTTCTCCTTTCCAGCGGATTCACCCAGGCGCAGAACTCTTCGCAGGCCCTTTACAACCAGGGGCTGGCTCTTTTCAATCAGGGGCGATATGCGGAGGCCCTCGTCGTCTTCGAATCGGTTCTCAAGGCACAGCCGAATTATGTCTACGCCCGCAGTTACGCCGCCAAATGCAAGACCGCGATCGCCCAGAACCTCTCGCCAAAGAAGGACCTCGAAGGCCAGTTGGCCAGCGTCATCCTGCCTGAATTGAGTTTTGCCGACGCTCCCATCGGGGACGTGCTTGACTATCTCGCCGCTCGCACCCAGGAAATCTCCAAGGGACAGACGGTTGTCAATTTCATCTACAAGGGTACTCCCGAACAACGTTCCGGCACCCTCCTCACCCTCTCCGTGCGAAACATCCCGCTCACGGGGGCCATCAAATACGTGGGCGAGTTGAGCCGTTCCCAGGTGAAATACGAAGAGCATGCGGTCGTGATCGATCCCGCTCCAGCCTCTGCTCCGGCAACGGCGGAGACAAACACCGCCCTCCCCGGGTTCGTTGCCCCGGGTTCGTCCTCCCCGGCACCTGCGACTTCAAAGAGCACTTTCCCCTGAGTTCCGCCGAGCCGCGGTTTGGTCGGCACCCCTGCCCTTTTCCTGTTTGATCGCGCCCGTCGTCATCATCACCGGAGGAACCGGCGGCCTCGGGCGAGCTCTCGCGGACGAATTCTCCCGTTCAGGCAGTACGGTATTTCATCCCGGAAGTGCCGAACTCGACGTCCGCGACACGGAGTCGGTGTCGGCCTATTTCAACCGCCTCGAGCACATCGACGTGCTCATCAACAATGCCGGGATCACCGGTGACGCTCTTTTCTCCCGCCTGGATGAATCAGACTGGGACGCGGTCCTGAGAACCAATCTGAAGGGCGCATTCCTCTGCGCCCGCGAAGCGGCCAAACGAATGGTCCGGCAGCGGTCCGGCAGCATCGTCCAGATCGGTTCCTACTCGGCCCTGCATCCTCCGGTGGGCCAGAGCGCCTATGCCGCGAGCAAGGCCGGCCTGATCGGCCTCACCAAGAGCCTCGCGAAGGAACTGGGTTCCCGAAACATCCGAGTCAACTGTGTCCTCCCCGGATTCCTCGAAACCCGGATGACCGCCGGTTTGCCGGAGGCCGCCCGTTCCGCGGCCCTTTCCCGTCATGCCCTCGGGCGCTTCAA
>JAGRPC010000297.1:0-807 GCA_020439925.1 Verrucomicrobiia bacterium | reverse complement strand
GGTCAGGTATTCCAACTCGATTCCCGGACATGATGGCCGTTGAATCCCTGCGAATCGGGTGTAGAATTCGGCTTCCACGCCCGTGACCGCGGGCACGTGCTTCCTCTGGAGGGGTGGTCGAGTGGTTTATGGCAGCGGTCTTGAAAACCGCCGTAGGGAAACCTACCGTGGGTTCGAATCCCACCCCCTCCGCCACTTTGCCATCCGCATGGGTGGAGAGAATATCGGAGCAGTTTAAGCGCCCTCCCAGTGGTGTTAATTGATCGGATCCGCCTCTCAAGGGCAGCCCACCCGGCCCCGGGCGGGGGCTTCTCCCTCCTTCACCGCGCGAGCCGCGCGGTGCTACCTGACCGGATTCACCTCTCAAGGGTAGCCCGTCCGGCCCCGGGCGGGGACTTCTCTCTCCCTCACCGCGCGGGCCGCGCGGTGCTACCCTGACGAAGTGTCTCAGGTCTCCTGCTCGCCCCGGGCCATCACGACCTTGCCGGTGCGAACGGTCTCGATGATCTCGTAGTTGTTCAGGAGCCGGACCGAGGCATCCACCTTGTCGCTCGCTCCTTCGATTCGGATGATCATGGAGGCCTCGGAAAAATCGACTGTCTTGCCTCCGAAATGCTCCACAATCTGGAGGATCTCGGTGCGGCGCTCGGCGTTGTCGGCCTTGATCTTGATCAAGGCGAGTTCGCGCACCACCGCGTCTTCGGGCATGTGTTCCTGACAATGGATCACATCAATGAGCTTGTCGCACTGCAGGATAATCTGGCTCAGACCGGCGGGATCTCCGCTGATGCCGAGAGTCAGCCGGGA
>JAGRPC010000296.1:4657-26893 GCA_020439925.1 Verrucomicrobiia bacterium | reverse complement strand
GCTTGATGAATTCCTTGGTTCCGTCGAGCGGATCGACCAGCCAGAATTGGTCCCAGTCGCGGCGTTCCTCGTAGGGGAGGGTGCGGGCTTCCTCGGAGATGACGGGGATATCGGGGTAAAGGCGGGTGAGTCCCTCGAGAATCACGGCATTCGAGCGGCGGTCCGCTTCGGTCAGGGGAGAGGAGTCATCCTTGGTGTCGACCGAGAATTCGGTTCCGTAGACTTCCAGGATGGCGGCACCGGCACTGCGGGCCAGACTCTTGATTTCCTCGATGGCGATGGGTTCGGACATGACCGGGCATGGAACCCTCTTGAGTCACGATGTCAACCCGGTCCTTTCAGATTCGCAGAACGAGTGCGATCGCCAAAACCTTCGGATCACTGAAGATTTTCCAATTGTTCCGATGTCCACTTCACCGCTTGGGCGGCCGCATCGTCGTCGGGGTTGGCTGCCGCATAACTTTGCCAGTCGCTCTTGGCAAGCTGGAGGAGTTCCTTGGCTCCGCCTTTGTCTCCCGTTTTCAGGCAGGCGAAACCGGCCAGGCCGCGGGTACGGGCGAGGGTGCGATGGAATTCGGTCACCCCCTCTTCGTCCTTGGAGATTTCTTCCAGCATCGCGATAGCCGCCTTCAGGGGAACGCGGGACTCGTCGAACTTGCCACTGTCGCCGAGCATTTCGGCGAGATGGGCGAGTCGCTGCGCGTAAGAGTGCTTCACGTCCGGTGCGACCGAGGGATTGGACTCAATGATGGGCTTCAGGATCGAGATTGCCCGTTCTTCGAGGGCGATGGCGTTTTTCAGTTTGCCCCCGTCACGCTGGTTTGCCGCAAGGGCTCCGTAAATGTCGGCAAGCGTTTTCAGGTAGATGGATTCGTAGGGGTTCGAAGCGATCACTCGCTCGAGCACTTCGGCGGCACCTTCAAGTTTCCCCGTGTCATTCGCGAGCAGTCCGACCCTCGCCAGACTGTTGCCCAGGCCGAGTTGATAGGCATCTACCGCAGCGTCGAGTTTGACGGCGCTGGCAAACAGATCGCTGGACTGCTGGTAGGCCTGACGTGCGCCCTCCAAGTCGCTGCGGGTTTCGAGAAAGCGTCCGACGAGGGAAAAGGACTTCGCGAGGGCTCCGATGAGCCGATGATTCCCGGGCTCCGACTCCTGCATTTTGGTGAGACTCACTCCGACCGACATGGCGGCGTCTCCGGCAGCGTCGAGGCGATCCATGGCAAACTCGCATTCGACGATGTCGAGAGAGTTCTCGTGGATATTGAGCGCTGCCACCGTGCCGAGAGCGGGTTCCCGGGACCGGGCCTCCGTCCAGAAGCGTGAGGACTCGGTGAAGTAGTGGCGCGCGGCCGAGTATTCCCCGGAACGAATGGAGAGCTCACCTAGGGCATTCTTGGCAATGGCAATATTCTTCACGAATTCGACACTTGAGGTGCTGTCCTCCTCGAGAAGGGCGGAGTAGCGGCGTTCGGCTTCACCGAAAGAAGCGAGTGACTTTCCGAATTCCCCCATTTCCTTGTAGATCTGGCCCAGGTAGAAAAAGGCATTGGCTGTCGAGACGATGAAGTCCGGGGCGTCTCCGTAGGCCTCGACAAGGCGCTCATAATGTTTACGGCCTTCGGCAAGTGCTTCGGCGCGTCCGGCACGGAACTCGGGGACGTCGGTATCGCGATTCTCGAGGACGAGACGGAAAAACCGATCTCCGTTGTCCTGAGTCTGGCGCAGAATCTGTCTGGCGAGTTTTGCCTGACCCATGAGGTTGCTTTGCGAACCTTCGAGGTCATGAAGGACCGACTCGAGCTTTTCCTTGCGCTCTTTTTCCCGCTCGATGTCGCGTTGGAAGGCGGCGGCCTGTCGGTTCACTTTTGCCGTCAGTTTCGCCTGAAGGTCGGCGGCTTCGGTGACCACCGCCTTTTTGGCTTTCCTTGCATCCACGTAGTAGAAAAAGGAGAAAAAGGTGAGTGGAAGGATCGCAATGAGAGCCACAATCGCCGTCAATTGCCAGCGCAGGACCGGTTGTTGGCGCAGTCTGATTAGAAAACCTTCGCCCGATGCGGAGCGAACCTTACGCCGCGAAGGTTCTGCGGTTTCACCCAGCACATCCTCGATGACATTCGAATCCGAAGTGCCAACGTGAACTCGGGCAGTTTCGTCGAGAGGTCTCGTCGTACCGGATTGTGGTTCGGGTTCTCCAGTTGTTGGGGCCGTCGACTCGTTGGCTGTAGCAGGGCCGGACGCGACCTTGAGCGGTGAAGGGGCGGCATCCTTGGCTCTTGAAGGCGAGGACGCATCCCCCAGTATTTCGAGAATCACCGGCGCAACTTCGTCAAGCGATCGGGGCCGTCTCGAGGGAACAAAGTCCAGGCAGGACTGGACGACTTTCCGCAAGGCGCTCTCTGAGGAGTCTGCCGGCGAAGTGGGCCAGACAACCGAGCCCTCCACCTCCAGTTGCTCGACGAGCGAAGTCGTCAGGTCGGAAAGTTCCCCGAAGGTGATGGCCGGCTCGGAAGGAAGCCAATCCGGGTTTGATTTTGCGTGTTGGAAGAGGTGGTCGAGACGGGGAAGGTGTCCGGTGAGAAGCTGAAAAGCGATGACTCCAAAAGCATAGACATCCCATGCCTGCCCCCGTCCCTCGTTGAAATCGCCCGAGGCCAGCTGTTCTGGGGCGGCGTAGAAAAGATGATGACCGGCTTCGAGGAACTGCAGGCCTCCCATGAAAAGTTCGCCGTATCCCGCGATGTGCAGGTTCTGGCCCCCATCGGCGTTTCCGGTCAGAAAGATTGAAGAGGGCCTGAGTCCTCCGTGAAACCAGCCGGAGCGATGGAGTTGTCCAAGCGGGGCGATGAGGTTGCGAATGACTCCAAAAACCTGTTCCCTGGTGAGGGCGGATCCCAGTCGCTCGAGGGAGCTCACCTGCCACGCCTGACTGCTGTTTCCCCGCCATCCGAAGAATGAGGTCGTCGAGGCGGAGGGAGACTCCGGAGTCTGCAACGCGTAATCGTGGATGCGGGCAAACCCCGGAATTTGAACTCGGGAAGCGGAAAACGCAGCGAGATAGGATTTGAGAAGCCGATCATTCGTGGCCTGAGCCTTGTAAGCGCGAACCAACCGACGCTTCCCTCCGTCGTGAAGGGCAACGAAAGTCCAGCCGAATGCATCTTCTGAGAGAAGACCTTCGTAGTGACAACCAGCAAATTCGGGCAACCGCATTGGATCGAAACCTTAAACGGGCGGACAACTCTTTTCTTAAACGATTCGTCGGGGGGAACTCCGTCAGCTCTTGAGAAGACTGCGGACAAGGGTTTCCCATTCCTGGTCAATGTCTTGCCCTCGTATGGAAGGCGCCTCGGCCCGATGATACCAGTAGGCCGAATTTCCAAAATCGCCCTCGATCGCATGCAGGAGCCCATGGATGCGCGACCCGGTTTTGGACGGAATGTCCTGGGCAATTTCATGAGCCGCGTGCCAATGTCCGGCTTTGGCGTGCCAAAGCGACTCCAATTCAGGCGAGAGAGAAGGGGGGAGGTCGCCTTCTGGTTGGATCGAGGCAAGAAACTGCTCGTAGGTCATTGCGGGAAATTTTAGATTTCCTAATTAATTACGGAAAGACTGCCTTTGGCAAGGCCGAAATCCAGCTTCGCTTCGATTGAATGGCGAATGGAAAGGTGCCGCCGGATTGGGAAGGGTATAGAGACTGGCAGGCTGGATTCGTTTCAGAAAGAGGGGAAGGATGAAAATTCGAAAAGATTCCGGCCATGAATTGGGTTAGGATTCGTCTGCCTTCGGATGAACGACGCTCCTCCTCCCCTTTCGCCCCTCTCCGCTCCCAATCAGGCCGCCCCTTCGCCACCTCCCGGAAAAAAGTCCGGCTGTGGCTGGATCGGCGGCGGTTGTGGACTGGGCTGTCTCCTCGCCTTGGGGGTGATGATCGCTCTCGTGATCTTTGCGGTGGTGGGAACCAAGAATTTTCTCGGGAAACTGATGGATGAATACACGGCGACCGAGGCAATTCCGGTCGAGGCGCCGGTGGCCACGCCGGAACAGATTGCCGCTGCCATGGCCAAATATGATGGTTTCCAGAAGGGGATGGAACCCGGAGGCACGCCAGTTCCCTTGGAATTGACCGGTGAAGAACTGAATCTGCTCCTTTTCAACCACCCCTCATTTTCCGCTCTTGCCGGAAAGGCGAGTGTCGCCATCGATGGGGATCAACTCACAAGCCGCGTCAGCCTGGATTTCGCCGACTTGCCCATTCCCGAAGGCTTTTTCGGGGACAAGCTCAAAGGCAAGTTTTTCAACGGAGACCTCGCTTTGAAAATGGGCATGGCAGCTGGTCGCCCCTCGCTCTACCTCGAAAACCTCTCCGTGAATGGGAATCCTGTTCCCGAGGCCTTCATTTCCGGCATGCGTGCCCAGAATCTCCTCGAGAACGCACACAAGGATCCGCAGTTCATGAAGCTCTTCGACCGCATCGAGGATATCCGGATCAAAGACGGCCAGCTTCTGGTCGTGCCGAAGGCATTGCCCTGAGATCCTGGGGAATCGGGGGAGCAGGGAATGGGGAGGGATCCTTCCCTGCGATCTGTTCAGAGCTTTTCGTAGGTGCCCTGATCCCTGCGTTCGAGCACGGTAAAGCCCGCCTTTTTGGCGTCGCTGACCGAAAGAGGTTTCGAGATTTTCGGCGTATTGACACTGCGGGAGACGAGCTTCTTCACCGGGTTCCGGCAAAGGGGGCAGGTCTCGAGGGGCGGGCGGCTCACGGGGCGTCGCAATTCAAAGCCCTGGCGACAGATGCGGCAGCCTTTCTCGGGATCGGTGGTGATATATTCGTAGAGAGGCATGGTCTACTATCGCTTCCGAGAGGCCCGCTTTCAACCGATCGCTGTAGAATGAAAAAGGCGGAATCGTGAGATTCCGCCTTCGATCCGGTCAGGCCGGACAGGGGTGGGGAAAGGTCACCAGCTTGACTTGGTCACGCCCGGAATCAAGCCGGACGAAGCCATTTCACGGAAGGTGATACGCGACATGCGGAAACGGCGCAGGTATCCGCGGCGGCGGCCCGTTACTTCACAACGGTTCACGACCCGGGTCGGGCTCGCGTCGCGCGGGAGCATGGTGAGACCTTCGTAGTCTCCTTCCGCCTTGAGCTTCGTGCGAAGCTTCGCGTACTTGGCTACGGTGCGCGCTTTGCGCTTGTTTCGGGCGATCCAACTCTTCTTTGCCATGGTGGGGCGGGGAATGTGATCTCTTTTGCCGGGGTTTCAAGCGGAAATTCCACGAATTCGCTCGCCAATGAGGCGGCATCTGTGCTTTTCTCCCGCCATGATCAAGGCCCGGTGTCCTCTCATTATGTCCGGTGTGTTATTCCTGTCCAGTCTTGGACCAGCTCAGGAGGCTCCTCAGGGCGAGGCGCCGGCCGAAGAAAAGGAATGGCTGGAATTCTACTACGAGAATCCGACGCCCGACCGGCTCGTGCAGCAGGTGAAGGACTGGGCGAACGACGGAACCCTCGACCACGATCATGCCAAGCCTGCCCTGATTTCATTCCTCAGTCAGGTCTTCAGGCAGAATCGGGATAAAATCACCGGATGGTATCACGATCTGGCCGGTCTCTCTCCCGATCAGATGCAGGTGGTGCACACGGCCTTGCTTCTTTCCCGCACGGAAGAGGCAGACAAGCTGATGCGGGAGAGATTCGGACGGGCCTACGACGAGCAGAAACAGGAAACCGAGAAGATCCTGGAGATGCCCCTCGACAAGCGGAACACCATGGACATGCTCTGGGGATTCTATTATGCGACGGGTTCGGAAGAAGCGATCCGCCGGCTCGTGACCACCTTCCGCTTCTTCGAAGCCCCGGACAAACCGCCCGGAATCGATGTTCCAGAGGGTTATGTGCCCCTTTACAAGAGCCTCCCGCAGTTTGCGCTCAATTCGCTGATCGCCAACGGAGAGCGCCATCCCCGTCTCGTCAAGATTCTCACGGACCTGCTTGCCGGGGACGAAACTCTCCTGCCCATCGAACGGGAGGGGATCGAGGAGGTTCTCCGTGAGCTGAAGGTTCCCATTCCCGCGGCGACGGTCAAGGGGGTGTGATGCGCTCCGGTTTCGGTGGCGGAACGCATCTTCCGGGGCTGTCGGGTTGAAATCCTCAGCGTACGACACGGGCGCCACCGCCGGACACCACCTTTTTTACTTCCGAGAGGGAAGCCATTGTCGTGTCGCCCGGCGTGGTCATGGCGAGGGCGCCATGGGCGGCGCCATACTGGACCGCCTTCTCCGGGTCGTTCGATTCGAGGAAACCATAGACCAGACCCGAGGCGAAGCTGTCGCCTCCTCCGACCCGGTCGAGGATCTCGAGGTTCGGATAGGCGTTCGATTCGTAGAAGTTTCCATCATGCCAGCAGATCGCGGCCCAGTCGTTGACCGTGGCCGTGTGCACTTCCCGGAGGGTTGTGGCGGTGGCCTTGAAGTTGGGAAACTCCTTCACCGCGGTCTCGATCATCTTCTTGAAATTGGTCACATCGATACCGCGCACGTGTTCGTCCACGCCCTCGACCTCGAAGCCGAGTGAGGCGGTGAAATCTTCCTCGTTGCCGATCATCACGTCGACATACTTCGCAATTTCGCGGTTCACCTCCTGGGCCTTGGCGAGGCCGCCGATGGAACTCCAGAGCGAGGGGCGATAGTTGAGGTCGTAGCTGACGATGGTGCCGTATTTCTGAGCGGCCTTGCAGGCCTCGATGGTGAGCTCGGCGGTCGTTTCGCTGAGGGCCGCGAAGATACCGCCCGTGTGGAACCACCTTGCGCCAAGTTTCCCGAAAATCTCGTCCCAGTCGAAATCGCCGGGTTTCATCTGGCTCGCGGCGGTGTTGGCCCGGTCGGGACAGCCGACGGCTCCCCGGATACCGAAGCCGCGCTCGGTGAAGTTCAGCCCGTTGCGCACGTCGCGCCCGATTCCGTCGTATTTTTTCCACTGGATGAAACGGGTGTCGACTCCGCCCTGGAGGATGAAATCCTCGATGAGCCTGCCGACCGGGTTGTCGGCGAACGCGGTGATGACCCCGGCACGGAGCCCGAAGCAACGCCGCAGGCCACGTGTCACGTTGTATTCCCCGCCGCCTTCCCAGGCGGCAAACTGGCGAGCGGTATGGATGCGTCCTTCGCCCGGGTCGAGGCGGAGCATGACTTCGCCCATGGACAGGCAATCGTAGGTGACTTCGGAGGCGGCTTTGATGGTCAGTGGCATGGTAGCGCGAAGTTGGGGATTAAAACTTGTTTGCCTGGATGAAATCCGGGTTGCCCTCGAGATAGTTGATCAGGTTGTTTGTCGCACGCATCGCCTGTCTTTCCACGCTTTCATAGGTGCGCGAGGCGATGTGGCTGGTGATGACACAGTTCGGTGCATCGAACAAGGGGTGGCCCGCCCGTGGCGGCTCCTCGTCGAGCACGTCGGCACCATAACCTCCCACCTTGCCGCTGACGAGAGCTTCGCGGATGTCTTCGGTTTCGACGAGTTCGCCGCGGGCGCAGTTCAGCACGACGACTCCGTCCTTCATTTCGGCGATCTTCTCCCGGTTGATCATTCCCCGGGTGTTCTCGTCGAGGAAACAGTGCAGGCTCACCACGTTGGCTTCGAGGAGGACTTCGTCCATGGAAGCGCAACGCTTCACCCCGTGCTCGGAAGCAAAGGCTTCGTCAAAATACGGGTCGTAGGCGATGACCGACATTCCGAAGGCTTTTGCCCGGGTCGCGACTTCCTTGCCGATGCGGCCGAGACCGATGATTCCCATGGTGCTGCCGAGAATCTCGTGACCGACGGGCTTTTTCCAGCCTGCGACCCACTTTCCGGCGGATACGTCGACCGCGTTCTCGATGATCTTCTTGGTGATACCGAGGAGCAGGCCGAAGGTGTGTTCCGCCACGGTGGTGTGGTTGACGCCTGGAGTATTGAGGACGGGGAGGCGCTTCTCCGTCGCGTAGGCGACATCGATCTTGTCGAGACCGATCCCGTATTTGCTGATCACTTTGAGGCGGGGGAGCGACTTGTCGATGACGGAACGGGTGATCGCATCGTCGCCGCAAAGGAATGCGTCGAACTCTCCCGATAGTTCCAGCATGGCGGACTCCGGGAGGGGGCCGCGCTCGCGAACGATCTCAAACCCCTGAGACTCGAGAAGGGCGTGATGAGGTCCGGGAGTATCCTGGTAACTCGTTGTGGAGAGCAAAATTCGGGTTGTCATATCAGGGGGCAACGGTTAGCGAAATGAAAGGCGAAGACAAGGCCCAAGTTTGCCCCGCTCTTGGCCAGTTTCCGTCCTGGGATTTCTGCCATGGAAGCATCCTCCGATCGCGATTTTGGACTCCAGCCCCTCGATGCCCTGCTTGCAGGGCTGGGGCTCGACAACCACGCTCTTGTTTCGGCCAGCACCGATCAGCTCACCCACAAGCAGGTTCAGAAAGGCAGGAGAGGGAAGTATATCACCGTCAACATCCAGCGTAAGATCCAGAAAGCGCTGAATGCGGCGGTTCCGCCTGGGGAAGACGGGGAAAAGGTCGTTTTCCAACTTGGCGACCTCTTCAATTACCGGCCCTGAGGCCCGATCCCATGCAGTTTTCCAAAAAAGCCGATTACGCCCTCCGGGCCATGGCCATTCTCTCGGCCCTGCCCCCGGATCGCACCATGCAGGCTCAGGAACTCGCCGAAGTCGGCAAAATTCCGATCAAGTTTCTCGAGCAGATCCTTCTCGTCCTGAAACGATCCGGACTTCTTCGGAGCAAGCGGGGAGTGGGCGGAGGCTACCGGCTTGGGAGAGAGTGCCGCCTGATTTCGGTGGCCGACATCGTCGAGGCGGTTGACGGGGAACTGATGTGTTTTCTTGAAGAAAAGGGTTATCCCGAATTTCCCGGATCCCGGGGAATCCAGCGATGCCTCTCCGAAGCCGGGGAGGCGACCAATGGGAAACTGCGCGGCACCTCTCTGGAGGACCTCATTCGTCCCGACGTGGCGGATGCAATGGTCGGTTACGGGATTTGAGGGAGAAAGCGGTGTGGGGAGTCGTGGAGATCGGCTTCCTGGCTCCTTCTTACGCCCAAAAAAAGACGTTTTTCCGCCCGGCGACAGCGTGGCGGATTCGATGCATCTTGTATCCATGCGTCATTCCCCCGTCTGGCTCGCCAGCGCGCTGTCCCTGATGACTTTCGGTGTCCTCGCCGAGGAAATCGATTTTCAGCGCGATATCCGGCCGCTTCTCAGTGACCGCTGTTTCAAGTGTCACGGGTTCGACGAGGAAACGCAGGAGGCTGATCTCGGCTTGCACACCTTTGCCTCCGCCACCCGCGACCTGGGAGGTTATCAGGCGATCAAGCCCGGGGATTCCACGACGAGCGAATTGATTGCCAGGTTGATCAGCGATGATCCCAAGGAAGTGATGCCCCCGCCGAAGGCAAACAAGCCACGCTTTTCCGCTGAGGAAGTCGCCCTGATGAAACGCTGGATCGATCAGGGCGCGAAATACGAGGAACACTGGGCATTCGAAAAACCCGTCAGGCCCGGGTTGCCTCCCGTCGGAGAGAGCCGGTCCGATCATCCGGTGGACCGGTTCCTCGATCAGAAGCGCGTCGGGAAGGACCTGCCCCTGAACGGTCCGGTAGACCCGCACACCCTGATTCGTCGGCTCTCCTACGATCTCCGTGGCCTTCCGCCGACAATCGAGGAGACCGACGGGTTTCTTGCGGAACACGCGAAGGATCCCGAAGCCGCTTGGGGCGCGCTTGTCGACCGCTTCCTGGATTCACCCGCCTACGGGGAACGATGGGCTCGCGATTGGCTCGACCTCGCGCGTTATTCCGATACCAACGGGTATGAGAAGGACCGTCCTCGCTCGATCTGGCCGTATCGCGACTGGGTGGTCCGCTCCTTCAATGCCGACCTGCCTTTCGACCGGTTCACGATCGAGCAACTTGCCGGTGACCTCCTCCCCGATGCGACGACTGACCAGATCATCGCGACGGGGTTTCACCGGAACACGATGCTGAACGAAGAGGGCGGAATCGATCCGCTCGAGTTTCGCTATCTCGCGATGATCGACCGGGTCGCCACGACCGGCGCGGTGTGGATGGGCCTCACCACGGGTTGCGCCCAGTGCCATACCCACAAGTTCGACCCCATTACCCACACGGATTTTTATGCGTTGATGGCGCTGCTTAACAACGCCGACGAACCTGAAATCGAGATCCCCGATCCCGTCCTAACGAGACAGCGCGAGGAAATCGAGAGGCAAATCGCCGATCTCGAGACAAAGGCCGTGGCGACGATGGATGAAGGCAAATACCAGGCATGGCTCGCTGAACTTCGGGCCAGGTCCGTGCCTTGGACGGTGCTGCCGCCACTGAAGGCGAAATCCAATCTGCCCCTTCTCGAGATCGAGGAGGATCATTCGATCTATGCGAGCGGGGACTTCACCAAGCGTGATGTCTACGAGGTTACCCTCGACCTCTCGCCAATGGTGGGCAAGGCTGTCACGGCGATCCGCCTCGAAGCGCTTCCCGATCCCCGGCTACCCGCAAATGGTCCAGGGGCCGCCTACTATGAAGGACGCAAGGGCGACTTCTTCCTCAGCGAGGTCAAGGCCTCGGTTGGAGGTGAGCCGCTCAAGTTCACTGGTGCGAGTGTCAGTTTCGGGAAGATCTCGATCGGATCGGGTGAGGCAAAGGGTGAAAACCTTTATGACGGCGACGGTTCCACCGGGTGGTCGACCGCCACCCGCGAAGGAGAGGCTCATTCGCTCGTGCTGAGGCTGGAGAAACCGGTAGAGGGTGCCGGGACGCTGGACCTCAACCTGCTTTTCGAGAGACATTTCGTCGCGGGACTGGGGAAATTCCGCCTCTCTGCGACCACGGCGGACGGCGAGGTCATTGCTCTTCCTTCCGGAACGCCGGACGTCCACGCTAGTGACGATATTTCCCTGCGTCGTGCTTTTGTCCGTGTGGAACCCGGGCACAAGAAGCTTCAGGAGGAGATTGCCGCCCTCCGGAAACGTCTGCCCTCCCTGCCGACGACCCTCGTCATGAAGGAGCGTCCCGCCAACCATCCGAGACCGACCCACCGTCACCATCGCGGGGAATATCTTTCGCCAAAGGAGGAGGTGGCTCCGGCGGTGCCGTCCTATTTCGAGCCCATTCCCGAGGGAACACCGGCAAACCGCCTCGGACTTGCCAAGTGGCTGGTCAGCGAACGCAACCCACTCGGGGCTCGCGTCCAGGTCAACCGTTCCTGGCAGGCCCTGTTCGGTCGCGGAATTGTTCACACTTCGGGAGACTATGGTTACCAGTCCGAACTGCCTTCGCATCCCGAACTGCTCGATTGGCTTGCCACGGAGTTTGCGGGCCAGGGCTGGTCGATCAAGAAACTGCACCGGCTCCTCGTCACCAGTGCCGCCTATCGCCGGGACAGTCGCGTCGATTCGGTTCAACTCGAGAAGGACCCCGACAACGTGTTCCTTGCCCGGGGCCCCCGTTTCCGCCTGACCGGAGAGATGTTGAGGGATGGCGCGCTTGCCGCCGCCGGATTGCTTTCGCCGAAGAGGGGAGGTCCGGGTGTCTATCCTCCGCAACCCGCCAGCGTTGTCGAACTGGCGTATGGCAACGAATCATGGAAAGTCTCGACAGGTGAGGATCGCTACCGGCGGAGCATCTACACTTTCGCCAAGCGGACCGCGCCCTTCGCGGCCTATCTCGCCTTTGATGGTCCGACCGGGGAAAACTGCCTGCCCCGCCGTGATCGAACCAACACGCCGCTGCAGGCTCTCACCCTCATGAACGATCCGATGTTCCACGAGGCCGCCGAAGGTTTGGCGCGTTTGACAGGGTCGGGCGGACAAAAGGACCCTCTTGAACTGCTCTTCCGTCGCGTCCTCGCGAGGGAGCCGGCCGAGGCCGAGCGGAAGGAATTCCTCGCCTATCACGCGGCACAGCTTTCCCGGATCACTTCGGGTGAATTGAAGGCGGATGAGATCCTCTCGGCGGAGAGGGGAGCCGTCACTTCCGAACTGGCGGCCTGGGCGATGGTGGCCCGAGTCCTCCTGAACCTGAACGAAAACATCACCCGCGGCTGATCATGAACGAATCCCTGCGCAACCTGACGAGACGTCATTTCTTCCACGACTGCGGAATCGGTCTCGGACGCATCGGGCTCGCCTCGGCCTTCGCCGGCGGGTTTGCGAATCTCGCGCGCGAGGCGAACGCCGCCGTTTCCAGTCCGCTCGCTCCACGCGACACCCATCACAGGGCAAAAGCCAAACGGGTCATTTTCCTCTTCATGGCCGGCGCGCCGAGCCAGCTCGAGCTTTTCGACGACAAGCCGAAGCTCCGTGAACTCGACGGCAAGCCGATCCCTCCTTCGGTCATTGCCGGTCAGCGCTACGCCTTTATTCAGCCCGATGCGGCAGTTCTGGCTCCTCGCTTTCCTTTCGCCAGGCACGGCCAGTGCGGGGCCGAGCTCTCCGACCGGCTTCCCTATCTCTCGAAGATCGTCGACGACATCGCCATCGTGAAGTCTCTCAAGACGGATCAGTTCAACCACGCTCCCGCCCAGCTTTTCCTCAATACCGGTCATGGGCTGCCGGGGCGTCCGGCGATGGGCTCGTGGTTGAGCTACGGGATCGGCAACGAGGCGGACGACCTCCCTGCCTTTGTTGTCCTGAAAAGCGGTGGCAGTCTCAGTGGCGGAGCTGCGATGTGGAGCGCCGGATTCCTCCCCGGCAGTCATGCCGGAGTCCCGTTTCGTGACTCGGGCGATCCCATTCTCCACGTATCGAATCCGAAGGGATACGACAGGAAGGCCCAGCGCGACTCCCTCGACTTGATGCGCAAGCTCAACGAAAGAGAGTTGGGTGTCATCGGCGATCCGGAGATCCAGACTCGCATTGATGCCTATGAGATGGCGTGGAGGATGCAGTCCGCGGCGCCCGAACTGATGGATTTTTCGGACGAATCTCAGGCGACGATCGACCTCTATGGCGCGAAACCCGGGAACCCGAAGGCGGCCTTCGCCAACCAGTGTCTTCTCGCCCGTCGACTCGTGGAGCGGGGAACGCGCTTCGTTCAGGTCTATCATTCGGGATGGGACCACCACTCCCAAGTGGAGAACGGAGTCAGGACTCAGGCCCTCCAGGTCGACCAGGCGTCGGCCGCCCTCGTGATGGACCTCAAGCAACGTGGCCTTCTTGAAGACACCATCGTGGTCTGGGGTGGCGAGTTCGGACGGACCCCGATGGTCGAGGCCAGCGCCGCTCTGGGTCGAAGCCTCGGGCGCGATCACCATCCCCAGGCCTTCACCATGTGGATGGCGGGAGGAGGGATCAGGCCCGGTATCACCCTCGGGGCGACCGATGAACTCGGCTTCCACGTCGTCGAGGACCCCGTGCACATCCACGATCTGCATGCCACGCTTCTGCATTTGTTAGGCATCGAGCACACCAGGCTGACCTTCCGCTACCAGGGGCGCGATTATCGGCTCACCGACGTGCACGGACATCTCGTGGAGAAGCTTCTCGCCTGAGGCTAGGTGCTATCGGACAAAGGAGGTTGGACGAAAGGCCGAATTCCGGCTAATCTCGGCGGCTCATGATCGCCGAATCCATTGCCACCCAGTTTGACGTGCCCGGGCGTCTTGTTGCTTTGAAACCAATCGGGGCGGGGAATGTCAACGACACTTATCGGGTCATCCTGCGCACGACCTTTTCGGAAGAGCAGTTCATTCTCCAGCGTATCAACCAGGCGGTCTTCAAGGATCCTGTCGCGGTGATGGCGAACATGAAGGCCGTGACCGACCACGCCCACCGGCGGATCGAGGCCGAAGCCGATCACGCCGACCGGATCTGGCAGCTCCCGCGGGTCATTCCCGCCAAGGACGGCAAGGATTATGTCGTCGATGCGAAGGGCGGGCACTGGCGCGCCCTTTCGATGATCGCGAGTTCGACGAATTACGAGAAGGTCAACGAACCCGAGCATGCCGCCGAGGCCGGGCGCGTCCTCGGCCATTTCCAACGCATCATATCCGATTTTCCCACCGACGGGCTTGCCGACACCCTGCCGGGTTTCCATATCACGCCGGGATATCTCGCGAGCTATGACAGGGTTATTGCGACTCCGGGGGCGAAGGAACGGTTGCAGACGGTTTCGGAGGCTCGTCGTCTCGGAAAGTTCGTGGAGCAGCGCCGTGATTTTGTCGGCATCCTCGAAAACGCCCTCGAGGCGGGGGAACTGAACCTCCGGCCCATCCATGGGGATCCGAAGATCACGAACGTGATGATCGATAATTTCACCGGCAAGGGCACGGCCATCGTCGATCTCGACACCGTGAAGCCTGGGCTCGTTCACTACGACTTTGGCGATGCGGTGCGCAGCGGATGTAATCCTGCCGGGGAAGAGACCAGTGACCTCAGCGAGGTATACCTGGACCTGGATCTGTTCGGTGCTCTCGTGCGAGGTTATCTGACCGAGGCGCGGGAATTCCTCACGGAAGGGGATCGGAAATACCTCTATGATTCGGTGCGCCTGATCGCCTTCGAACTCGGTCTCCGCTTTTTCACCGACTACCTCGCCGGTGACGTGTATTTCAAGATCAACTACGAGGGGCAGAACCTGAACCGCGCCCGAGTCCAGTTCGCCCTTTGTGAAAGCATCGAAGCCCGCGAGGGGAAGATGCGAGGGATTTTGGAGAAACACTGCTAGGCATTCTCCTTCGGATTGAAGGGGCCCCTACGGGTTTGAGCATCTGTCGGGGGTTCCGCACGGATTACCACGTGAGTAGTGCGGAGCTTGGCAGAGAGCCTTCTTGAGCCAAGGCGAAGCAACGTGCGTCGATGACTCCGATTTTCAGCTGAAGTATTCCCGGTTCCACTTCATGCCATACCAGTATCCGACAATGCTGGTGATCGAGCTGAGCACGAGGGCGGTGGCGAAGCCGAAGAATTCCCCGATCCACCAGCCGATGTAGCCGGCTACCGAGGAGATAATCATGGTAAAAATCATTCCCATAACAGAAAACCTTTCTATTATGGGAATTATAATCTCCCTCTCCGTGAAGAAAAGCATTCTTTTTGACCAATTCAATCTTCCGGCTGGCGTTTGAACTGCCAGTTTTCGTCGAAGAAACCGGCGGCGACCACCTTGCCAGGATATTGAGAACCGGGAGGGGTGCGGAGATCGATCACGGCCCAGTCGGGCAGCTTGGGGGTTTGGCGTGCGTTGTTGAGGTAGTCATACTCGCGGTAGGTGAAGCCGCTGTTAAGCACAACGTAACGCGCCGGATTCTCCGGGTTTGGATAGATCATGGCGAGAGTGTGATGGGCCGCGTCGTAGCTTTTGCCGGCAACGACGAGTTCTTCGCGGTTCCAGGTGACGGGGAGTCGGTCGAGAATTCTGGCCAGTGCGGAATTGGCTGAGGGGTCTCCCCAGAGAACGAGGTGATGGTCTCGGATCTGTTCCGCGGTAAGTGAGGCATCGTCGGTCGCTCGAGCATCGCCTCGGAACTGACGCCGCCACTCGCGAAGCGCCCGTTGCCGCTCAGAGTGGACCCATTCCCCGTGGAGATCGTGTGTGGGTTTTCCTGACGGGGCGACATGAAGGAAGGCATCGGTGAAGGCGTCGTCAATGGGGCCCTGGAGCCCGGTGCGCTTCACGAGTCCCTCAATGGGGAAGGGGGTTTCGGAAGCTCTCCAGGTTCCCGACGGGTCACGTTGAAAACAGGCGCTCCAGGAACGATCACTGTTTGGGCGAGGAAGGGTGAGATCCTGCTCGTCGACGGACGCGACGGGAGAAGTGAGTGGATCGAGGGGACATTCACCCGACTTGAAATGCAGGGAAAAGGAAGTGAGGCCGGAAGTCCTGACGGTCATCCGTCCTGGCTTGACGAGCGATGCCTCGATTCGTCCGGGTTCCCAATGTTCTTTGAGTCCGTCGACCCGTAGCCAATGGGATTCGGGATATCGCAGGGTATAGGTGACGAATCGGACCGTATCCGGCACCTGATTGCGACCGAGGGATGCAATGGAGGCCAACCTCGACTCGATCTCGGCCAGCGTCTCTGGATGGAGGGCGTGAGCGGTCTCCGGGCCGATGAGGTGGACGAGGCGGAGGCCTTCTTTCTCGGCCGCTGCGACCATGGCGTCACCCGCCTGTTTCTGCCTGTCGATTTCTCCGCTGTAGGCAATGACGGGAAAGTTCGTGAGGTTCACGGCCCAGTTGGTGGCATCATACCAGCGCCAGAGTTTCTTCTGCCACCAGGTGGCGTTGAGAGTCTCTCCTTGAAAGGTGCGAAGGAATTCAGGCGTTTCGGAGAATCCAGCTCCTGGTTGCGCGGCTGCCCACAGACCGGGATAGTGCACCGCAAATTGCCAACAGGCGGCCCCGCCCATCGAAAAGCCACGTGCGAGGATGCGGTTCTCGTCGATGCGGTAATCTCGTTTCGCATGTGAAAGCGCCTCGAAAAGGTCCGCTTCCCCGGCGAACTTGTTGGCGTTTGAGTAGCGGCCGTATGGATGGAGGATGATGGCATCCTCGGGGCGAATCTTTCCTCCCTGGCCTTTGCTGCGCTGCATGAGAAAGGCGACCTCGCTGAGCGTCTCGCCGCGACCGTGAAACCAGAAATCAAGCCGGGTGGGCCTGGGATGGTCGAAATCATAGGTGGCGGGGATCTCGAGACCGTAAGGTTGGGCGGAACCGTCGATGCGGGACCGATAGGCTCGAAACACGAGTCCGGTTTCGCGAATCCAGGGAACTTCTCCACGCGCGAGGGCATCGGCCCGCTTTTGGCCGGTCTCGAGAAGGGATTCGGCAAAGGCGATTTCCGGCTCCTTGAAAAATTCGTTGTAGGTCAACGCATCATGGACAGCGCGGTGGCAGATCTCGACATCGGGAAGGTAGGCATCAATCAATTCTTTGTTTTGCTTGGAGGCGCGGAGAGTATCCAGCTTCGCTCTCAGGGCCTCGAGTCCTGCATTGAGGGAGGTGGATTTTTCCGATGCTACCACGATTCCACTGGGAGGAACGGGCCTGACTTGGTCCGGCAGGTTGTCTTCGGGACCATCGGCACGCACGGCGGAGGATCCGAGGAGGAAGATGAAAACGGCGAGTTTCGGAGAAAGTCCTGGACGAGAAGCGGCGGTTCCTTGCATGGAGAGATTCTGGCACTGCATCCGAAGCTGGCCAAGGGCGTGATGGAGTCTCCATCGATGGGGAAGAGCTGGAGGTCTGAAAGGATCGGATTCGGCTTCAGGGGTGATGTCTTCGCGTTTTTTCTGAAGGAGTGCCTGAATGTCTCTGATTCGACGGCTCGCGAGATCGTCCAGATCTCTTCGCTCTGAGAAACGCATCCATCATGCGGGGGGAGAACCGACCCCCGCATGATGTCGCACGAACAGGAGAGTGGAAAAGAGGAGACGGTGACCGGGGCCGCGGAACGGGAGATCCGGGACGTCACCCCGTTTTTCCAGTGCCTTGATCAGGATTTGCGGGTGCCCGTGACTGGGGAAACGGAGCGCTGGGTCAGGGATTTCCCGTAAGCGAGGATTTTCTCGAAGGTCGCATTGCCGACGCCATCAACGAGGATGATTTCGTGGACGCTGCCGTAAGGGCGGGCACTGACGATGGAGTCGGCCCGTGTCGAAGCGATTCCCGGGATCGCATCAAGGTCTTCGACGGTGCCTTCGTTGAGGAGGGTAAGGAGTTTGTTCTCCTGGGTCTCCGTGAGGGAAAGCTTCGCGGTCTCTGCTGGAGACTTCTTCGAGGAGGGTTTCGCCGATTCGGAAACTTTGGCCGATTGGGAAGTGCTTTTCCTTTCTGCCGAACCGACCGGGGAGGAGGTTTTGCGCGACGAATTTTTCGTCGAAGCCTTTGCTGCGGTGGTTGATTTGGATTTGGACGCGATTTTATTCGAGTCCGTGGCTCCCGATTTCGAGGCTTCCGTTTCGGTGAGGGCTGCCTTCACGGGCAGCATCGCGGACCGCTTGCCAGAATCCTTTGACTCTCCAAAGGCCCAGGGGAGAAGGCCGGAAAGAGCAGTGACTGTGGCGAGGGTGGTGAGGCTGAGGATCGTTTTCATGTCTTAGGGATGGATAGATAGTCTTGAGTTTCTTAAGGAGTGTTACAGTGAACACGGTTCAAGTGATAGCCTTTCGTCGTGAACCCTGCAAGAAAAAATTTGTTCCTGTGAACACTTTTTTGATCGGTGGAAAGACCGTGCGTGTGAGCTCGGTGTAGGTTTAGATAGCACCGATGCAGGGAACTGGTGAATTTCTGGCGGAGAATGAGGAATTGCAGCCATGGAAACCGGGCGAAGTCTGGTTTCGTCAGCTCATTCCCCGGGAGCGTCCGTGGGGCAGGGAAGAGCTGCTTGAACCGGTCCCGGAGGATGCCGGGGGTCTATATGGCCTGAAGATTGGTTCCAGCGTCAAAGCGGACGGCCAGAGCTATCGGGAGGGAGAGATCGTGGTGGCGGATTCCCGTGGTGAACTGATGCAACTGATGGAGCGGCTCGGGACCGCGGTGGGAGTGATCTTTCCCTGGTATGACCGGATCATTCCCGTGTCACTCCTGTCTCCCCATCGGGAGAAGGTCGACCTGCCGGAGTTTCGCCTGCAGCACCGCGATCGGATTCTGCGGTCTTTCTTTATCACGGCTGCGCTCGTTGGCGTCAGCTTCTACCTGCCGGGAACGAAGATGCTGACCCTGCTGTTTGCGGCGTTCTACGGACTTTTTCCCTTGGTCGAATCGGTGATGGGCTGGCTGCAGCGGGTCGACCGCCTCACGGTGGAGGAGTTGAACCGCCGACTCGTGAATTTCGAGTTCTTTCGCCGCTGGCTGGCGACGCGACGGTCGAAATGGTTGTTGCCGGGGGTTGTTGTGCTCGTTCTGGTCTTCGTTTGCCAGATGGCCGCGGGGCTTGATCAGTCGATCGAGGCGGCCGCGCTGGTGAAGGAACGGGTTCGTGAGCAGGGCGAATGGTGGCGCCTGGTCACCACCGGACTGATGCATGCGAATATTGTCCACATCCTCTTCAATGGGATGGCGCTATACAGCCTCGGACGGGTGATCGTTGCACTGGTGAGTCCTTCGCTCCTTGGGTTTGTGTTTCTAGTAACCGTGGTGACCGGGTCACTTGCCAGCCTGTATCTGGGACCTGCCAAGCCCAGCGTTGGGGCATCCGGCGGCATTCTCGGGTGCCTGGGATTCCTTCTGGTGGTGACGTGGAGATTCCGTGGGGTGCTGCCGGGATTCCTGAGAATGAGCCTGCTCCAATCCACCGTGGTGATGGCCATCTTCGGATTCCTGGGAGCAGATTTTATCGACAATGCCGCGCATGGCGGCGGTTTTCTTGGAGGGGTTTTGTTGGGGGGGCTCTTCTATCCCAGGATGCGCCTGGCTCCGGAATCGACCCGGCCGGTGGTCCGCGCGGCCTCGATTCTCAGTCTGGCGATTCTGGCTGCCGGAGTGGGAAAGGTGTGCTGGGAGCTCTGGAAAACCGTTTCGGTTTGAGGAGGTTGGCGCGGGGTCACAAAAGCTCCCCGCACGGCAATAGGGAATAGTGTCGCGGTTGCCGAAAGGGCTGCGGCGCGTTTCAGTGTCGGCCTTCGCCCCTGATGAATCCGATGTCCTCCCTTCGATACCTTCTCCTTTTTGGATTGATCCTTCCTTCCGCGGGATTCGCCGATTCGTTTGTCGTCAGCAACGGTGACGACACTGGATCGGGGTCCCTCCGTGCGGCTCTTGCAGCTGCGGAGGGCACTCCCGGGGAGGACACCATCACCTTTGACGCAGGACTTTCGGGCGGAGAGGTCCTCATCGAGAGCGTCCTCGATATCACGGCGGCCGGACGCATCCTCGTGACGGCCGAATCACTGGATAGTCCCGTGACCATCACTTCCTTTGGACTGGACCGCATTTTCCATGTGGGAACGGGAGTGGAACTCGAAATGCGAGACCTAACCATAGCCGATGGTTTCGCCGAATGGGGAGCGAATGGAGATGCCGGAGACGCACCCGGGAATGGGGGAGCCGGTCAGAACGGAGGAGCCATCTACAACGAAGGGATCCTGATCCTGAAACGCTGCACGGTCGAAAACAGCACGGCGGGTAATGGTGGCTCGGGCGGCGACAAGACGGATGCGAGCATGGCCAGTTCGGGGAATGGCGGTGCAGGCGGTCACGGGGGCGGCATCTACAGCACCGGGGTCGGGGCGTCGGTTTATCTGGAGGATTGCCTCGTCCAGCAGAACGATGCAGGCTCGGGTGGAGGAGCCGGCGATCTCACGACCGGAGCCGCCGGCACGATCGGAACGGCGGGAAAGGGTGGCGACGGAGGCGGGATCTACTGCGATGGAGGTTCCCTCGAACTGGTGAGAACCGTGGTTCAGGCAAATGACGCCGGTGCCGGGGGTTCCGGAGGGGGACATGGAGACAGTGGGGTAGGGGGACCGGGGGGCGCGGGAGGCAATGGAGGAGGTATCGCTCTCGCGGGAACTGCCGTTTTTGTGGTGGACTCCACGATTCAGAACAACTCCGGAGGGTTCGGCGGACCCGGAGGCGATTTCACCGGATCGGGCGACACGGGCGGTGAAGGCGGGCCTGGCGGTGATGGCGGAGGCATGTGGATCAATGGGTTTGCGGTGGCGGCACCGGTGCATCTGCGGGGATCCTTGATTCGTGGCAACGACGCGGGCAACGGCCGCTCCGGAGGGAGTGCACCCTTTTTGGAAACCGGTCTTACGGGTTCCAACGGTGGAGCCGGGGGCGATGGCGGAGGTTTGTTCGTCATCGGGGGTGCCGACGCGGTCTGGATGATGGAGAACACAACCGTTTACCAGAATTTTGCAGGTATCGGAGGAGCCGGTGGTGACGGCTCGTCGGGAGGAACGGGAGGAGACGGAGGGGATGCCGGGAAGGGAGGAGGGATCGCGTTTTCCCGCAACGGGGTGGATTACACGGCCGATCTGACCCATGTCACGATTCTCTCGAACCTCGCGGGTTTCGCCGGTGCCGGTGGGACGCCCAGTGGTTCCTCCAATGGGGAAAGTTCGAGTGGAGGCGGGATCTGGGAGTTTCCGGGAGGTCTCAACGGAGGAAACGGTGTCACGTTGAGAAACTCGGTAGTGGCATCGAACGAGGCCGTCACGGCGAACAATGTGGCCAGTTTCAATGCGGAGGGAGTCAACTTCACGGCGGGGAATCCCCAGGTGGGCTCACTTCAGGACAACGGCGGTGCGACTCTGACGGTGGCGCCCAATCTGGGCAGTCCGCTCCTCGATGGAGGAGGCGTGCTTGCCTCTCCGCTGGATGCCGATCAGCGTGGCGAGGTGCGTCCTTTCAACGGGGTCGCAGACTTGGGTGCTTTTGAGGCGAAGTTTCAGCCCGATGCCAGGATCGGAGTTTCCTCAAACCCGGACACGCACCGGATCGACAACGTTTATACCGCGACCGGGGCCGGTCAGACACAGTTGGTGAAACTTTCCGGCTCGAGAACGTCCAATTTTCACGTATCCGTGGAGAATGACGGTGAGATCGCCGATGACCTGCGTTTTTCGGGATCCAGGGCAAATTCCACCCTTCGTCTGAGCGCGTTTCGCATTACGGGAGGGGTCCAGAACATCACTGCCCAGCTGGTCGCGGGACATCTCTTCGAAGAATTGCCGGTGGGGGATGTGGCTCTGGTCAAAGTTTCCGTTAAGGCAAAATCGAAAAAGAAGCGAGCCAGGCAGACCTTGAGTTATACGGTGAACAGTTCGATCGACACCCTGGTCGACCGGGTCGTTGCGCGAGTGAAGCAGAAGCGGAGCCGCTGAGCCCCGGCTTGATCGCCGGAACGGCGGGGCTACACTGCTGCCGACCATTGATGTCCGGCACGATCGCAAACTCCGCCAATTCATGCGTGGTCGAGGTTTATCCCTTTGATCTCGACTGCGAAGAATCCATCCCGCTCGACCTTGCCCTTATCTGGCTTTCAGAGGGCGAACGGGAGCGTGCCGAACGATTCCGGTTTCCCGTTCACCGCGAACGTTATCTGCGGGGCAGGGCCGTCATGCGCGGACTGCTCGGAAAGCGCCTCGGGATCGATCCCGCCTCTCTTGTCCTCGGAGAGGGTGATCGTGGCAAACCCTCTTTGATGTCCCACTCGACAGGGTTCAATCTCTCCCACTCGGAGAATCTGGCGGTTCTGGCGATCGGAGACGCCGA
>JAGRPC010000296.1:0-4482 GCA_020439925.1 Verrucomicrobiia bacterium | reverse complement strand
CAACTCGAGCCGAAACGGATCTCACTCGAGTTTGAAGGGGAGCGGCCTGTCAGAATCGGCGAGCCGGCGGTGCCCGAAACCTGGCTGGAATCTTTCGATCTCTTTGAAGGAACTGCTGCCTGTGCCGTCGTCTCACTGGTATCGCTGAGGGCGGAAGTGAAACCATTGCCCGGATGGATGGTGGGAGGGTGAAAAAAGGCGTGGAAAAAGCGGGTTTCGGGTGATCGCAGGTCAAATGTGGGCTTGTTCCAGACAGAGGTTGGAGCGATCCGTATTCCTGGTGGGACGCCCAGTCGCCTCCTCTTCTCCCGATGCCTTCCCCCCCCAAGATTTCCGAGATCGAGAAACGCCTGGCGAAGAACAATGCCAGAATACTCGAGCCGAACCTCGATAACGGGCGGGAGCTCTCTGCCGAGCGCACCCGCATCTACCTGGATGTGCTGGAAAAGTGGGGAGCGGATTGTGCCGCGGACTTCCCGAGACCCTTTGCGGTCGCGGCGATCGGCGGCACGGGGCGCTTCGAACTGACACCCTGTTCCGACCTGGACATCGTTTTTCTCTTCGAGGACCCCGTCGAGTCGGATCCCACCCACTCCTTCGTGAAATCGCTCCAGGAGGACGTTCTCCATACCCGTGCTTTTCGCGATCGGTGCGGATTCTCGTTCCAGGCCCTTCCTTATGCCTTCGAGGACATCGACAATCTTCGGGAAAAGGATCTCAACGCCTTTCTCGACCTCGCTCCGGTTCACGACCCTCACGGCCTCTGTGAGGAGTTCCGCCGTCGCATCCGCGAGAGCTATGATCCTTTCGAGCATTTCCTCCACGTGCGCCGCATGTGGGTGCGCCAGCTCGACCGGGTCGGAGTCACCGCCGAGCGCATCGACCGGTTCGACCTCAAGAACGACGGGTTGCGGGTTTTCCTGGCCGCGATCTGGGCCTTGGGTGGACGCGGGTTCGATCACAGTCACGACATTTACGCGCGCCTGTTTGACGAGGATCCGCGCGACCTCGAGGCCTATTCCTTTCTTCTCCGCCTGCGAAGCTGGATTCACCTGCGTCGGCCTCCGGGAGGAATTGCCTCGGCTTTGGGGAATCACGAGGAGGACCTCATGACTTTCGAGGATTTCGATTCTTTCGGCGAATGGCTTCCCGAGGAGGCAGTGACGACGGAACGTTTCGAGTTTGCCGAGGAGGTGCGAGCGAGGCTCCTCTCCGCCCGGCGCCGGGTTGTGGCCTTCGCTCGCGGGGTCATCGAAAGCGAACTGCGTCCCGGTCGCCCCGTTTCGCCGGGAAACCCGGTGGCATTGGGAGCCGGGGGACTCTACCACGCGAATCCCGAGACCTGCGTGACGGATCAGGATCGCAGTCGGGCGGCCCTTTCCCTCGTTCTCACCGCCCAGCGATACGAGTTGCCCATCGATGCCTGCGAGTTGCTGACCACCTTCAATCGCGCTGGCGACTGGCTCGAGCCGGTGCCCGAACTTGCGGATCTCTTTCTCGAAACCCGCGGCAGCCTGGCCTCGTCTTTCGATTTTCTCTCCCGCATTCCCGGGGCCGAGGAGCGGCTCTTTCCTGGATATGGCCGGTTCGAGTCTTCGCTCGACGAACGGGTCCGGACGGAAAGGAGAATGTTGCGAGGCCCCTTCGAGCGCGAAAAGATGCGCGAGCTCGAGACGGAACGTCGCGAGGGAGAACGACTCCTCGCCGAGGCACGAGATCCCGACCGGCTCACCGACACGGGTTACGACATCCGGGTCGAGCTTGAGGCGGCGAGGCTCAGCCCGGAACATCTCGCCGGGGTCAAGCTGGCGTTGAAAACGAAGCGTCTTCCCGTCACTCCGTATGACCTGGTGGCGAGGAACGACCCGGGGCGCCTGCTTTCGGAACGGTTCTCGAGCGGCTTTTCGGGAATCCCGCTGGAGGTCTATTACTCGCGTTGTTTTGCCGGGGCTGGATTTGATGTCGCTGTCCTGGAGATGGCGCGTTTTCTCGTCGCGAACCGGCGTACCTTCAAGGAAATCGCCGACTCGGGACTCATCGACGATCTTGCCGTGCAGGAGCTGCTGCGGCGCTGCGAAGGGGACCGGGAAAAGGTGAGGGCTCTCTATGTCTTCACCCGGGTCGATCGACACGCCTGGGAATCGCCCAAGCAGAAGCCGACGCTGTTCTTCAACATCCGCGAACTCTACGCGAAGGCCTGCATGCCGGAAGACCGGCGCTTCGACCCGCGCCGTCTCCTCGGCGATGCCGGACTCGCCGACCGCGAATCCCAAGAGATCCTCCTGGACTTCGGACGGGACTTTTTCGAGGGGATCTACCGACATTATGCGGTGCGATTCGGACCTCACCTGCTCCGTCTCGCGGATCCCGGAAAGAAGGGACGTCCGAAGGCCTTGCTCATTTCCTCCGGCACTTCGGCCATCCTCGGAGTCGCGGCACGTGATGACCGCGGTATCGCCGCTTCCATCAGCGGGGCGCTATGGAAGCAGGGCGTAGGATTGAGCCAGGCTCACCTCTTCTCCGCGATGAATCGCGGACTCGCGCTCGATTTTTTCCACCTCGCGCCGATGACGTCGTCAGAAGGAGAAGGGAAGGGGGCGGGGAATCTGTCTGCGATCGTCGAAGAGGCGATCGAGAAACGGCTCCATCGATCCGCGGCCGACGAGGCCGCCCTGCCCGATGTGGCGAGAAACGTGACCCTCACAGAGTGGCGTCACGGTCTCTACCGCCTGCGTGCCGAATCGGGTGGCCAGGTGGGAGCCCTGATCTACTTCCTCTGCTGCAAGGCAACACGGCAACTTCGTGCCGATGTGCACGGAGTGACGTCACAGAGTGATCGTCAGGGGGCCCGCGCCTCGGTCTTTCTAAAGCTGCCTCCGGCCGTTGCCATTGGAGATGCCCGCGGGATCGTGTCGGGCTGGGGGTGAAGGACGTCTGGCCGATCTGGTTGTGTCCATGTCGAGACGTGTCGGAATGGAGTGCCTTCCATCAGGTGCGGGAACGGTAGGGGCGTGCGGCTCGCGCGGCCGGTCGGAAGTGGGGGGCGAGGCCCGATCCCCGACCGGGCCGGTCGGGGCTACCCGGAGAGTGCGAAACGGACCGGAGGGGCTCCTGGGTGGGAGCGATCGACGGATTGGCCTGCGGTGAGGGGCTTGGGTCTCACGAATCTCCGACTTTACCGGAGGGTCCTGATTTCCGCAGACCCTTCCAGAAATCGATTCCACGACGCCGGTTTTCCTCGACCAAGCGATAACCGTTCGAGATGAAGCGGCGCTCGAGGTCGGGAAGGTGCGCGGCTCCCCACGGAATGAAGACTTCGGCATAGGCTCCGCCTTCCTGCTCGTAGACTTCCATGAGTCGGTCGTTGCGGCGACCGACAAGACCCGTGACCAGTAGATCCTCGATTTCCGCGGAAGTGATTCCCTCGGGCATCATGAAGATGGAGGCGAGGTCGAGCTTTTCCATGCCCTTGAGCAGGGAGACGAGATGATCGCGGTGGCTTGCGTCAAGTTCGCTGATGTCGATGTCGGCGAGACGGAACTCGACACCGCGCTCCATCCACGACTTCCGGGAATCTTCGCGATAGGACCCGTCCGAGGGAACGGCGAAACCGAGGGACTGCTCGGCAAGACCAAGCTTTTCTGCGAGCGCCCGGTAAGTCTCGCCCGACGCAAAACTTTGAGGCAGGATTCTCTCCCGATCCGAGACCCCTTCGAGGAGGACGAGACGGCGGCCTTCGAGCGGGCCGGCAAGGCTCCGGTTCAGCGACTCGTAGAATCCTCCGTCGGCGATGTGTGCCATGCCGATGAGATGGACGCGCCTTCCGTCCTTCTCGAAAATCCGTTCGGTCAGATCGATTCCGGTAGGGGTGAGGCGGACGTAGCCTTTTGAAGTCTGCCCAATGACCTCGGCGAGGCCAAAAAAGCCTGCCGGAAGCGAGAGGACGGAGGAGAGCACCGCCGTCGCCACCATCGCCACGGAATGTTGCCAACGGATCCAAGGGCGATTGGCGAGGAGGACTCCCTTGAGCGCGATGAGGAGATGGGCGAAAGCCACGGCGACGAGACCGGCATCGGCGATGAGGCACGCGGTGCGGAGGTCCATTCCGTAGAGGAGAGGCCATCCGAACGACAGGCGCACCGTCACGAGGAAAACCGCGGGGATGAGGATCCGCTTGGGAAACGCGGCCAGAGGGATGGAGGCGAACATCCACAGCGTCAGGAAGATACCGAGAACCAGGCAGCTGAAGGAGGATTGCAGCAGGAGGTGCCCTTGGTGCGCCAGATCGGCCGTCAGAGTCCAGCCGGAGAGCAGGAGAAAGAGCAGGGCGGCGATCAGGTTGCACAGGCGCATCGTACGGCTACCACCGGAAGGAGCAGGGAGAACGGGCGCGTCAGTGGAAATCATTGTGGGAGGATGGAGTCCGGGCTCTTCCCAAGCTATTACCTTTTTCCGGCGATTTTGTAGAGAGGAAAACCTCGC
>JAGRPC010000295.1 GCA_020439925.1 Verrucomicrobiia bacterium | reverse complement strand
CCTCGGCAATTCACGCGACCTCAAGAGGACTCATCGTCATTCGCTTGGAGCCTCGCTTCCGATTCTGCCAAGAGACGTTCCGTCAGGTGACGTTCCAGTTCGGGCGGAATCTTTTTCTTACCGAGGCTGAGCTCGTTCTTCTTCGAAAAGAGGTGAAAGGCAATCTGGTCATCGGTGATCGTGGTGACTGCTTCCGACGGCCACATCCGTTTGCCCCTCACCTTTTGAAATCGAATCCCGTTTTTATCGATGGAGACCACATGAAACGTTCGGAGTTGGCGATACCCGGACCAAATCCAGAAGCCCCCGAGGAGTATCCAAGAGTAAAACATCCAACGATTCATCGAGCCGGGATCTTCGCGAAAGCGTGTGTAGTGATGCAGAATGAGAAGGACCTGTGAAAGCACGAGCATCGTCAACAGAGTCAGCGAGGCCCTGCTGACGGGAATCCGGAAGCTTTGATTCATGCAGTCACAACAGGTTGGCACTGCGGCTCTGTAGTCACCCGTGGATCTCCTCGAAGATGCCACCCCCGAGGAGACGATCCCCTTCGTAGAAGGCACAGATCTGACCCGGGGTGAGGGCGCGCTGCGGTTTTTCGAAATGCAGCACGGCGGTTTCACCGTCAAGAAAGTCCGCGGTGACCGGGGCCGCCTCGCAACGATAACGGGGCTGAGCGAGCAGGGCCTGCGCCTCCTGTAAGGGGCGGTTCACCACGCTGATACTGCCGACGCGGCAGCTCGACGCGTAGAGTCCGGGCGTATCGGTTCCATCGAAGGCGACCACGAGCTCGTTCCGCTCGGGCCGCTTGGCGACGACGACGTAAGCCTTGCCGAAGGTGTTCGAGGGAACTCCGAGGCCCTTCCGTTGACCGAGGGTGTGCAGGTGGAGACCCCGATGCTCCCCGACCTTCACTCCGGCGAGGTTGACGATGTCCCCGGGCTGGTCGGGAATGTAATGCGCGAGAAAATCGCTCATGCGGATCTGCCCGATGAAGCAGATGCCCTGGCTGTCCTTCTTTTCAGCGACGGGAATGCCGAGACGGGCAGCCTCCCGCCGCACCTCTGGCTTGGCGAGGTGACCGATGGGGAAAAGCGCGGGACGGACCTGTTCCTGTTGGAGCAGGGCGAGAAAATAGGTCTGGTCTTTCCCAGGAGCGCCCCTGAGGAGATCGACCGAACCGTCGGCCTGATCCTCGCGTCTCGCGTAATGCCCCGTGGCGAGGTATTCGAATCCCTGCGCCGCGGCAAACTCGCGGAAGAGTCCGAACTTCATCTCCCGGTTGCACATCACGTCCGGGTTTGGCGTGATTCCCTCCCGATAGCCGGAAAGCAGGTAGTCGACGACCCGGTCCCGGTATTCCTCGGTGAGGCTGAGGATACGGAACTCGATGCCGAGATACTCACAGACCGCCCGCGCATCACGGATGTCCTCTTCCCAGGGACACTCGCCGGGAAGTCCCTCCTCGTTCGTCCAGTTCTTCATGTAGGCGCCGACGATCTCGTGCCCCTGCTCGAGGAGGAGACCCGCCGCCACGCTCGAGTCCACGCCACCGGACATCGCCACCAGGATTCTTGCCATCCGGGAATCTACTTCATCTTTCCCGTCCCGAAACTCCGACTCCCGCCGCCACCTCAAGCCGCCACCCGGCCGGTCGCCAGCCTCATGATGGCTTCCTCGCCTAGCCCCGAACGGGGAATCTCCCCGGCGACGCGGCCTTCGTGCATGACGATGGCCCGGTCCGACATGCCGATGATCTCCTCGAGTTCGCTGGACACAAAAAGAATCGCCACCCCTTGACTGGCCAGTTCCTCCATGAGGGTGTAGATCTCCCGCTTCGCCCCGATGTCGATGCCCCGCGTGGGCTCGTCGAGAAGAAGGACCCGCGGCCTCATCGCAAGCCATTTTCCGAGGACCACCTTCTGCTGGTTCCCTCCCGAAAGGTAACGGACTGGTTGCCGCGACGAGGGAGTCTTGATGCGGAGTCGGCCCGTCATTTCCTCGGTAAGGGCCCGTTCCGCGGCAAAGTTGAGGAATCCGGCGCGCCGGTCGCGCTCGATCGAGGCGAGGGAAATATTGTCGGCCACGGCCATTTCGAGGACGAGCCCCTGCTGTTTCCGGTCCTCGGGGACGAGAGCGATTCCGGCGGCAATCGCGGCACGGGGTCCGGAAAGAACGCAGGGAGTTTCTCCGATCCGAATGGAGCCGCCCATCGCGGGCGTGATTCCGAAGAGCGTCTGCAGCAGCTCGGTGCGACCGGCACCCACCAGTCCGGCTACGCCGACGATTTCCCCGGCACGCAGCTCGAAATCAATTTCGTGGGAGGGATGCGCCGGGGTGCGGAGACCGGACACCGACAGGACCACCTCTCCGGGAGGATGCGGCTCGTGAGAATAAAACTGCGACAGTTCCCGCCCCACCATGAGACTGACCATGCGATCGTGGGAGATCTCGTGGCGCGCCAGTTCCCCGGCGTTCTCCCCGTCGCGGAGCACCACGACGCGATCGGCGAGTTCCACGACCTCGCCGAGCCGATGCGAGATGTAGAGGATGCTGACCCCGTTTTTCCGGAGATCGCGCACCACTTCGAAGAGCCGCTCCGTTTCCCCCTGCGAGAGGCTGGAGGTGGGTTCGTCCATGATGAGGAGACGGGCATCGATGGAGAGGGCCTTGGCGATCTCGACGAGCTGCTGACGCCCGATCGTGAGGTCCCCGACCGGGGTGGCGGGGTCGAGATCCAGTCCGACCCGAGCGAGCAACTCGCGCGACCGCACCGCAATCTCGCGTTCGTCGATGAACCCGCGACGCACCGGCTCGCGACCGAGAAAAAGATTCGCCCCGATGCTGAGGTTGGTGGCGAGATTCAGCTCCTGGTGGATGAGGGCGATGCCGCGCGAAAGTCCTTCCTCGACCGAGCGAATCTGCACCACCTCGCCATCGAGCCGGATCTCGCCGCTGTCCGGCATCTGCACTCCGGCAAGGATCTTCATGAGGGTGCTCTTGC
>JAGRPC010000294.1 GCA_020439925.1 Verrucomicrobiia bacterium | reverse complement strand
TCGGAGTGGGTCGGAGTGGGTCGGAATGGGTCGGAATGGGTCGGAATGGGTCGGAATGGGTCGGAATGGGTCGGAGTGGGTCGGAGTGGGTCGGAGTGGGTCGGAGTGGGTCGGAGTGGGTCGGAGTGGGTCGGAGTGGGTCGGAGTGGGTCGGAGTGGGTCGGAGTGGGTCGGAGTGGGTCGGAGATTCAGGGTTTGGGAGGGAGGCGGAGCATTCGGAAGGTGTCTTCGGGGGGATAGCCGGGCGACTGGTAACGGCCTTTGATATGGGCGTGGTAATAGTCGCCGTGGGACGCGGTGGCGCTGAGGAGGCCGAGGTAGATGTGAAACGGGACCTTGTAGAAACTGTAGGGGCCGTTGTTGCGGAACCAGATCTTGAGGAGGCGGGTGGCGGGATGGTAGTGGACGGCGCGGATGCAGCGGGATTCCAGGAATGTCATGGCGATCGATGGTTTTTGGGTTCGCGGCATGATCCAGGGAAAAGGAGGGCGTCGCAAAGATGGGAGGAACGGGCAGAATTTCGTGGAGTGGGTGTGAAAATTATCAGAGGAGATTGAGGGCTTTTTCGATCTTGGAGAGGGTTTCGGGGGAAAGGCCGGGCTGGGGTTTTTCGGGGAGTCCGAAGAGGGCGCGGATGCGGCGGCTGCGCTCTTCTTCGCCAAGGCCCTGGTTGAGGAGGCGTTTGACGGCGGGGCGCTCGAGCCATTCCTGGAATCGGTCGGCGATCTGGGATTCGGTGAGGCCGCGGGCGAGCTCGAGACGCTCGCGTTCGAGTTGGAGACGGGCGGCGGTGTGGTCGCCGTGGCGGAGGAGGGACCAATCGCGGACGCATTCGCCGAGGAACTTCATGCGAGATTCGCCGGAGAGTTCCTCGAGCTGCTCGCGGGCGGCGGTGGCGTAGCGGGAGGCGAGCCAGCGGGCGACGGTGTCGGTGATGGAACCTCCGGCGGCGGCCTCGAGTCCGGCGGTCTCGGCGGCCATGTCGGCGAGGGCCACGGCGACGGCGGGATCGGGCCGGGGCTGGCGGGGTGTTTTCAATACCGTCCCTTGAGGTAGGCGTTGAAATACGAGCCGGGCGAGGAGGCGTTGAGGAGCCCGTTGAAATGGTATTCGGGAACGTCCCTGAGGGTGTAGCTGCGTCCGCTGCGAAAGCGGAGATACATCTTGCGGGTGAGTGGGTCGTAATCGACGGCGGAGATGCAAGATGAGTTGAGTGCAATCATGGCAAGGGAAGCTTGCCATGATACAAATAGAACGAGTACCCGAAGGCCGTTGCCGAAATTCAGGAAGCAGATTCCGGCAAGGGCGAGAGCGGCGCGACGGTCCGGAGTGCGCTATCGATGTCGTCGAGGATCGCGCCGCGGATGCGTCCGGGCGTGTCGGAGGCCCTCGCCCTGAGCGAGGTGCGGACGTTTTCCCATTCCGGGCGAAGGTGCAGATCGGGCACCGATTCCTTAATCAGCGCACGGACGGGTTTGCTCCACTGCTCCAGCGTATCGCGGCTGAAGGGGCGGTATTTCGGCATCGTTGAAATCCATTCGAGATCGTCCATCCAGTGGATTCGTTCGGATTCGGCGAGGGCGCATAGTTCTCTACCGTGGTGCGAAAACCACACGACCCGCCGATAGGTTTCTTCGAGGGTGCGGACTGCTTCCTTCGCCCACAACCGGGCCGGATTGTTTTCATCGGCCCCATTCGCGTCACGAAAGCGGCAGCGGAACTGGTCGTGGTTTTCACCGAGCTCCACCTCGGCCATCTCGTTCCTGATCCGATCGATCCAACGGCGTTCCTTGGTCGCGATGACCGGCAAACCCCAGCTCTTGCGACCGATCCCTCGAGCGATTTCGGGATGGGTCTTGATCGCCACCTTCAGGAGCATGGCGGTGTCGAGCGCAGTCTCGTAAAGCAGCTCGATCGCCTCGGCGTCGCCGTTCTGAATCCCCTCGAGGAAGTATTCGTTTGCCTTGCAGGAGTGGTCGCGGGCTTCGAAACGTCGATCGGCAGAGCCTGGCAAAGACTTCTTCTGGTTCGTCGCCAACTTCGCTTTCACCCTCTTGGCGACTTCGGGAAAATCGGAAACGTCGGCGAGAATCGATTTCCTGGTGGTTCGAATCTTCGCCTTCAGTTCGGACTCCCGTTTGCGAAGTGCCTCGGACTCGGCCAAGGAGACGATCTCAACAAAGGCGGTGAGGTCTTCGGTCTTTTCGCTCGTGGAGTCGCCGGGCGGGATGAAGGGTGGGGCAAGGTTGAGGACGGGGATCCCGGGGATGCGGGACCAGGGCGGATTCATCGTGTCGCAGGTTTCCGAGGAGGGTTCGTGGAATCGTCGGGAACGTGGCATGAGAGCACCTTAGCACATTCGCGAAAATGGATGGTGGGACGGGTGGTGAGGGGTGGTTCGGGGAGAAGGTCTTACGACCTTCTTTACCCGTGGGGCTCGGTGGGTGTTGTAGCGAAAGTCGTGAGACGTTCGAGGGATGGAAGCGGTGCGGGGTAGTTCGGGAGGAGAAGGTCTTACGACCTTCTTTACCTTAGGGACGGGAGTGGAGGCGTCACTTTGACCTTGCCGGGGTAACGAAAGTCGTGAGACTTTCGCTGGATGGAGCAGGAGCGTCCGCATCACCGGGGCCGATTGCGGCGCCTCCCGTCCGGACACTATCGAGGACTCTCCTGGGTGCATTGGACGATGAACGTCGAGGGCCGCGCGACGGGGTGGCTCGATGCTCTGCATCACGCGCGACTTCGCGAAGCACTCTGCCACGCGCTCGCGCGAGAGAGCCTAGTCTGTGCGGCGTACTGCCTGATGCCGGATCACGCGCATTTTCTGATTGGAGGCCTGCGTGCGGGATCGGACCAACGTCCGGCGATCAAAATCTTTCGTCGGGCCTGGAACGAGATCCTGAAGACGGCGGCACAGCCCGCGGGCCTGGCTTTGCAGGCCTACGATCATGTGTTGTCTGACAAGGAGCGGAGTCGGGAGGAGTTCGAGACGATGCGGGGATATATCCTGGAAAACCCGGTTCGCGGAAAGCGGGTCGAATCGTGGCGGGATTGGGCGTATTCGGGCTGCCTCGTCGTGGGGTATCCGGATCTCGATCCGCGGCAGGAGGAATTTCACGAGCGGTTCTGGAGGATCTATTACGAGCGGGTGAAGAAGGGCGCGGAGGGGTAATGAAAATCGTGAGGCTTTCGAGGGCGTGTTAGCGGGGGAGAGAAGGTCTGACGACCTTCTTTACCGTAGTTGGGCCGTGGAGGGGTAACGAAAGTCGTCAGACTTTCGCGAGGGTGGAGATTTAGGAGGTTCGACGGGGGGGAGAAGGTTTGATTATGCTTTGCTCCATCTAACCGCTTCGCGTTTTGACGACCTTCTTTACCTTTGCCAAGCGAGGGTGGATGCCCTCAATCAAACCTCCACGTTCCGGCAGAGGGAATCGAGTTGGCGGGCGATGAGATCGACCGCATCCCCATCGAGTCGCGAACCTTGTGAAAGGTAGTGGGTCAATCGCTTGTGGCTCAGGACACGCAGATTGCCGTGGGCGGTCTCGTCGGTGTACCAGCCCGGAATCGCGAGGATGGGAGTGACGACAGGCCTTCGACCGAGGAGCTTGAACAGCCACTCCTCGAGCCACCGGGCATTGTCGCGAGCCTGTTTCACGGAATCCGTGTCCCGTCCGTTCGGCCAGATCAAAGCCTCGCCATCGAACTTTACTTCGTGATCTTTTCCTCCATCCCGAGCCTCGTACTTGCGACGGGCCTTCGTCTCGATGGCGAACACTCCCGTCGGTCCCACGACGACATGATCCAGATTGAAGGCCTTGGTCGCCCCCTGTGCGGGGATGTCGTGAAAAACGCGGTAGCCGGACTCCTTCAATGGCTCCAGGGCATCGGCCACGACTCGCTCGCCGACCAGGCCGAGGCGGGCATCCCTGAGCTCGATGACCAACTTTCGCAGCGTCCAGACGCGATAGCCGAGACTGATGAGGTAACCAACGAGGATCACCACCAGGACGATGAGAATCTGATCGCCGACTTTCAGCCATTTCAGGACGATCAGTGGGAGGAAGAGAACGCAAAGTGGGACCAAGAACCCTTTGAAGATTTCGTCGTTCATCTGTCCGTCGATCTTCTCGATGCGTTCGCGCAGGCCTTCGCCGGGCTGCCGCAGCAGCTTGATATCCTTGCCGACCGGATATCGGCCCGTGCGGGTGCGCTTCGCAGCGAAGGCGACCCCGGCGATGTAAGTGCCGGTAGTGAGGATGAAGAAGGCCAGAGTGAGTAGTGTCGCGTTCGGGGTCATTCGGATACAGAGGGGGCGGGCCCATCGGGCTCGGGAGGGATTACGATCAGATATTGGGAAAACACTTTCAGCTTCGACTCGCCGACCCCGTAGATCTCGAGGAGATCCTCGAGTTTTTCGTAGGGACGGTTCTTGAGGATCTGGTCGGCGGTGGCGGGCCCGATCTGGGGTACGGTCGTCAATTCGTCGAAGGTGGCGGTGTTGAGATCGAGCGGGTAAGCGGGCCACGCCGCTTCGTCTCCGTGCTCGGGCGATCGGTAGATCGAGGCGATAAAAAGAGCGACGATGCCGACGAAGACCAGTGCGATGACGAGGTAGGGAACGGAAACTTTGGGACGACGGGGAGGCGATTTCTTGCCACGAACCGGGGGGTCGTAGCCTTCCTTCATGTAATCGCGATCGTAGATGCCCATCGGGTTGGTGCGAGGTTTGAGGGGGATGGCGTGGAGGGGAGAAGGTCTTACGACCTTCTTTACAGGCCGAGGCCGCGGAGGGTTTCGAGGATGGCCTCGATCTGTTCCTCACGCTTTTTGTTGGCGCGGCCGAAGCGGGTGGAGAGGGCGGCGGGGTCGGGGCCGGTCTCGGGGAGGAGGGCGCGGATGGCGGCGACCTGGTCGGGGAGCTTGGCAGGCCAGGAAAGGGCGGTGTCGGGAGAAGGTCCGACGAGCGTCTTTGCGGAGGGCGTTGGTTCGTCGAGTCCGTCGAGGGTGGTCTGTTCGGCTACGGGAAGGACGGAGGCGGGATCCTGGTATTCGGGGCGGAGCCAGCGAACGAGGCCCCTGCGCTCCTCGGCGGCGCGCTCGTGATTGAGGGCGACGAGGCGGGTGAGGATTTCCTCCTCGAAGGCTTCGTCGCGCGCGGCGGTAGCAAGATCGCTCCAGCCGTAGGCTTCGAGGACGGTTTGGTCGATCTCCTCGTGGATCTGGCGGAGGAGGGTGACGAGTCCGTCGTCGTGGATCTGCTTTTCCTTCGCGTTGAGCGCTTCACCGGCGCGGAGCTTTTCGAGGACGTTGTAGA
>JAGRPC010000293.1 GCA_020439925.1 Verrucomicrobiia bacterium | reverse complement strand
CCCTCGATCCCCGGCACGCCCGCGGCGAGGAGGTAATCGTGGAGGGAACGTTCACTGCGCCAGTTGCTCGGGATGTCGCAGAGTTCCTCGACGACGAAGCCGCGCACGTGCACCGCCGAGCTTTCCGCGTCGACTTCCCCGACCCCGTAGTTGCCGATGAGCGGATAGGTCATCGTCACGAACTGACCGCGGTAGGAGGGATCCGTGAGGATCTCCTGGTAGCCGGTCATCGAGGTGTTGAAGCACGCCTCGCCCGTATGCGTGGTGGAGGCCCCGAAAGCGGTGCCGTGAAAAACCGTCCCGTCCTCGAGAGCGAGGATCGCCTTGTTCCGTGTTCTACCCATGCAGGAGACGGCCCGCTGGAAAAAGGGCCTTGGGAGCATGGCAGAAAAGCCGGGCCTTTCAAATGGTTTGTCGGGCGGGAGTGGTCGTCCCGCTGCGATCACGTTTTCCAGGGACGAAAGGCAGGAGGGTCGAGTCCCCCGCCTGACCCTCTGGGACGGGAGCCACCCCGTCAGAAGACCTTCTCCAGCTTGACCTGAATCGGCGTGCCCTCGGGATATTCGGCCAGCGTCGGGATGGAGATCCGGGCACCGCCGTCCGAGAAAGAGGACCAGCTTACATGGTTCATCCGATAAACCCGATCCAGGGCCTCTCTTCCCTCTGCGGCGGGAGCGGTGACGCGAATCAGCGCATGGTCGATGGAGTATTCGGTCGGGTTGTAGACCTCGAGGGAAAGATTGCCCGGTGCCGTGATCTTGTAGGAAAACTGGATCTTTCCTGCGAGATCCGGCGGGATCGGGCCTTCCTGGTTTCGGGTGACCTCCGGCAATGGCCCTTTCACCTCCGGCACCACGCTCAGTTTCCCTCGCGGCATCTCGATGACGATCAGCTCCTTGCCCCAGACGAGGTGGTGCGTGCCGGAGTAGATCATGACGGGCCGCATGCCGGATTCCTTGGTCGATTGCAGCTGCGAATGATCGTAGATCTCCACTCCCAGGCTTCCGTCCTTGATGCGGAATTCGAGTTGCGCGTGCCAGGTGGGATCGCCGGGCTCGAACTTGTCCCTCGTGATCGGCAGGGAGACGCTCGATCGGTCGAGCAGATCCAGCCCCGGCACTTTCGTTTCCACCGCCTCGCCGCCGGACGTCGTCCAGCGCAGGGTCACGGAGAATATCGGGGACGGTTCCTCCGCCTGGAGGACGGTGAGAAACGGGCCCAGGCCCGCCAGCAGGGCGATCGTGATTTTCATCAGGGCAAGACGAAGGAGATTCGTGGTTATGGGCTATCGGATCGGCCGGGAGACGGCAAGCAAATAGTGGCCGGGGCGACGAACCCGTGCTCGCCGAAAGGCGGCCCCTGATCGTGCCCTTGCCTCCGCGGGCCGGTCCCTGTCATGCTCGTGGACATGAAACGGATTTTTTTCCCCGCCGTCCTGCTCCTGCTGGGTCTCGTTTCCTCGCGGGCCGGGGCGGCACCGAACTTCCTCGTCGTCCTCGCCGACGATCTCGGTTACGGCGATCTCGGCTGTTACGGCAACGAGGCCGTCCACACCCCTCACCTCGACCGCCTCGCCGCGGAGGGGCTCCGCTTCACCGATTGTTACGCCGCGGCGGCGAACTGTTCGCCCTCCCGCGCCGGACTCATGACCGGCCGCACCCCCTGGAGGCTCGGGATCCACAACTGGATTCCCATGCTCTCGCCCATGCACCTGCAGGCCTCGGAAACCACCATCGCCACCCTCCTCCGCGACGCGGGTTACGCCACCTGCCACACGGGAAAATGGCACCTCAACGGCATGTTCAACCTCACCGGCCAGCCCCAGCCGAACGACCACGGCTTCGATCACTGGTTCTCGGTGCAGAACAACGCCCTGCCCAATCACCGCAATCCCTACAACTTCGTCCGCAACGGGATCCCCGTCGGGCCGCTCGAGGGATATTCCTCCGGACTCGTCACCGACGAAGCGGTGGAATGGCTGCGGCACGGGCGCGATGCGGAGAAACCCTTCTTCCTCTTCGTCTGCTACCACGAGCCGCACGAGCCCATCGCCACCGCGCCCGAGTTCGAGCGCCTCTACGCCGGCCTCGAGGATCCCGCGGAACGGGCCTACTGGGGCAACATCACGCAGATGGACGCGGCTCTCGGCCGTCTCCTCGGCGAACTCGAGAGCCTCGACCTCGCGGACGACACCTTCGTCTTCTTCTCCAGCGACAACGGCCCCGCCCAGACCTCCTGGCATCCCTACGGCTCGACCGGACCGCTGCGGGCGAAGAAGGGTTACCTCTGGGAAGGCGGCATCCGCGTGCCCGGGATCGTGCGCTGGCCCGGCCG
>JAGRPC010000292.1 GCA_020439925.1 Verrucomicrobiia bacterium | reverse complement strand
GCTGGCTCCAAGCGGGCAAAACGACAGAGAAGGCGGAAAAGGGAAGCTGATCCCCCTTTAATCGTGTCTTCCGACACCTCTTTGAAGAAGCGTTCCCGTGTTATGCGGGAACGCTTTTTTCTTTTTTCATTCCGTTTCCCGTGAACGCTATCGGTTGAGGTACTGAAACTGCTCCCCTTCTCCGGTGTTCAGTCATATTCCCACTATCGGCATGAGCCAGCTGCTCGACCTGCTTCACCATCAGCCTCTCTGTTGTTTCGAGACAGGAGAAACCGTCGTCGCCGAAGGTGCGTCTACCGGTCTCATCTATTTTCTCGTGGAAGGGGCCGTCGAGGTCACGAAAGGTGGCGTCACCGTGACCCGTACCAACGAGCCGGGTGCCGTTTTTGGTGATCTTTCTGCCCTTCTCGATGTGCCGCACACGGCTGAAGTCCGCACCATCGAGCCGAGTCGATTTCGTGTTGTCGAGGATCCCCTCGCGATGCTCGAGGCCAATCCCGCAATCAGCCTGCATCTCTGCCGACTTCTGGCTCGGCGTCTCGACGGGGTCAATCGTTACCTCGTCGATTTAAAACATCAATTCGAGGGCCATGATCACCTCGGCATGGTGGATGGGATGATCGACCTTCTCATGCACCGCCACCCGCGCGAACGGGTGAGGCCTCCCCGCCTAACACTCCGCGACCCCGAGTTCGCGGAATGAATGCTCCTCGACGCTGCGCCATTCGGCCGTGAATCTCTCCAAGTCAAGGATGATCATCGTCGGCTCAGGTCCGAGTTGTCTCCCGGGGTTGAAAACCCAGGTTTCACCGATTCGGTCGATCCAGGACCCTTCTTCGTAGAAGGGAGAATTGTGAATGTGCCCGCTGAAAACCATATCGGGGCGATGTCGTTCGATCCATTTTCGCAAAAAGTCATCACCAATAGGACGTTTGCCGGCCCAACTGGTGCGCGAACCCTCGGGGGGAGCGTGATAAATCCAGATCCACTTTTCTCTCCGAATTCTCGCTTCCTGTTCGAGGAGCAGGTCGACCTGTCGTCGCGAGACTTCGCCGTCCCACCAGGGGCAAACGGTGAGGCGAACGTTTCCGAAATCAAAGCCATCGCCGTCGGCGTGAAGACGCTCGTGTCTCGTCCCACGAATCCACGTCGCGACCGATTCGTCCGCTTCGTTGCGGCTGTCACCGTCATGGTTCCCCGAACTGACCACAAGGCGAGTCTTCTCCGAAAGGAGGGCCAGATACTTTTCGACGATCGCAATCTGCACGTCGAAATCGAGAGGCGAGGATAGATCCAGCAAGTCACCTCCGATTGCCACCAGGTCGTATTTTCCCGCTTCCGACAAAAGCCAGTCGAACTGTTTCAGGGAATAATGCAGGTCGGCAACGAAGAGCAGGCGCATTGGAGACCGGTCAAATCCGAAAGCTCTCTGAAAGTTCGTTTCGATCCCTTGGCCGCGCGTCTTTCCGCAACTGCTTGAATCACTTCATCCGCAGAACACGGATCTTGTGCGCCTCACTGTCACCGACGTAAATCCCGCCGTCGGCATCCGCATAGACCCCGTGAGGACGTGCCAGTTCGCATTTGAGCGGATCACCGTCCGCTCCATCCCCCTTCTTTCCGGTTCCGGCGATCAGCTCGATCTTCCCCGATTTTGCGTCAATCATGCGAATGGAGTGGCTTTCGCAGTCAGCCAGCCAGACGTTTCCTGCCGCATCCACCGAGATGCCCTTGGGACCGCTCAGGGTGGCCTCTTTTGCCGGCCCCCCGTGCCCGGTAAAACCACCTTTTCCGGTGCCGGCAACATGGTGGATCGTTCCTGCCTTGAGATCAAAACGGAACACCTGATTGCCCTCGCGCGTCGCAAGCCAGAGGTTGCCATCCTTGTCGAAATCGATGGAACGAGGGCCCTTCAAGGGCGTTCCCGCAATCGGGGAACCGTCCGGGGTATCACCCGGTTTCCCGGTTCCGGCGAACGTCGAGATGACGCCGGTCTTCCTATCGATCCTGCGGATGACATGATTCCCGATGTCGCAAACATAGAGGTCACCTTCGGGACCGAACTGGATGCTGTGGGGCTGTTTGAATTGAGCGCGGCTTGCAGGGCCTCCATCTCCGCTGTATCCCGGTTCGCCCGTTCCCGCGAAAGTCGTGAGAATTCCGGTTCTCATGTCGATTTTCCTCACCGCATGATTCACCATGTCGACGACATAGAGGTCGCCGGCGGCATCAAACCGAACTTCGTGAGGCTTGTTAAAGGTCGCATCCAAGGCTTTTCCACCATCGCCTGAATAGCCGACCTTCCCGCTTCCGGCTATCGTGGTGATTTTACCGTCGTGGTCGATCCTGCGAATGCGTTGCCCGGTGTATTCACAGAAGTAGAAGGCGCCGTCTGGCCCCCGCACGATGCCGAATGGATTGTCCAGTTGCGCTTTGATCGCCGGTCCACCGTCTCCGGCGAACCCCTGTGTTCCCGTCCCGGCGAAGGTTTCGATCATCCATTCGGCCCGTAGATGAAGGGGGAGAAAAATCAGGGTAAACAACAGGGGGAACGCGTGAAATCTCATGGCGGAGGGAATCTGAGGGCAAACCTCCTCCCGGTCAATCGGCGCGAAACTCGTTTCTGGAAGGTTCCCTCCCCGAGAACAAAAAACCGCCCTTCCTCTTTCGAGGAAGGGCGGTCTGCTTTAGATCGGCAGAAAACCTCTCTCAGATCCGCGAACGAGGATCACGAGATCAGAAAGAAACGGTCAGCGAAACGCCGCCGTGCAGAATATCGGATTGGCCCAGGTCATTAGAAACGGTTCCTTCTGGGGAGCCATTCAGCCCAAGATAGGGTGTGAGGGTGGTGCGACAGTTGAGCGCGATGGGAAGCGAAGCCGACACGTAGTAGTGATTCCAGTCGCTGTTGTCAGCAACGCCAAAATAGTTGTCAGAATAGCCGACCCCGGCACCAAGGACGAGGCTGATGCTGTCGGTCAGGCCAAAGGACTTCTCGATGCCGATCTGATGATACCAGCCATTGGCAAATCCTCCCATGGCGTAGTTCGACTCATAAGCGAGGTCGACAAACCCGAGACTGCGGGAAATATCCAACCCGATCTCGCCGTAACCATTTCCAGTCGTCGCCGGAATACCCAACGCTCCCGCGACTCCTCCGCTGCGAAGCTCAGGGAAAAGGAAATGCGTGTAGCCAAAAGATACGTCGAACCCCGCAAAAGTTCCCACTTCAGCAGAAACAAAGAGGTCCAATTCGTCGTATCCGCCAAACATCGCATCTTCGTTAATGCCGTTGAGATACCAGGCTCCTACGGTCACCGGAACCGCCAAACCGTCGATGGTATAGCTGACACTGGTCCAGACGCTGTCGCCTGCGAAGCGGGCTCCGTAGAAAATGTAATCGCTCATGTAGCCAACGCCGATCTCGCCGCCGAGATCCACGCACTCTTCAATCGGTTCCTTGCCAACCGGAGCCTTGCCCCAGTCTCCTCCCTGCGCACTCAATGTAAGTGCACCGATTGCTGCGAATAGAATGGATTGTTTCATCATCTTGTTTTTCCCTAAGATTGTGAGGTGGTCGTAGTTTCTGGTTTTCCGGTTTTCACCGACTGGAAACCGAATAAGCAGATTCCCGGCCAAACCTGCTGAATCTCAAAAGTTTTTTCAGATTCCGGTTTTGAGCGAGGATCGAATCCGGGACCGGTGTTTTTCGGTTCGGCTTTCTCCTTGATCCATCGGTGGACTCGAGGTGGTTCAAGCGCTTTGCTGAGCGGCATTCTTCGAATCGCCCAGGACATCGGGTCATCAACCGAAAGTGAAATGCACGCCGGTATCGGCTTTTCTGCATCAACTCTCAAGAACGCCGACTCCGAAAACCCCGATCCCTCCTTTGACGCTGTCGAGCGGTGCCGTTCTTCCAATTCATCGCGGCGAATCGCCTCGCCAATACGTCATGTCATCCTTGGTTTCTCCAGCCCTCCATGAAAATAGGGCTCCGTTGGCAAGGTCCCTCAAAACGAAGAAACCGCCTCCCCCGAAGGAGAGGCGGTTTGCACCAAGGTTTAAGTAAAACTTAAGTCCTTTTCGTCAGCACCTATCAGAAGGAGACGCTGAGAGAGACACCACCGTGGAGGATGTCGCCCTGACCAATAGAACCAGGCCCGGTGACGTAGCCGGAAGGACCACCATTGTACCCGATGTAGGGGGTAAGGGTGGTGCGGCAGTTGAGTTCGATGGGCAGAGACGCGGACACGTAGTAATGGTTCCAACGGCTGTTGTTGGGAGCCGCAAAATAATTGTCCGAGTAACCGATGCCAGTTCCGAGAACCAGGCTGATGTTGTCGGTAATACCAAACGACTTCTCGATACCAATCTGATGATACCAACCGTTGGGACCGGCGAACGAATAATTGGATTCGTAGGCAAGATCAACGATTCCGAGGCTGCGAGAGATATCGAGGCCAAGTTCACCGTATCCAGTTCCAACCGGAGTCACGTTGCTGCGGAACTCGGGGAAGATGAAGTGGGTGTAACCAAGAGCCACATCGAAACCGGCGAAGGTTCCGAGGTCGGCGCTGACGAACAGGTCGAGTT
>JAGRPC010000291.1:34501-35778 GCA_020439925.1 Verrucomicrobiia bacterium | reverse complement strand
ACCTGACCGGTGGGACCGAGGGAGGGATCGGGACGCTGACCTTCAGCGGGAACCTGACCACCGACAGCGGGAGCACGTGGTTGATCGACCTGGTGCAGGATGTGAACGGATCCAGCGATCTCATCGACGTGAACGGGACCTTGCTGGATCTGGGAGGGGCGAGCTTGAGCCTGATGACCAGCGGGAGCTACACCCTGGGCAACAGCTACACGATCGCGACGTTCAACTCGCTGGCAGGAACCTTCAACGGGTTGTCGGAAGGGGCGATCATCTCCGGATACCAGATCAACTACGGGACGGCGACGGCGGGGGCGATCACGTTGACGGCGGTGCCCGAACCGGGAACGCTGGGTCTGCTGGGCCTGGCGCTGGGCGGGTTCTTCTTCCGCCGGATCCGTCGACGCAAGAGTGTCGAGGGCATGATCGCCGAAGCCGAAGACAGGGATTGATCCGGAACCGCCGCCGAGGTCTCACGATGGCGGTATGAATTGGGAGGGGCGCACTCAGGTGCGATCCTCTCATTTTCTGTCGTGGATAACTGGCGTATGATGTGAGCGTGCAAAGGACACTCCTGCGCGTTTGTGAGGTTCATGCCGCAGTGCTTTTTTTGGCGGCGGGAATGTCGAGTTGTGCGTTACCGGATCATTCCCGCGGGGTGTCGCGAATCGAAACCCGTTCAGGGCTGGAATCGTTCTACCGCAATCGTCTTGCCGTCGAACCGATTGCGGTTTCCGATCCTGCTTTTTTCGATAGTGGTCCTGCGATCCGAGAAGAGATGCTTTCTCTCATCGCGGGAGCCGAAGAGGAGATCCTCGTGACGAGCTTCCTCTTGAACGACGGCCCTGAAACTCGTCCGGTTCTTGAGGCGCTGGCAAAAAAGTCGGCGGCCGGGGTGAAGGTCCACATCATCGGCGATGGTTCTTCCCGTTACGTGAAAGAACCCGAAGCCTTCGAATTCCTTTCCTCCAGCGGAGTATCCTGGGCAGAGTTTCATCCAGTGAAAGGCTGGCGACTGTTTGTCCCCCGGTCCGTCTTCGAACGAGATCACCGAAAATACTGGGTGGTGGATGGCAAGACGGTCTTTCTCGGCGGAGCCAATCTGTCGGACGGGAGTCTCCTGGACCCGGAGAATGGAGGAAATCGCGACCTCATGGTCAAGCTGGAATCCTCCGAGGCAGCCGGAAGATTGAGGCAGGCTTTCATGCGAACCTGGAACGAGAGCGTGTCCAGGGATCGTCTCGAAGAATCACCATCCGGTGAAGGAATCGATTCCGCGG
>JAGRPC010000291.1:1411-34486 GCA_020439925.1 Verrucomicrobiia bacterium | reverse complement strand
TGGTGATTCTCTCAAGTTCTGGTTCTTCGACCAGGACGAAACGCGTTCCCGGGAGTCGATGACCGGTGTCATGCTTGACGGTCTCTTTGCCTCCGCAAAGAAGTCCGTTTGGCTGGTGCAGCCCTACACGTTCACCAATGCCGAGATCCTTTCCGGGATCGAGGGGATGACCCGTCGCGGGGTCGAGGTCAATGTGGTGCTTTCTACGCAGGTCCGCGCTCCGCGGTTCCACTACGCCTCCTACTACGGCATCCGGGATTTGCTCGAGGCGGGTGCGAGAGTCTGGATCTTCGACTCTGCGATAAGTCCGCTTCACTACAAGTGCGCCCTCGTTGATGATCGACTCGCCTATGTGGGGTCGGCAAACCTGAACTATCGCTCCTTTTATCTGTCGAGGGAACTGAATGTGGTCTTTGACGATCCAGCCTGCGTTCGGGAGGTCAAAAAGGTGGTCGACTCCGTCAGGGCGGAGTGCCGGGAGGTGGGAATGGAAGAGGCGGTCCGTTATCGCTCGCTTCCCTTCGCGACTTGGTGGCTCATCATGCAAACAGCGGGATGACTTTTCGAATCAGGCGGAAAGAAGTTCCTGGAATCCCCGCAGGCGACTGAGGGTGGTTTCCTTTCCGAGGAGCACGAGGACAGGCACGAGGTCGGCGCCTGCCGTTGAGCCCATGGTCGCAACACGGCAGGGGAGCATCATCGCTCCCATCTTGACGCCAATGGTGGCCGCTCCTTCCGATACGGCAGCCTTGATACCGTCTACGGTCCAATCGGACGCGACGGAAAGAACGTCGACGAGCGCGGCAATCACGTTCACGAGGTCGCCCTTCTCTTTCACCTTCGCCACCGAAGTCTCGTCGTAGGAGACTGAACTCGAAAAGACCGTCCCGATGATGCCGGGGATTTCCCCGAGCGTCTGCACGCGGTCGCGGGCAAGTCCCAGGGCCTCCGGAACACGCGGGTCCGCGGGATCGATGCCGGCTTTGGAAAGGAAGGGAACGGCGAGAGCGACGAAATCCTCGGTGGAAAGGCGCTTGAGATGCTCGCCGTTGACCCAGCGGCACTTGTCAAAGTCGAACTTGGAATTGGAGCTGTTCACACCGGAGAGGTCAAATTTCGCCTTCAGTTCCTCCATCGTGAAGATTTCCTGGTCGTCCTTGGCCGACCAGCCCAGAAGCGCCATGTAGTTGTTCACACCGGAAGGGAGAAAACCGGCTTCCTGATACTCATGGATGAGCGCTCCCTGGTCGCGCTTGCTCATCTTCGTGCCGCTGGGATTGAGGTTCAGCGGGATATGGGCGAATTGGGGAGGAGTGGCTCCGAAGGCCTCGAAGAGCGCGAGATGCTTGGGGGTGTTGGAGAGGTGATCCTCTCCCCGGATGACATGCGTGATCTGCATCTCAATGTCGTCGACGACATTGACGAAATGGAAGATGTAACCTCCGTTGGGTCGCTTGATGACGATATCGGGATTGGCCTCGACCTCGCGTTTCAGATCGGCGTCGTAACGACGCGAACCCGCTTCCTTGAGATTGATCGAGACGTCGCCGCAGACGGAGTCGGAGACCGTGATGACCTTGTCGGGAACACGAAACCGGATCGCGCCTTCGTCCTCGTAGACCAGTCCGGCGGACTCGAGACGGGCGAGGTAACGATCGTAGATTTCGATTCGTTCACTCTGGAAATAGGGTCCGAAGGGACCGCCGACTCCGGGACCTTCGTCCCAGTCAAGTCCCAGCCAGCGGAGCCCGTCGAGGATGATCTCCATCGACTCGGCCGTGCTTCGGTCGGCATCGGTGTCCTCGACTCGCAGAAGAAAGGTGCCTCCATGCCGCTTTGCGTAGAGCCAGTTGTAGAGCGCGGTCCGAGCCCCTCCGATATGGAGGAAGCCCGTTGGAGAGGGGGCAAAACGAGTGCGGACTGTCATCGCGGGGAAGTTGCCGCATCGCGGAGAATGGTCAAGGACCGCCCGTCGAAAGAAGTGAGGCAATTCCTCCGGAGAGGTCGAACTCACTCCCCTTGAACTTCGCCAACGGGTTTTCTGATCTGCAACTGCTTATCAGGCCATTCCAGTTTCCCGGCGAGTTCCGTCAAATAACTCCAGTCCTCCGGGTTTCCATAGATCCGCAGCTGGCTTCGTTCTCCGGCGATGCCGGCTATCTGCGGAATGTCGGTGAAGCGAAGGACATTGAGGAGTTCTGGACCGTCCTGATGGCTCAGGGGTAGGCGGTGGAGGTCGATCCGGTGGATGTCCTTTTCGAAGATCGATGCATAGAGGGCATTTCCAGCCATGACTCCCGAAGCTTGGAGCCACAGCTTTGGCTCTGAGCCACCGTCGAACTCACGGACGGCCTGGATGCCTCGGCGGATGTCCCAGATACGCATGCCGTCGAGTGTCTGTCCGAGCAGGGCGAAGCGGCGGCGGATGTGGGTGCGCTCCTTTTCGTCGGTGGTCCAGGCGGTCGGTCCGACACCCCTCACCGGTAGGTAAAGCATGCCCCACTTCTGACTGGCGTGAAGACCCTTTTCGGACGAGTAAGCCTCCTCGTCGGTTTCAGGCAGGGTCGCCCCCGGGAAGGCACCCGAGAAAACCCGGCCATAGGTCGCGAGGAACGACTGCCAGTCGTCCTCCTCAAGCGCGTTGAGGACAATCAGTTCCAGATCGCCTACGGGAGCGCCGGCAGCATGGGCAAAGTAGAGCGGCAGTCGCACGCCGGTCTGGCTGTCGAACGACCATTTCGAAAAAGCGATGCCGTCCTTTTCTTCACGGAAGTCCTCGGTGAGGTGAAGGTCCTCGCCTGCGGAGGGCCAACCCCGGAAGCTGCGTGTCTGGAGGCGGTTGAAGAGCAGGGCCTTCGATGCCTCCCAGTCGGACTTGGATTCCGGCAGCGGCAGCCTGGTCGGAACTCTCTTGGTGAAGTATTCGTCAATGAACGTGTTTCGTTCATTCCCGGGGATTTCCGGCAGCACCTTCAGTTCGGCTGGCTCGAACGGTTTTGGCGCGCGGGTATCGGCGATCTCGTCGCCTAGTTCGATGCCCTTGAACTGCCGCTCGAACCAGTGGAAGGCGGGCACCCTCAAGGGCTGGGTATCCTTGTGGGGCCCTTCGTAGATCGCGAAACCGATCTTGTCTCCCGCGCCCATCGCCTCATAGACCTTTCGGGTCTTCTGGTAGACGTCGACGACTCCGTCGAGGGGGAAAATGTTGTCCTTGTCGGTATTGAGAATCATCAGGGGACGAGGCGCGATTAGTGCGGTAATCAGAGGAAAATCCCATCGGTAGGTATTGACCATGAACATGCAATCGCAGTGTCCCTCGATGCATCCGTCGGACACGTGGTTCTTCATCGAGGTGATGCCGGCGACGGGGGCCGCGACCTTGATTCGCTCGTCTAGGGCGGCGATCCAGAGGGTGTAGGCGCCGCCTCCGGAACGGCCGGTGACTCCGAACTTCTCCGAGTCGGCCTCCGGACGAGTCTCGAGATAATCGAGGGCGCGGATGCAGTTCCATGCCTCGACGCCAGCCGGAGTGTAGCCTCGCGAGTTCCACCACCAGCGGCCCAGATTGTGGGTGCCATGGTGTTTGCCCTCGATCTCGCCAAGTTGCAGCGTGTCGATTGTGAGACAGGTGTAGCCGTTCTTCGCGAACCAGTTGCCGTGATGCTGGTAGGTGACCTTGTTGCCGTAGCTGACGCCGTCGATCTTCACTCCACCGTGACCGCAGACATAGAGAATCGTCGGAAGCGGCCCTTCCTGTTTGGCGGGTCGATAATAATCGGCTGTCACGTAGAGTCCGGGCCTGGATTGGAAGACAATCTTTTCGACGATGACCCCATCCCGCTCGATCGATCCGGTGACCTCGGCCTTGAGATCCGATCGGGCCGGAAGCGGTTGCAGGCCGAGCATTTCAAAGAGTTGCCGTCTCATTTCGGCCTGGGTTGCCGCCCAGTCGGCGACGTTCTCGAGAAAGGCGGCGTTCCGCGTGGTGAGACGGCGGGTTTCCCGGTCGAAGTAGTTGGCGAGGATACGGTCGCCTTCGGTGGGTTCGGTAGGGATGGAGCGGTAGTCGGCTGCCATCCCGGGGGAAGCGATGGTCAGAAGGAATGCCAGAAGCGCGTGACGGTGGGTCATGGCTGGATGATAACGAAGCCCGGGAATTGCTCTCAAGTGAAAAGGCGGCGCGAAGACGGAGTCGCCCGGAAGGTCTCGCATTATGACAAAAAGCCGGCTCGACCTCGTCGCCCTTCCCATGGCAGATTGATGGCGGCCTGCGGGCCACGCATCCTGCATGAAAGCCCTCGTCAAAAAGGAAGACGCACCCGGACTCTGGCTCGAGGAGGTGCCGGAACCCACCATCGGCATCAACGACGTTCTCATCAGGGTCGACCGCACCGGGATCTGCGGCACCGACGTGCACATCCACAACTGGGACGCCTGGGCGCGCAAGACGGTTCCGGTGGGGCTGGTCGTGGGGCACGAGTTTGTCGGCGAGATCGTCGAGGTGGGTTCGAACGTGTCCGACTTTCATCCCGGCGAGATCGTCAGCGGGGAGGGGCACGTCGTCTGTGGGCGATGCCGCAACTGCATGGCCGGACGGCGGCATCTCTGCAAGGACACCAAGGGAATCGGGGTGAACCGTCCCGGTGCCTTTGCCGAATATATCGCGCTGCCGATGGCGAATGTCTGGCATCACGCCGATGACATCGACCGGGACCTCGCCGCCATTTTCGATCCCTTCGGCAACGCGGTCCATACCGCCCTCACCTTCGAGATTCTCGGAGAGGATGTGCTCATCACGGGCGCGGGTCCGATCGGATGCATGGCCGCGGCGATCTGCCGCTACGCAGGGGCGCGCCATGTCGTTGTCACCGACGTGAATCCCTGGCGTCTTGACCTGGCGAAGAAACTCGGCGCGACCCGCACAATCGACGTTCGCCACGAGCGCATCGCCGACGTCCAGAAGGAACTGGGCATGGCCGAGGGGTTTGACGTGGGGCTCGAGATGTCGGGCAATGCCTCGGCCTTCCGCGAGATGATCGCCAACCTCTGCCACGGAGGCAAGATCGCGATGCTTGGGATTCCTTCCGAGGAGATTACGATCGACTGGAACACCGTCGTTTTTAACATGCTCACCATCTCGGGGATCTACGGGCGACGCATGTATGAGACCTGGTACAAGATGACCGTCATGCTCCAGGGAGGGCTCGACATCAGTGCGGTGATCACCCATCACTTTGACTACACCGAGTTCGAGAAGGGTTTCGAGGTCATGAAGAGCGGCCAGTCGGGCAAGGTGATTCTGAAATGGTAACCTGACGGGAACATGCACGAGCCATACCAGACCCATCTCGCCGCGCAACTCGAGGCGATACGCTCCGCCGGCGTTTACAAAACCGAGCGCATCCTGACAACCCCGCAATCCGCTCATGTCGCCACCAACTCGGGAAAGGAAGTCATCAACCTCTGCGCAAACAACTACCTCGGTCTCGCCGATCATCCCGATGTCGTCGCGGCGGCGCACGAGGCTCTCGAGCGCTGGGGTTACGGGCTGTCTTCCGTGCGCTTCATCTGCGGCACGCAGACGATCCACAAGGAGCTGGAGGAGCGCCTCAGTGAATTCCTCGGCACCGAGGACACGATCCTCTATTCCTCGTGCTTCGACGCGAATGGAGGACTTTTCGAGACCATCCTTGGCGAGGACGACGCGGTCATCTCCGATGCCCTCAACCATGCTTCCATCATCGACGGGATCCGTCTCTGCAAGGCGAAGCGCTACCGTTACGCGAACGGCAACCTCGGCGAACTGGAATCCTGCTTGAAGGAGGCCCAGTCCCAGCGCTTCCGGCTCATCGCCACGGACGGGGTCTTTTCCATGGATGGGTCGATCGCCGACCTCAAGGCCATCTGCGACCTCGCCGACCGGTATGGCGCCTCGGTCATGGTCGACGATTCGCACGCGGTCGGCGTGATCGGCGCGACGGGACGGGGGACGCACGAATATCGCGAGGTGATGGGGAGGGTGGACGTCTTTACCGGCACGCTGGGCAAGGCCCTCGGAGGCGCGAGCGGGGGTTACACGAGCGGCCGGAAAGAGATCATCGACCTCCTTCGACAGCGTTCGCGACCCTATCTTTTTTCCAATACCGTAGCCCCTGCCATCGTTGCGGGTTCGCTGAAGGCGCTGGATCTCCTGACCCTGTCCAGTGAGCGACTCGACCGTCTAAGGTCCAACACCGCCTTTTTCCGGGCGGAGATGGCGAAGACGGGATTGACGCTCCTGCCGGGAGAGCATCCCATCGTGCCCGTGATGTTGGGTGAGGCGACGCTGGCGGCGGAGATGGCTTCCCGTCTCCTCGAGAAGGGCGTTTACGTGATCGGCTTCTTCTTCCCTGTTGTTCCCGAGGGCAAGGCCCGTATTCGCACGCAGGTTTCTGCGGCCCACAGCGAGGATGATCTCGCCGCCGCCGCGGCAGCTTTTGGCGAAGTCTGGGGTAATCTCCGGGAATCCGTCAGAATCGCCGGGTGAAGCCTCCGAAGAGACCAATGTCTTCGGCCGCTCCGTTGAGGCCCACCTGCACGCCCGCATCGAAGACGAGGTCTTCGTTCACGGTAAGGGTCGCTCCTCCGGCTAGGTAGGTTTGATAGGGCGCTGGGCCGGCGACACCGACATATTCCGTGAAGACCCCGAGGCGGTCGGTGACATCGAAGCCGAGCACGGCGGAATGGACGAATTCAAGGTCGTAGCCGTCGATCCCGTCGTGGACGGCGTCGAACTCGGCCATGAGCCCCAGTCCGACCCCCTCGGCGAGGTCCGTGGAGAAGGGGAGAATGAGGCCGCCCTCCACCTCGCCGTTGCTGATGGCCGTGTCGGTCGGGATTTTGACGAAGGGGAAAAGGGCGAGGGCGGACGTGCTGCCGTCGTTTCCCCAGACATTGTATTTCAGGCGCAGGGTCACGTCGCTGAAGCCCTCGGCTCCGGCGCCGGTTGCAGGATCCTCCCAGGTGTAGGCGTCGAAGACGGTCTGGAGGTCGATTCGGTCGGTGAGACCGACTTTCAGGTTGGTCGCCATCACGGTGTAGGTGTCGTTGCCGCCGTCCCGTCGCCAGTCGAAATAGCTGGCCTCTACGACCCACGCTCCTGCGTCGACGGTGACGGCGCTCTCGGTGGTGTCGGGACGGTCGGGAGCGAGGTCCCGCCATTGCTCCCGCGGCGTCGGATTGAAGAGGGTGTTTGATTTCTCCCGAGAGGATTCGATGGGAAGGGGATCGCCGGCCGTGGCGACGGCTGACAGGAGCGAGGAGAAAAACGGGGTAGAGGCCAGCAGGTGTTTCATGTGGTTTCGGTTTCGGTGTTGGAAAGGGGAGGTGGGTCGAGGGCGCGTCGGAAACGCCGAGCGACGATCCCCTGGGAGGGGCTGAAGAGCCAGGCGAGCAGAAAGATCAGGCCCGAGGCGAGGGCGATCATGCCCGACGAGGTCGTGCTTTCGAACCCGAACCATCGCGGCACGACGATGGCACCGAGGTGGCCGGTGACGGCGGCGAGGACGGCGGCGGCGGCGGACAGCAGCAACATGGGGAGAAGGCGATGGGTGAGAAGCAGCGCCGTCGCCGGCGGGACAATGAGCATGGCGATGACGATGATGCTGCCGACCGACTCGAAGGCGGCCACTGTCGTCACCGCCACGAGGGTCATGAGAAGGTAGTGAAGAAACTGTGAGGAATAGCCGAGGGTGTCGGCAAGATCGGGATCGAAAGAACTGAGCTTGAGTTCCTTGTAGAGCAGGGTCAGGACAAGCAAGTTCGCAAGAAGAACGCCGCCGTTGACGAGGGCGGCGCGTGGGATATCGAGTCCGCCGACGGATACCGTGTCCAAAGGGGTCAATTCGATGGCTCCGTAAAGGACGCAGCCGGGGTCGAGGTCGACGTGGTCGGCGGCCCGTCGGATGAGGAGAAGTCCCACGGCGAAGAGGGTAGTGAAGACAATTCCCATTGCCGCGCCCCGGTCGACATTGCCGAAACGCATGATCCACTGGGTGAAAAGCGCGGTGAGCAGTCCCGCGATGGCCGCACCGAGGAACATGGGAACGCTCGCCCGAGTTCCCGTAACAAGGAAGGCGATGGCGAGCCCCGGCAGCACGGCATGGCTGATGGCGTCCCCCATCATGCTCATCTTCCGCAGGACGAGGAAACAACCGGGCAGCGCACAGGCGAGGGCGCAGAGGGCTCCGACCACGACGATCCAGGTGTCGAAGGAGGTCCAGTTCATGCGGAAGGCGAAGGAAAAGGGTGGGGACTGGGCGGCACGCTCAGGTCGGGAAGGGCTCCGACGAGCTTCGCCTCGAGTTCGCGGACCAGTTCCGCGCCGAGGATGTGCTCGACCATATCGGCGTCGCGGTCGACGTGGCTCGGGGCGACGTCGGCATATTGAATCAGGTAAGTCTCCCAGAGGCGATGATTGCGGGTGACGCGCGCGGCTTCACCAAAGCCGGGTTCGGAGAGACGGAGACGTCCCGGCGGTGTCGGCTCGAGATGATCTTCGCGCCGGGCGACACGCAGAATCCGGCGGAGCTGGTGGGGGGACCACGACCGCTTCGCGAGGAGGGCCTCGAAGGGGAAGGATCGGTTGGCGACGCTGCCTCCCGAAGCCTGCTCTTCGACGATTTCGTAGGCGGCCCTCAGGAAGTGCTGGCGGTCCTCCTTTCGCCTCAAGGCGGCCTGATTGAGAAAACGAGGGAGCACCCCGCGTTCGGGTGCGAAGAACAAGCTGACCAGAAAGAGAACCGCCGCGACAAGAACGATGACTGCACCCGCCGGGAGTTGAGGGGTGAGGGCGCTGAGAGAGGCACCGAGCCATCCGCTTACCCCACCGATGAACGCGGAGATCAGCAGCATCGGGAGGAGCCGCTGAGTCCAGAATCGGGCCGCCGTTGGCGGCGTGATGAGGAAAGCGATGACGAGAATCAGCCCGACCGCCTGGAGCCCGATCACGGTCACTGCCGTGACGAGGCCGAGGAGGAGGATGTCGAGGAAAAGGGTCGGCCACCCCTGCGAGGCGGCATAACCGTCGTCGAAGCAGAGGATGAGAAATTCCTTGAGGAAGAGTAGTGACAGGAGCGAGGCGGCGCCGGCGACGAGGGCGATGAGGAGGAAATCACTCGCGACCATCGCGGCGGTCTTTCCGTAAATGAAAGACTCGAGTCCTGCTGCGCTCGCTCCGGGAATATCCTGCACCATGCGGAGGCTCGCGACCCCCACGCCAAAGAAGACCGAGAGAACGAAACCCATGGCGACATCGTCGCGAAGCTTCGTGGTGTTGCGGATGAGAAGCATCGTGGCGATGCCGGCGACCCCCGAGATGGTGGCGCCGAGAAGAAGGGCGGGAAGGGATTTTCCTTCGCCCCCGAAGGAAACCATCACGGCGAAGGCGATGGCGATTCCGGGAAGGGTGGCATGGGAAAGGGCGTCGCCCATGAGGGAACGCTTGCGCAGGAGGAGAAAGGATCCGACCAGCCCTGCCGCGATCCCGAGAAGGGTTGTGCTGAGGACGACGAGGCGGGTGTTGTAATTCTGCAGCAGCAGCACCTCAAAAATGTCGGAAAAGTCCGGCATGGTCAGCGCGGAGTGGAGCGGAGGGCCTCGGCGGCCTTTTCAAGGAGGCTGAGCTTGCCGCCGTAGGTCTTCTGGAGGTTTTCCCGGGAAAAGGTTTCGGCGGTCGGTCCGGCCGCGACGATTCGCATGTTGATGAGGACAATCCAGTCGAAGTAGGAGGTCACCGTGGCGAGGTCGTGGTGCACCACGAGGCAGGTTTTGCCCTCGCCGGAGAGGCGGCGCAGGAGGTCGACGATGGCTTGCTCGGTCGCCGCGTCCACGGCGGCAAAGGGTTCGTCCATCAGGTAAAGGTCGGCGTCCTGCATGAGGGCACGGGCCAGGAAGACCCGCTGCTGTTGCCCCCCGGAAAGCTGGCTGATCTGGCGATGGGCAAGATGGGCAATGCCGACCTGATCGAGGGCCTCCATGGCCCGTTTCGTCTCGGTCTTGTTGACCCGCCGGAACCAGCCGAGTCGCCGATAGGCACCCATTGCGACGACATCGAGGGCGTTCACGGGAAAGTCCCAGTCGACGCTTTCGCGCTGGGGAACATAAGCGACGCGATGCCGGGCCTTCCGATAGGGGACCCCATAGATGTGAGCCCAACCCGAGGTCCGCGGGACGAGGTCGAGGCAGGCCTTGAGTAGCGTGCTCTTGCCGGCCCCGTTGGGACCGACGATACCGACGAGTTTGCCCTCGGGAATGTTCAGTTCGATGTCCCAGAGGACCGGTTTGCGGTGGTAGGCGACGGTAAGATCGTGGATCGCCAGGGGAACCTCCGGTGGGTGCTCGGGACGGGGTTCGGTGTGTTTGGCAGGGAAAACCGCCTGCCCGCTGAGCGATTCGGTGTGCATGATGGAGGTGGATTCGATCGACTTGGTGGCGAGGATCAGGAATGGGGGGCGGAAAGTTTTCCCTGGAAACCGTTCTCTGGCGCTGAGCCGCCGAGAGCCCGGGTGATGAGGGTGATGTTGTGATCGATCATTCCCAGGTAGGTGCCTTCGTAGGTGCCTGCGGAACCCATGGCATCGGAAAAGAGCTCTCCGCCGATGACAACGGCATGTCCCTTGGCGGCGGCACCCTCGATCAGCGCCCTTACGTTCTTGTCGGAAACCGAACTTTCAATGAAGACGGCGGGTATCTTTCGCTCGACCAGGAAGGAGACAAGATCTTCAATATCCTTGACTCCCGCCTCCGACTCGGTGCTGATCCCCTGGATCCCCCGCACTTCGATGCCGTAGGCGCGAGCGAGATACTGGAAGGCGTCGTGAGCGGTGACGAGAACGCGTTGCTGCTCGGGAACGGAGCCAAGCGACTTTCTCGCGTAATCATCGAGCGCGACGAGCCTTTCCCGATAGGCGGCCGCATTCGTGCGATAGGTGTCGGCGTTGGCCGAGTCGAACTCGGCGAGAGCCTCCTCGATCACCCGGGTCGCGGCGATCCAGCCTTTCACGTCCATCCAGACATGCGGGTCGTGGTGCTCATCGGCACCGGTGAGGACGTAGCCGGATTCCTCTGTGAGGCCTTCGGTGACGGCGTGGACGCGCTTTCCGGAAGTGGCGAGCTTCACGAGGACGTCGGTCATCTTTCCTTCGAGGAGCAAGCCATTGTAGAATACGACATCGGCGGCCTGCATCGCTTTCACATCGGAAGCGGTCGGCTTGTAGAGGTGAGGGTCCACACCTTCGCCGATAAGCCCCTCTACCTGAGCGAGGGGACCTGCGATCTCGCGGACGACGTCTGCAATCATTCCGACCGTGGCGACAACCCGATAGGGACCCTCTTCCCGGGACGGAGTGTCGTTACATCCGGCGAGGAGCGAAGCCAGGAACAGGAGGGATAGGTAGAGTCTCATGGGTTTGGTCTGTATCGTGTGCTTGAAGAGTGTATTTAGTTATCTTGAACGGTCAAGAAACAATCTTGCATTATCCAAATAAAGGGATTAGTCTTCAACGCATGCCGTCCAGCACCGTCGAAAACTACCTGAAAGCCATTCTCCGTCTCCAGGGGGATGGACGTGGAAGTACCACGGTGGGGGAAATTGCCCGGGAACTCGAAGTGACACCGGGAACGGTTACGATCATGATGCGTCACCTCAGGGAGCGCGGGATGGTTTCCTACGAACCCCGACGTGGATTGTCGCTGAAACCGAGAGGGGTAGCCGAGGCGATGAAGGTGGTACGCCGGCACCGGCTGATCGAAACTTTCCTTGTCGAAGCCATGGGGTTCGACTGGTCGGAGGTGCACGAGGAAGCGGAGATTCTCGAACACGTCATCTCGGACCGACTTCTCGACCGTATGGACGAGATGTTGGGGGCTCCCACGCACGATCCGCATGGTGATCCCATCCCTGACCGTGACGGGGTCATCGCCAAGAACCGGTCGGTCTCGCTGCTTGAGGCAGAGGCGGGACGCTATCGTCTTGTACGGGTTTCGGATGAAGATCCGGCACTGCTTGGCTGGCTGCAGGAGAAGGGTTTGCGTCTCGGTGAGGAAGTGGTTCTCGCCGACACGAATCGGGCTGCGGGAGTCCTGGAGCTGTCACGGCGCAAGGGGACGGCGGTGCAACTGGGCACCGGTGTCGCCGGGCAGGTTTTTGTCGAAGCTGTCGGCTGAGGGGGGGCGGGCGTCCTAGTCGGCTCAGCGGATTTCCGCGCTTTCGCCGACGGCCGCCTCGTAGGCGAGGTGCAGGGTGTAAGTCTGCTGAGCTCCGAACTTCTGACCGAGCTGGGCGAGCAGGTAGAGGGCAACGGCGAGGATCAGGAAGACGCCGAAGGGGATGAGGCCCCAGGGTTTCGCACCCACGACCCACTGGGCGATGCCGAAGATGCCGGTGAAGGATCCGAGCACGCCGACGATGAGGTAGCCGTAGAGGAACATCGACCACACATTGGTGCGGGGACCGTAGATGCCGGAGATGCAGGTTCCCTCCGACTCGTCGGGATCGAGACTGAGGGTGAGCTGAGGCGACCAGAAATGCTGGCGGTCTTCCGGAATCCGCAGGGTGAGGTAGCCGGGAAAGCGCAGCAGGACACATCCATGACAACGTTCTCCAAGCTTGGAGGCAATTCGCTGCTCGACCTCGGCGGGAGGAAAGGGCAGGTGCTGCGAGAAGCGGGGGCGAACTCGGAAGCTGCTCATCTTGAGAAGGTTTTACCAGAAGAATTCCCTTGCTGGCAAGGAGATGCGGGAGAGGTGATCGCGCCATTCCTTCCTGAGCGGTCGGGCTTGCCCGCGGGCGCAGAAATCGACAAACTTGTCGGAATGAAGATCGCGCATTGTCAGTACGAGTCGTGGAATGCGGATTTTGACCACAATCTCTCACGCTTTGAGGAAGGGCTTGCGAGGGCCGACGCGGAGAGAGCGGTGGTGGCGAGTTTTCCCGAATGTTTTCTTACCGGCTATCCCGACACGGAGAAGGAAGCACGAAGGGGCGCCTTCGCCCTCGACTCCGAGGAGGCGATGCGGGTCCTCGACGTGACAAGCCGTCACGAGGCGCTGGCCATCGTGGGATTCAACGAGCTACGGGGCGACGACCTCTACAACACCGTGATGGTTGCACACCGGGGACATCTCGCAGGAAAGTATTCGAAGTGTTCGGCCTATCAGAAGTTCCACCGGCAGGGACGAGATTTTCCGGTGTGGGAACACGAAGGTCTCGTCTTCGGCGTGCTGATCTGTTCGGATGGTGGCTACATCGAGCCGGCACGAATCCTCGCCCTGAAAGGAGCGAAGGTGATCTTTGCCCCGCACTTCAATGCCATCCGTCCCGCCGGATTGCTTTCCCACTACGAGAAAGTGAGAGCGGATCATACGGCCCGTGCGATCGAAAATGGCGTTTATTTCGTCCGGGGCAACAATGTCATCCTCGACCCCTCAAAAAGTGGTCTCAGCCGTCCGGACGCGGTGGGTTACGGCGACAGTTACGTGGTCGATCCTGGGGGTGAGATCCTTGTGAAAAGCCGGCGTCATGTCGAGGACGTGATCGTCGCGGAGATCGATCCGGCAGTGGAACCGCCGAAGGCGTGGGGTCTCTCGAAGTCCGCCTGGAGTTTCCAGGAGTTTCGCGAGGAACTGGAGCGTGCCGCCTCAATGTCAGGTTCTTTCGAAACTCCGGGGGGGCGTTGATTCTGCCGCGTTCAACGCCCTCTCGTTTGGAGCTTCACTTCGTCGCGTTTTGCCTCGTCGAGTAGTGACTTTGCTCTCACGATACCTTTGAAACCTCTTCGGCCCGCCCTCGTGCGACGGATCTCCGCTCCGAAAGTCTCGGTGCCTCCCGGGGCAGCCATTCGGGTTTCCCAGTTTCCGGAAGTGATGGCTGCTGTGATGTTGCTCCTGTGGTAGGCGTCGACTTGAAAGTAAGAGGCTTTGTGGAAGCGATCTCCCCGGGAACCGGAGAGGAGGGCTCCGTCTTCAAGTTTGTCCGCGTCGTTGCTCCACACTAATGTGAAGAGTGTCGGTTTTCTTCCTCGTGCTTTGAGGCGCAGTTGTTGGGTCGCCCCGCCTGTCAGATAGCGGTTTTCGCCGATGAAGTATCCGCCGGATGTATCGGATACGGCCAGGTCGGGTTGGAGACGTTGAATGCCCTGATGAAAGACAAGGTTGCGCAGGGTCGCGGCGAGGTAGGGATCACTGGAAACTCCATGACCTTCAAGTCGGAACTCGACGCTGTGAATCCCGGCCCCGATCAACTTCGCCGAAACGGTGCGATAAGAAGTCGTGTCGCTTGGTGAGGTCCAGCGTTCGCGTTCGATCCCGTCGATCAGAAGTCTCAGAGTTGCGTAGCCGGGCAAGGAGTCGAGATGCCATTGGGCGGATACAATTCCGGAGCCTCTCAAAGAGGTAACGAGGGATTTGGATTCTCCGGGATCGATTCCGTAAGTCGCGACTTCCCTTGGGCCGTCGACGTAGAGGGGATGCCATCCATTCGTGAAGACCGGATAGGGAGTGCCAAGGAAAAGCGAAAGATCATCGTCCTTTTCCACCGGGAGTTCCCCCGAAAACTCGATGGTTCGGGAACTCTTCAGAGCAATCATGGTCAATTCGGTTGTCTCGTCCATGACCTGGCGTTCCTCGATGGCGTCCTCCGGCGTTGCCGTGAGATCTGCATTCGCGGTTCCTTCACCGAGGCGGGCCAGGGTGAGATCGTCGACAGCGACGTTGCCGCCTTCGCCACTCCAGACCCAGGCGGAAAATGAGGCCGCTTGGTCGGGAACGATTCCCTCGATGGCAAAGGGGGCGTAGGCTGAGGAATCCGGCAGGCTGGCGATCGTGTCACCGAGCCATTGACCGCTTGCACTCCAGAAAGTGAAACCTGCCTCGCGTGGAGCGGTTGCCGCCCCGTTGTTGAAATGGTATCCGCCGAGAAGATAGCGTTCTCCGGGAAGCGCAGGAAAACTCTGCACGACGAAGGAATTGCTTCCGATCTGGGCGGCGCTATTCCCCGAATGTGCGTTGGAGACCATGATCACGTCGCTCCCGCCCGTATCCCAGGGAGCGAGCGAGCCGCCCTCGAAGCTCCCGTTTGAATAGAGATTGGAGGGAGTTCCGGTGGATTCGTCGGGGCGGAAAAGGACGAGGTCGTCCACGGTGACCGCGTCGCCGTTGCTTCGCCAGACCCAGAGAGTGACCGTTGCACTGCCCTCGGGGGCACTCGTATCGACGAGGAATTCACGATACGAGGATGAATCCGGGAGCACAAGGGTGCGATCGGTGATCCAATCGCCGGAAGCATTCCAGAAAGAGAAGCCGGCCTCGACCCTGCCTCCGGGAGCTCCGGTGAAGTAGACTCCGGCGAGTGCGAGCATCTCACCGGGCCTCACTGTCCGGGTCTGGACGACAAAGGATCCTTCGGAAAGGGCGGCCGCTGCGGTCCCCGTGCGCGACGCGGCCGAGAGAAGAGTAGTGCCTCCTAGATCCCAGGTGGCGAAGCCGGACTCGAAGCCCCCGTTGGAGAGAAGATTGGTGCTGGCGGGGCCAAAGATCGGGCGAGGTTCGCCATCTCCTTCCTGGGTGATCCGGAGATCATCGACTGAGAGGCCTCCGCTCGCATTGGCGAGGATCCAGACGGATACGCTGCGGGCGGCCACTGGTGCCGTGAAGGCCAGTTCGAACGGGGACCAGGCACTTACGGGCTCGAAGGAAAGAATGCGATCGTGGATCCATACGCCGTTGCCGTCCCAGAAGGTGAGCCCGGCTTCGGCACGAACTCCCGGGGCTGACGAGGCGATCCATCCGGTGTAGAGGTAGTTTTGAAGCTCGTTGACCGGGATGGTTCGGACGATGTAGGCAGAGGGAGAAAGCGCCGCGGCCCGTAGCCCTAGGTGGGCGCTGGTCGTCGGAGTGACGCCGCCACCGTTGTCCCAGCCCTCCAGGCCGTTTTCGAAGTCTCCGCCCGTGAGAAGGTCTTCGGGGCCGCTGGGAGCTTCGTAGAAAAAGGAAAGAGGCGGAGTTGCGGGATTGGCATTGCCATTCTGGTCGACAACGCGATCTGCGGGGATCGAGAGGCTTCCGGTGCCGGGTGACGACGGAACAATTCCAAGGGTCCAGCTTGTTCCACTACCGCTTATCGAGGTGATGGTGCCATTGTCGATCGCGATGTCTCCGGCCGTCAGGCCACGGACGGATTCGCTTGCTTCCACCTCCACGAAAAACGGGCCGTTGACGGGGGCGGTGTCGCCGCTTCGTATAAGTGTCAGGACGGGCGGGCTATGGTCGCGAGGCGTTGTGCCGGAGGTCGGACCGGTCGGCACAACGGCAGGATCGAGGCTGTTGATCCAGTCAGTGATCAAGGCGAGGCCGTCCAAGTCGACCAGGTTTTTGGCAAGGGGAGGCATCGCAACGCCGGGAGCGAGCGAGCCGAGTCGACGGTGGACGATGGACAAATCGGGGCGACCGGGACTAACGAGACGAGCCCCGCTGATACCGAGGGCATTGTTTGGACTAACGTTGATAAGATTCTGGAAAAAGGGTGGAGTTTCGAGGCGGGCATCGAAGGCTGCCTGGGTGGGGGCAGCCGGCTGGTGACAGTGTGAGCAGTTGACGTCGAGATAGGAGCGCGCCCGTCGTTCGAGCGTCGCGAGCGGATCGTCCTGGGCTTTGCTCGTGAGGAGAGTGGGCAGTCTGCTTTCGTCCACAGCGGGCGAGAAGAAGCCGAGTCGATTAAGCGTGACAATCTGGTTTGCGGTGCGGCCGGTGGAGGCATAGAAGAAGTCGCCGTTGAGCTGTCGTGCCTTCACCCCGAGGACCCGGCCTGCGGCAGAGGAGTGGCATGTGCCACACTCGTTGCGCCCCGGAAAATGCCACTGCCGGGATTCGCTGCCGACGGTGATCGTGGCATCGACCGGTTCTCCGGACAGTAGTTCGGCATCGCTTCCGTCTTCGAGCCATCGATAGGTGAATCCATACCAGGAGAGATCGTCCCCGTAGACGAGGAATCGCGTCTCGAGACGACGGTCGGGGTATCCGAAATGTTTGATGAGCACGGTTCCGACGGGAAAGGACCAGTTTCCCTCCTCGGACCATCCGATTCGTTCGGCGGCAGAGTCGGGAGTGCCGTCGTTCGGGATGGCGATCCAGCGTTCCTTTCCGGCATCATCGGACCAGAGTGGCTGGTTCACACGATAAGGGACCAGCCCGGCGGCAGGAGTGAGGGATGCGAGATCGAGAAAAGCCGTGGTCTGGGAAAGGAGGTGGGGTGGTTCGGGAACTCCTTCGGTCGATTTTTCGATGCGGTAGATGCGACCGCCGTCCAGATCGGTACCGGCGAGACTGAGAACATAGATTTCTCCGGAGGAATCGATTCCGAAAGACCCCATTCCATTTTTGGGGCCGGGACCGTGCGGAGAGAGTGTGAGGATCTGGGTGACCACCGGCGACCCTCCGGAGGTGTCGAGGGACCAGATCGCGTTTGAGTTGTGGTCTCCGAAGATATATTTGCCCGACAACTCGGGGTGCAGGGCTCCGCGGTAGACATACCCACCGATGACGCATCCGCCGGTGGTGCGGCCATAGGCATAAACCGGGGTAACATCGGTACCGATCAGGGGAGAGGGTTTTGTCTTGGGGCCGGCGACGTTACCCTCGCGGTAGGGCCACTGCAGGTTGCCGCCCCGGACTACTTTGCTGATCTCTTCCTGGGTACCCTGACCGATATCTCCCAGCCAGATATCGCCGGTGACACGGTCCTGCACCATGCGGTGGGGGCTCCTTGTGCCGATCGCGTAGAACTCCTCGAGGAGCGCGCCTGTTGGACTTTGCCACGGATTGTCGTTCGGGATGTAATAACCCGCGGAGTAGCTGTTCGGCCAGTCGGAGGGAGGCGTGGACGGATTCCTCGGCTGTCGCCGGATGGGATGGCTGCGCGTGGGATCGCGATCGACATCGATGCGAAGAACTCCCGCAAGAAGTCCGGTATCCATCCGCTGGCCCGTGTTGTATTGATCGTTTGCACCTCCTTCGTCGCCCGTGGAGAGGTAGAGGAAACCGTCTAGTCCGAAAAAGAGGCCGCCGCCGTTGTGCCAGTTGTGTCGGTCATATTGGTTGATGAGAACGGATTCGGAAGAGGGGGCAATCGAGTTGGACGAGGCATCCCAGGTGAAGCGGGAAAGTCGGCAGTAGGCGCGGTTCGTGTCTGACTTTTGCACGGTGAAGCGGTAGTAGACGTAGAGGTAGTTTCGGTTGGGAGAGTCCGGAACCCCGAATTCGGGATGAAAGGCGAGTCCCATCATGCCGCTGTCGTGGGAGGATTCGACCTGGCTGCGGATGTCGAGGAGAACGGTCTTGGTTGTCACCAACTCGCTGTTTTCAAAAACGACAAGACGTCCAGACTTTTCCACAACCATGAGTCGGTTGGAAAAGGGAACCGGCAGCATCTGCACCGGATCGATAAAAGTCAGACTGGGAAAGGCGTTAACCAGGCGCCAGCTTCCAGTGGAAGGCCGGGGGGGGCGGGGTGGTAGGGCTCCGTTAAGAAAGGGCGCGATCGCCACGGCACGGTCAAGACCTGCCGCATCCTGTGCAGTCACTTCTCCCCAAGGCATTATTGACAGCAGAAGGGTAAAAATTTTGAGAACTCTCATAAGAAAAATTTTATGAGCTAATCTCAAGTTTGAAAGTTAAAAACAATAAAAAGCACAAAAAAGATATTTAGATCACCTTAACAAGATCTTAGGAAAATCTATTAATTGTCTACCCACCCTCTTCGGGACACGGAAATCCGCCTTCGACAAAGGGAGCTTAGTCGGTTTGGCTCGATTTGATCCAATGAGCTTGTTCGACCGCTTTTCACTCCACGGAAGACGTCTTTTCATCACCGGAGGCAGCCGCGGACTCGGCCGCGAAATGGCCTTGGCGATTGCCGAGGCTGGGGCTGATATCATTCTCACGGGAAGGGATGGGGACTCGCTCGATGAAACGGCCTCTTCGATTCGTGGTCTCGGGCGCGAAGTCACGGCGATCCGGGCGGACATCGGGGACCCGGGAGAATGTGAGGAAGCCTGCCGCAAGGCTCTGGCGGATCATGGACCGATCGACATTCTCATCAACAATGTGGGCGGGCGTCTCGTCAACGTGCCGGTCGAGGACCAGACGCTGGAGGATTGGCAGCGCATCCTCGATCTCAATCTCACCAGTGCCTTCCTCTGCACCAAGCTGATCGGCGGTGAAATGGTTCGCCGTGGCCAGGGGGGGCGAGTCATCAACACCGCTTCGATATCCGGTTTCATCGCCAATCGAGGAATCGGGGGGCGCAGCTACGAGACCTCGAAGGCCGCCCTGATCCATTTTACCAAGGCAACCGCCGCGGACTGGGCCCCGCATGGAGTCACCGTAAACGCGATCTGCCCCGGGGGCTTCTTCACCGGGCCAAACCAGCGCTGGGCACGGGAGAACCCCGAGGTGATTGACCGATTTCTCGAGGCGATTCCCATGGGGAAGTTCGGCGAACCGGAAGACCTCGGACCTCTCGCCGTTTATCTCGCGAGCGACGCTTCCCGTTACATGACCGGAGCGACTCTCGTGATCGATGGTGGATACACTCTTTGGTAGGACTGGGCTTTCCCCTTGCTTTTGCCCTCTGATTCCGGCTAAAACAGAGGCGTTCCAACCAGGCGGTCCATCATGAAAGAGTTCGACTCGAATGCGCAGGCTCGGAGGAAGGCGACGTTATTCGCTCTTGTTCTCGTTTTGTCAGGAGTGAGTCTGGGGCGCCTCTGCGCCGAAATCAGTCTCACCGGCGCGAACGGTCGGGCGGTGGCTTTTCATCTCATCAAGGATGCCACGCCGAAGGGGCTCACGGCCCAGATGGTGGCCGATGGTCCGGTGATTGGAATCACCTGGGAGAAACTCGATCTCGGGGCGCTCGAGCGAGAGCACAAACTCATTTATGCGGCTTATCTCCGTTCGAAGGAGGGCGAAACGATCCCTTTGAACCTGGACCGTCCCGTCGACGACATGGCGCCTCCGGCGGCCCCCGATGCGGACAAGGGCGGCGACAAGGCGAAGGCGTCGCGCTATCCGGGATGGTTCGATACCAGTGTCGGCAAACTCACCTTCATGCTGCAGCTTCCTCTGGGCAAACCTCGCGGGGTGCTCGTGATTTCGCTGGACGACTTCGGCCGTTCATTTCAGCAACTTGGCAATCAACAGCGCGGGAACGGACCCTGGGCGGAATTCCAGACGAAGTATGACCTTGCCCTCCTCACGTATGATATTGCGGATGGGGAGCGCAACCTCGATCCCACCGTGATCGACGATTTTGTCTTTGCGGCAAAGGGAAGCGGCAAGGCCTTGGAGTCGGCGCTCAGCAGCTTTGCCGTTCAAACCAAGGTTGCGGATCTCATTGATTTGCCGATCGCGCTCTATGGTGCAGAGCGGACCGGGGCCGCCTTTGTCTACAACTTTGTGCATTACAAGCCGGAACGCATCCTTGCCGCGGTGGTAAGCAAAGGGGCTTTCTACGATGCCGAGCCCACGCCCGAGTCGGCCAAGGTGCCGATGTTGTTTGTCTGGGGCGAATACAGCAACAATCATGAACTCTGGAAGTCCGAGAACTACGCCGAATCCGTTCTTGCGAAAGCCGCGCCGCTCGCTCCGAACTGGACCAACGGGCGGGAGTTTCGTGGACCGGGTGACCCCAGCCCGGTGGCCGACTTTTTTGGGAAGCGTTACCTCATCGAGGTGCTAGCGGACCGGTTGCCGGAAAAGGCCCCTCCTCCTCCGCCCCCGCCCGCCGAGGGAGAAGGGAAGGACGGCAAGGACAAGGGAGGATCGGCACCATCCACGCCAGCGGAGGGGGAAAAGCCTAAGGAGGAACCAACTCCCGCTGCGCCGGAAAAACCCCGTCCTGTTGAGGTGGACCGAAGCAAAGGCTACCACGGCAACGTGGAGACGGGTGAAGTTCTCAAAATCACCGATCCTGCGGCACCGATGGGAGAGGACGAGACCTTCATCCCGAACGAAGGCGTGAGTAAACTCTGGAAGAAATTTGTTATCGGCGAACTCGAGGCGCCGCTTCCTGCTCCTCCCCTGCAGTAAGGAGGGGGGCTCTCCCGAAATCCAGTCAGGCTGGTCTCACAGCTTCCCAGGCTCCTGAAGAAGCTGCCCGATCCTCTGGAGGAGACGTCCGGCCGCTCCTCCATCGAGGATGCGGTGGTCGAAACTGAGGATGAACTTCGATTCCATTCTCGGAACAAAGGTTCCTTTCGTGTCGTCCCAGACGGGGGTCTTTCGTCCCGCCATGAGACCCAGAACCAGGTTCTGCTCGGGCAGGGGAATGGGACTTGCCGCGGTGATGCCAAAGGGGCCGACATTGGTAATGGTGGCAACTCCTCCCCCCATCGCATTCTTGGGAAGGCGGCGCTCGCGGGCAAGGCGGACAAGGTCGTCGTATGGGCCCTGAAGCTCGGCGAGACTTTTTTCGTCGACATTCCTCAGCACCGGCACGAGCACCCCATCCTCAGCCTCGACGGCGAATCCAATGTCGATCGCGTTGGGGTGGACGATTTTTGTCCCGATGAGCCGTCCGGCCACGGCGGTGTTCTCGGAAATGGCGAGGGCCAGGGCCCGCATCGCATAAAGACTGACCCCGGGTTTGGCTTCGACCTGCTTGCGGTGGGCGAGCACGGCGTCCATGATGATGGGAACGGTGACGCTCGCGAGAGGACGCGTCCAGCTTCGGCGCATGGAGTCGGCCACGGCGATGCGCATGGGGGAGGCATCGGTCATGCGGCTCTGGTCGAGGGCCTGGATGAACTTCTCGAAGTCTTCCACGGTGACGCGACCGCCGGCACCGCTGCCGGGAAGACCCGCGAGGTCCGCGGAATTGAGGCCGAGCTCTTCCATGCGGTGGCGGAGACGTGGACTCAGGTAGACGCTGGAGCGCACCGGCACGGGAAGGCCACCCTCGACGGTCGGCTTTACCGCTGCCGGGACGCTGTGATCGATCACGTCCTTCTCGGCGACGGCGAAGTGGAGGTTCTCGTCAGGGGAAGGTGCGGAGCCGGTTTCAGGGCTCTCGGCTGGCCGGATCAGACCCGCCTTGAGCGCTTCTTCCTCGCTCGCTTCGATGACGGCGATGGGCGATCCTACCGGGTAGCTCGTCCCGATCTGGGCAGTGATTTCTGCGATGACTCCGCCACAGGGCGTCGTCACCTCCATCATCGCCTTGTCGGTTTCGACTTCGAAAATATTCTGGTCCGCCTTTACCTCGTCGCCGGGAGCGACAAGAATCTCGCGGATGGTGGCTTCGGCGATGGATTCGCCGAGCTGGGGCATCTTGATGGGGAATCGGGCCATGGAAGGGTTGCAATCGTGCCGGAAAGATCGAGGAATCCTGTCTTTCGGACGCGGAGGCTCGTAATCTCACCAAGGTGGAGAAAAATGAAAGCGCTGCAAGTCGACAGGGTCACAAAATCCTATGGTGCGGTTCCGGTTCTGCGAGGAGTCTCGTTCTCCCTCGCCCCGGGCGAACGGGTCGCCCTGATGGGTCCGTCAGGTTCGGGAAAAAGCACGCTTCTCAACTGCATCGGAGGGATCGACCGACCTGATACCGGGGATATCGAGGTGGCTGGCAAGTCGCTGAAGGGGCAGGGAGAGGAGGGACTTTGCCGCCTGAGACGCGAAGCAGTCAGCACCATCTTCCAGTTTTTTCACCTCCTCCCCACGCTCAGCGCCTTGGAAAACATCGAGTTTCCGCTTCACCTCAACGGGATTTCCGACATGGTGCGACGGGAGCGGGTCGGGAGTCTGATAGAGGAGGTGGGTCTCAATCATCGTGCCGGTGCGATGCCTCACGAACTGAGCGGAGGCGAGATGCAGCGCGTCGCGATCGCCCGTGCCCTGGTTATTGAACCGCGCCTCATCCTTGCGGACGAACCCACCGGAAATCTCGATTCGGCCACGGGAGAGTCCATCCTCGACCTTCTCGAGTCTCTCAGCGAGCGGCACGGAACAGCCATGCTGCTTGTGACTCACAGCTTGCAAGTGACCCGGATCTGTCGGCGCACCCTCGAAATGCGGGACGGGCTCCTTCTGGATGGCGAGGCCCGCGCATGAGCAAAGGCCCTACACTACGCCAGGATTGCGGCCCTCGCCGGGTTGGCCGGGTCCTCTGGAGCTTGATCATCTGGCGTCACTGGTGTCGGGAGCCCTGGTTGACCCTGATGCTCGGTGGAATTCTCGCCCTCGGCGTGGGGGTATTTCTTTCGGTGAGGCTTGCCAACAAGGCGGCCGTTTCCGGTTTTACACTCTTCACCGAATCGGTTTCGGGGCAAAGCGACCTGATCCTGAGGCCGAGAGGCGGTCAGTTTCACGAGAACGTTCTCCGGGAACTGCGATCAGTGACAGGCAGGCTTCCCGTGGATTATTTCCCCGTCCTGGAATTGCCGGGAACTCCGGCAGGTGAGGAGGAAACGGGACTAATCCGGCTCGTTGGGGTCGATCTCGTTGCCATCGGGAACGCGCTGGGACAGAAGGGGGAGGTTTCGGGCGAGGGGTCATTTTCGCGTTCGCGGGGTGGGCAGAATCTCCTGGGTGAATCAAATGCGGCCTTTTCCGGCGACGGATTTGCCAAGGCACGTGGGGTGGAGGAGGGGGAGGGGTTCACCGTCTGGGTGCGGGACCGGTCCGTGAACCTCCGTCTCGCGGCCATACTTCCGGATCCGGCGAACCGGCCCGCGCTCCCGGAGAATCTCTGCCTGATGGATCTGCCTGCGTTGCAGGAACTCGCCGGGTGCGAAAACGAACTCAGCCGAGTTGAAGTGCGGTTCCCGGCTGGACCAAAGGCGGAGGCTCTCGCCTCAGAGGTCATAGGGAGACTCAGTGACTTCGCCCGGGAAAAGGGACTCCTTCTGGAGACGCCGGAGGAGAGGAAAAGCTCCATCACCCAAATGAGTGCGGCCTTTCGCTTCAATCTGGCGATCCTTTCCGGGCTCGCCCTGCTCGTCGGCGTCTATCTGATCCTGCAGGCGATGGAGGCGGCGGTGACCAAACGCCGGGGAGAAATCGCGATCCTGCGTTCCCTCGGCGTGATGCCGGAGCAGATCCGGCGGACCTGGCTGACCGAGGCTTTGGTTCTCGGTCTCATCGGGAGCCTCGCCGGGATCGTCCTCGGCCGTTTACTTGCCTCGGGCCTGGTTGGGGCAATTGCCGGAACGGTGAACACGCTCTACTACGAGACGACGACGGAAGCGGTGAAACTGGATCCGGGCGAGGTGGTCTTTGCCCTCCTATTCGGGGTGAGCGCGAGTCTCCTCGCCGGTTGGATTCCGGCGCGGGAGGCAGCCCTCACTCCTCCCGCCCAGTCGATGCGCCAGGGAGGTCAGGGCGGGGGACTTTTGCTCCTGAGGCGATGGCCGGTCGGTTGCGTTCTGCTCGGTGCGGCTCTTGGCGTGGCGTGGCTGCCTCCACTGGATTTGCCGGGGCACATCGCCTTCCCTCTCGGGGGGTATCTCTCCGCGCTGGCCGCGGTGCTGGGGGGCAGCGTGCTCCTTTGTCGGCTCTTCACTCCCGTTTCGAACCTCCTGTCCTGGCGCGCGGAAGCAATGCGGCGTTATGCGGCAAGCCGACTCGCTGTGGTGGGAGGGCGCCATCGGCTCACCGCAGCGGGGCTTTCGGCGGCCATCGGGATGTCTGCGGCGATGGCCATTCTCGTGGCCAGCTTCGAGCATACCTTGACCTCCTGGATCGGGCAGATCCTCAAAGCCGACCTATACGTTGCAGCACCGGGCGCGGCGTCGACATCGAATGACAACCTGATCCCCGAGGCTGACTGGAGGCGGATCCTCGACCTGACGGGCATCGACGGGGCGGACAGTCTCCTGCGCCAGACGATCGTCTTTGAAGGGCGCGAAGTGCTTCTGGGCGGGGCGGACTATCATGATGATCCGGAACGCCACCTGCAACTTCTCTGGATAAAGCCCCCTCCCGATCCCGGACCACGGGGGCTCGTCGAGGGCGCATGGATCAGCGAACCTTTTTCACGGCGCTTCGGAAAGGGGATCGGTGACCTGCTCGAGATCGAGACTCCGGCTGGTCTCCGGCAACTCCCGGTTACCGGTGTCTATGCCGACTATGGAAACGAGTCCGGCACCATCCTCGTTTCGCGCGAACGATGCGTGGAGTGGTTCGGGGATACGGGCGTTTCGAATCTCGCCCTCTATCTTTCGCCGGGGATTGATCCGGAGGAAGTGCTCGAACGCCTACGGGTGGAGTTCCCCTTCCTCGTCGCCCGCACGAATGCGAAGCTCCGCGGGGAGTCGATCCGTATTTTCCACCAGACCTTCGCGGTGACCTATGCCCTCGAGGCCATCGCCGTGATCATCGCGGTGGGGGGACTGGGGCTGGCCCTTGCCGGTTTGCTTCTCGAACGCCGCAGCGAACTTTCCACCCTGCGCGCACTCGGGGCGACGCGTCGCGATATCGCCCGAGCCGCAATGTGGGAAAGTGGCGGCATCGCCTTCGCCGGCCTCGCTGGGGGGCTCGCGGTGAGTTTTTTCCTGGGATGGGTTCTTATCGAAGTGATCAATCCGCAGAGCTTCGGCTGGACTCTCCGCTATGCCATTCCCTGGATGACCTTCGGAGGTCTCTCCCTTGTCACTCTCTCCACCGCCATGCTCGTGGGCTGGATCGTGGGGTATCGTCATGCCAACCTGCGCTCCGATCGGGAAGAATGAAGCCGAGCCGCTCAAACCTCACGCTGTCCCTACTGTGTGGCGCATTCTTCTCAGGCTTCGTTCCGGTGCAGGGGGACGATGCCGTCTGGAGTGTGCCCCGGGCCGGGCACCAACTCACCTTCCCACAGGACCACGGCAGCCATCCCGATTTCAAGATCGAATGGTGGTATCTCACCGGGCATCTTTTCTCCGGAGAACGGCGCTTCGGGTTCCAGGCGACTTTTTTCCGCTTTGGAGAGAAGCCGGGTGAGGTTCCCGACAAGGTCGCCTTCGGGACCGGGCAACTCTACCTCGCCCATATGGGGATCAGCGATCCGGAAACCGGGCAATTCCTCCATGAGGAGCGCCTCAACCGGGCGGGCTGGGACGCCGGTGCGAGGGTCGGCGACCTCGAGGTCTTCAACGGCAACTGGCGCCTGCATCGTCAAGGCGAAGGATTGGAACTCGTCGGCTCGGTTCGCGCCGAAGCGGCTTTTTCGCTGAAACTCCTGCCTCGCAAGGGCCCGGTCGTGTTTGGTGAGGACGGCATTTCCCGGAAGGGGCCGGAAGGCACCGCCGCGAGCTACTACATCACCTTCCCCCGTCTCGAGGCTTCCGGCACGCTCGAACTCGACGGGGAAACCCTGGCCGTCACGGGCGAGGCGTGGATGGATCACGAAATCTCCAGCAGCCAGCTCGATGAAAACCAGGTGGGGTGGAACTGGACCTGCATCCAGTTCCACGATGGGCGTGAAATCATGGGCTATGTCCTTCGCACCAAGGAAAGGGGCGTTTCCGAGTATTCGAAGCTCGTCTGGATCGACCCGGATGGCAGCCTCATCCACGTGCGCTGGCCGGATTACGAATGGGAACATCTCGGGCACTGGGAAAGTCCCACCACGGGAGCGGTCTATCCGGTATCTCCCCGCCTCACCACGACCGATCCGGCAAGCGGGAAAGCTCGCCACCTCAGGCTCGTCCCCATTTTGGAACCCCAGGAAATGACCGGGGGCTCCGGAGGCGTCAGTTATTGGGAAGGAGCCTGCGACGTGAAGGACGAGGACAGCGGGGAAATCGTCGGACGGGCTTATCTCGAGATGACCGGATACGCCGACGACATCGGTGAGAAGTTGCGGTGAAAAGTAGACTGGAATCGCATCATCCGCGGCGGATGATCACCGTCACCGGTCGCGAAACAACTCCTCGGGAGTCGTAGGCCTGCACGAGGATCCGGTTCAACCCTGGGTTCAGGCTCACCTTCGCGCTCCAGGCAGAGGTGCCTTTCGCCAACCTCGTTCTTTTCCCCGACCGATAGCGGACGGAGAGCAAGTCGTTGTCCGGATCGTTGGCAGTACCTCGGAGGGTTATGCTAGAACGTGTTGTTGTGAGCCGGGATTTTCCTTTCAGTCGTATCGAAGGAGTTCCGGTCATGTTGATCGAAAGGGACTCTTCATAGTGTGCGACCGAACCGTTAGAGATTCCCGATGGAACATGGGCTCGCGCCCTTATGGTAGCGGTTGCGGGGAGGCGCAGTCCATGCAGATCCCAACCTCCGTTGATGCGCTTGCCCTCTCCCAGAAAGGAAAAGCTTATTCCTCCGTCCGTTGAGACCTCGAACTCGACCCGGTAAGCCTCCGGGGAAGCCCCGCCACGTAGCCAGCGCACTTGAGTCAGATCGGGGACACTAAGCTTGCTAGTGCCTCGTTCATAGTCGAGACGAATGAGACGGTCGCGATCCACCTCCCCTCCTACGTCGGTGAAAAGCCCCCCGACAAGCAATTGCCCGTCACTTTGTGGAACTACCGCCCACACCGTATTGTTTAAGTTCGAAGGTGGATTGAAACTTTCGTCGAGGCTTCCGTCGGCGTTGATGCAGATGATCCGATCTCGGATGGCCTCTCCATTTGCGTTGACAAACGAACCGCCCACCAGAACTCGTCCGTCACTTAGAGGAATGAGGGAATATATGGATGAGTTCAAATTAGAAAAAGGAATGAACGTTGTGTCGAGACTGCCGTCAGTGTTGAGTCGAATGAGCCGATCGCGATCGGTCTCTCCGCCTACATCTGTAAAGGTTCCTCCAACCAGGATTCTCCCGTCAGACTGCATCGCGAGAGTAATGACATCGTTGTTCAAGCTCGCGGGCGGATTGAACGATGTGTCGAGACTGCCGTCGAGATTCAGGCGAACAAGTCGATCTCGGTAGATATCTCCGCCTGCATCGCTGAAGCGTCCGCCCACAAGTATTTTACCATCTGTGCCCGTCACTACCGTACGAACCCAATCGTTCAACACGGTTTCTGTATCAAAACTCTCGTCGAGACTGCCGTCGGAGTTTAGGCGAATGAGATAATCACGGATGTCGTCTCCCGCCACATTAGTGAATGCTCCTCCGACTAGAATTCGTCCATCGGGAAGGGGAGTGATCGAGTTGACACCGTTGTTCAATCCGCCAGGTGGGTTGAAATTTGTGTCAAGCCCGCCGTCGGCATTGAGCCGGATGAGCCGGTCGCGACTTCCGTTGGTTCCAATGAATAGGAACCCGCCACCTGCCAGCACCCGTCCGTCGGTTTGCTGGACCAGAGACAATATGTCGCCCCTTATCTCAGTCGGTGGATTGAACGTTTCGTCCAGGCTTCCGTCCGCGTTGAGTCGAAAAATATAGTCCCGAGTTGCACTCCCGCCGACGTCTAAGAAGGAACCTCCCGCGAGCACTCGTCCATTCGCCTGTTGCAAGAGAGTGTAGACAGAATTGCTCAATCCAGCTGGTGGATTGAAATTCGTGTCAAGCGCACCCAGATCCACCGAAAACACCGCCATCCGCCGGAAGTCCCCCGACGCCCCCGGATCGGGCCAGGTGGTTCCCCCGTTGCTCGAACCGCGAGTGAGATTCACGAAGCTACCGGGTCCGGCTGGATTCGTCGCATCGGCAGTGAGCGTCCAGTCGAAGTCACCCGAGACATTTGCCACCGAGATCCAATAACGGGTGGAAGGGGCGAGGATGGGTCGGCTTGACGAGACAAAACGCAGGGTGCTGGAGCCGCTGCCTGTTGCTGACTGTTGCCCCAAGTCCTCGACCACCGTCGCGGGAGAGTTTTCCGAGCCCGACCAAAGTTTCACCGCGATCGTGGAGTCGCTGCGGAGTTCAAGAACCACCTCGACAGCGGATAAGACGGCCTCTCCGTTCCCCGTCGTGAAAGCCTGCGCCGTCGCTTCGTCCGTCGAGGAGTGCGCATCTCCCTGCGAATAGACTGTTGTCCGGTTGTCAATTATCGGCGATTCGGAGAGAAGCGGACTGGCTCCACTCGCGAGAAGGATTTGAAATGCCAGCTTGAATGGGAGGCCTCGTCTGAACATGGGCAGGGAGGATAGGGACATATTCTCTCTCGGGAAAGTTCAAACTGCGATTCATCAGCGGGATGAATCGTGATGCACGGGAGAGGCCGTTTTCCGTACTAAAGCGTCTCCTCCTTTGACAAACGTGTCGGTTTTGTTTCAATCTCTGGTCCGTGCGCGCTTACGCCTTGCCGTTCCCGGTGGTTCGACAGGGTTTTGTCAGAGAATGAACCCTCTTGCAAAAACGATTCTTCTGATCGCCCTCTGGGTGCCCGCCTCGCTTCCTGCCGCGGGGTTGAGAGACTGGCAGGCGCAAAAGGAACCGAGGCTGCGCATCGCCGCATCGCCCTACGAGAATTATCTGCTCCACATTCTCCCGACGCCGATGGATTTCGGGCAACACCTCTACCGCGTCCGCATCGACACGCTCGGGATGGGACCTTCCGACGAGGTGAGCCGGGGGCATCTCTACACGCTGCGGGGCGGTTTTCTCGATCTCGCCCACATCCGTCGTTCGATCGATTTCACCGCCTATGTTCACCATCGCCTCGTGGAGGCGCTTGAGTCCGGGGAATCACACATCGCCTTCGAGTCGATCGACCGCACCACCTACCAGATCGACATCGTTTACCCGTCCTTCTGGTCCTCGCTCGGGGAAGGGGAGAAGGCGCGCCTCATCGGGGAGATTGCCCTGCGCGGCGGGGCAGAGGCCTCTTTCGACTTCAGCAACTGGCGGGAGATCCTCACCTGGCATGGGTTCCACAATGTTCCGGGCATGCCGGAAAAGGGATCGGCGTTCTCCTACGAGGATGTGGTTTCGCACGCCGTCGGTGAGACCGTGGCACTGCGCGCGATCCGCTCGCCGAAGCCGTTCAACGACGCGGTGACGGAGGAACTGGACCGGGAACTGGCGTCGCTCGGGGTCGTCTCCGAGGCGGATTACCAACGCGCCATGGACCAGGTCGCGGGCAAGTGGTGGGGAAAAAAGACCTGTCTCAAGCGCCACCTCGATATCGGCCTGGACGACGGTTTTATCGAACCCTGGCTGGTTCGAGACCTCTTTCCGGGGAAGCAGCCGCGGCCCCGCGTCTATCCCGGTCCGGATCGTGATTGGCGGCGAGTCGGTGGCCGCGATTGCCGGGGGATGCTTCAATTGTCCTGTGAGCCCCATCTTCGACGGAGGGAAATTCTCGAACTGGTCCTTCCCCCGGGGCAGACGAAGGTGATTCCCTCGCGCGACTACCCGGTTCTCCTGGAGGAAGTCGAAAAGGAAGTGAAGGCTGAGTTCGGTCCCCACGCCACCGTGCCTTATCCTTGAACCGCGGCGGGATTCACTTGGTGAAACATTTGGACACGGGCCCCGGCACGCAAAGCCGTCCACGCTGCGGGATTGTCCATGAAGGTGGAAATCCTTAAACTCTCCGAAATTCGTCCGCCCTCGACAGGCGGGATGGTTTCACCTCATGTTTCGTCGATCATCCATACTCCCCATGGGGTTCCGTGCCTTCGTCGCAACGGCGTCGGTTGGAGTTTCAGTGGCCTCTGGAGCGGATACGGGAGAGGAAGGGCTCGACTTCTTCGAGCGGCAGGTTCGCCCCATTCTCATCGAACGCTGTCAGGAATGTCACTCCCTCGATTCGGCTCAAAAGGGTGGTCTGGTCCTCGACTCGCGACAAGGCTGGCAAACCGGGGGGGACTCGGGCCCGGCCCTCATGCCGGGGGACCCAGCGGGTAGCCTCCTCGTCCGTGCCGTTCGTTATGAGGATCCCCATCTCGAGATGCCTCCGAAGTCCCGTCTTCCCGCGGCGGAAATCGCCGCCCTCGAGAAGTGGGTGGAGATGGGAGCGCCCGATCCACGCGACGGTGAGGTGAAGAAGAAGGTCTCGGGACTCTCCGTCAAGGAGGGGCGGGAATTCTGGTCCTATCGTCCCTTGTCGACAAGCGAGCCTCCCGCTGCCGGAGGAGAAACCTGGTCGCGGACCGCGATCGACCGTTTTCTGATGGAACGCCTGCGTCGCGAAGGGATGGAGCCCGCGCCTCCGGCCTCGCCCGAATCGGCCCTGCGCCGCTTGCATTTCGACCTCACGGGTCTGCCGCCGACTCCCGAGGAGATCGCCATGTTTCTTGAAGATCCCTCGCCACAGGCCTGGGAGCGAGAGGTGGATCGTCTCCTCGCTTCGCCGCGTTTCGGGGAACGCTGGGGCAGGCACTGGCTCGACCTTGCCCGTTTCGGAGAGTCGTTCACGCTGCGGGGACTCATCATGCGCGAGGCGTGGCGGTATCGGGACTACGTCATCGACGCCTTCAATCGCGACCTGCCATACGATCAGTTCCTTCGTGAGCAGATCGCCGGAGATCTCCTGCCGCGCGACGGGGTTCCGGTGGCGGATGTCCAGAGACGCCACATCGCGACGGGATTTCTCGTGCTCGGAAACCACAATCTCGAGGAGCAGGACAAGCGGCAACTCGACTTCGACATCGTGGATGAACAGCTGGACACGATCGGCAAGGCCCTGCTCGGCCAGACTTTCGGTTGCGCGCGCTGTCATGACCACAAGTTCGATCCCGTGCCGACGCGCGATTACCATGCCATGGCCGGGATTCTCGCGAGCACCGTGAGCCTTTCCCACGCGAATGTGTCGAACTGGCTCGATTTGCCGCTGCCGCTCGATCCCGAGGAGGAGGCCCGGGTCGCCGCCCAGGAAGGTCGTCTTGTCGGGCTGGAGAAGGAACTGAAGGAGGCGGAGAAGGTGAGGGAGGCGGCGGTCGCGGCGGCACCTCGACGAAAGACCTCGACCGGACCCGAAGTCGTCGCTCCCGGAGACCTGCCGGGCCTCGTCGTGGACGACAGCGAGGCGGAAAAGGTGGGACCCTGGAAGGAATCGACCCACACGAAATCGTACATCGGCGAAGGGTATCTCCACGACGAGAACCAAGGCAAGGGACTCAAGACGCTCAGTTTCGTGGCTCGGGTCCCGAAAGCCGGACGTTATGAAGTGCGTCTCGCCTGGGCTCCGGGACCGGGGCGGTCCTCCTCGGTCCCGGTGATGATCTCCAGCGCGGACGGGGATTTTCCCATGCGCATCGATATCAGCGGGGATCCGCCCATCGAGGGCCGTTTCCTCTCGCTCGGACAATACCGCTTCGAGACCAACGGAGCGAACTTCGTCCTCATTTCCAACGAGGGCACGAGCGGCTACGTCGTCGCGGACGCGGTGCAGTTTCTTCCCGTCGAGGAGCTGGTCGGAACGGTCGCCGAGGCGCCGGTAGAGGTGGATGATGCGGCCGAGAGACGGCGGCGCGAGGCGGTCGCAGAGGTGGCAAGAATCAAGAAGGAGATCGCGGCCCTCAAGGAAAGTGGACCGACTCGCCCCCGCTATCTTGGGGTGAAGGAAGCGGAAACTCCGGCCGATCTTCCGGTATTCGGAAGAGGCATCGTCCACAATCCGACGGGTGAGCCGGTTCCCCGTGGTTTCCTGCAGGTTACCTTGCCTTCCACGAGCACTGGAACAAGCGTTGCCTCCGGTCAGAGCGGCCGTCACGAGTTCGCCGACTGGATCGCCTCGTCGGAGAATCCGCTCACCGCCCGGGTCTGGGTGAACCGGGCGTGGCACTGGATGTTCGGACGCGGTCTTGTGCGGACGGTCGACAATTTCGGCACGACGGGAGAGGCGCCCTCGCATCCCGAGTTGCTTGACTGGCTCGCGCGCCGGTTCATCGAGGAAGGCTGGTCGATGAAATGGCTGGTGAGGGAGATCGCCCTGAGCGAGGCCTACCGGGTCTCCGCTCCCGCCGATGAGGGCCCTTGGTGGGACAAGGATCCCGAGAACCGCTTCTTCGCCCGGGCTCCGCGTCGCCGGCTCGAGGCCGAGTCGATGAGGGATGCGTTGCTCTTCGTGAGCGGTCGTCTCGATCCCGCCGCGGGCGGCCCCACGATTCGTCCGGCTGCGGCGAACGACTACAACTACGAACAGACGTCGAAGATGCGCAGCATCTACCT
>JAGRPC010000291.1:0-1366 GCA_020439925.1 Verrucomicrobiia bacterium | reverse complement strand
ACGAGCCGAACGACGGGCCGCCGCGACCTCGGTACGGTCGCCCCGCAGGCGCTTTTCCTGATGAATCACCCTTTTGTCGCCGAAGAGTCCCGGGAGGCTGCCCGCCGGCTTCTCGCAGAGTGCGACTCGGACGAGAAGCGTCTCGAAACCGCCACCTTGCGAGTGCTCGGCCGGCGCCCTCTCGAGGGCGAGCGTGCCATTGCCGGCAGTCTCCTCGCCGAATCCTCCGGAGAGAACCGCGAGGAGGCCTGGACCACGATTCTGCACGGGCTCTTTGCGAGTCTCGATTTCCGTTACCTCGAGTAAAGATCGCTTTCTCCATCCCCGAGTCTTTCAAACCCGCTCACAACCAGTTCCATGAACCGCCGCCACGCGCTCCAGACGATCTCCTGCGGATTCGGAGGCCTTGCCGCCTCCGCCCTTGCCGGAAGCGGCTCCCTGCCCGTACCCGGCGTCGGAGGTCGTTTGAATTCCCGGATGCCGATGCTTCCGGCTCGGGCGAAGCGGGTCATCTTTCTCTTCATGCAGGGAGGGCCGAGCCACGTCGATACCTTCGACTGGAAACCCGAGTTGAACCGCCGCGACGGTGAGATGGCCGACTTCTTCGATGCGCGCAAGATCGCGAACTCCGGCATGAACCAGGCGAGCTCGCACCGGCTCATGAAGCCGAGGTGGGAATTCTCGCCCTACGGCAAGAGTGGCCGCATGGTTTCGGGGCTCTTTCCGGAAACGGCCCGCCACGTCGATGACTTGTGCTTCATCCACTCGATGCACACCGAGGGGATCGCCCACGGGCCGGCGACCTTGTTCCTTCACACCGGGACGACCAATTTCATTCGTCCATCGATGGGCTCGTGGATCACTTACGGGCTGGGAAGCGAGAGCGAAAATCTTCCCGGATTCATCACCATCGGTCCCTCCATCGGCAACGGAGGGGCTCGGAACTACGGGAGCGCCTTCCTTCCTCCGGTCTACCAGGGGACTCCCCTTGGTCGGGCGGACGCGCCAGCCTCGGAGGCGGCGATCCGGAATCTGCCTCGTGCCGAAGACAATCCCGCGGGACTGCGCCGACGCTTTGATTTCATCCAGGCGATGAACGAGGCGCAGCGGGCGAAACGGCCCGGCGATGCCGAGTTCGAGGCGGCAATCGAATCCTACGAACTCGCCTGGCGCATCCAGTCGCATGCTCCCGGCGTGACCGATCTTTCTCAGGAGGACGCAGCGACCCACGAGCTCTATGGAATCCGGGAAGGGGCTCCAACCGAGGATTTCGGCCGGAAATGTCTCCTCGCGCGGCGGCTTTGCGAGGCCGGAGTGCGTTTTGTCCAGGTGACCTATGGCGACAACACCGCAAATCCCGCCTGGG
>JAGRPC010000290.1 GCA_020439925.1 Verrucomicrobiia bacterium | reverse complement strand
GCGTAGCCTTCCTCCATCTGCTCAGCCCAGTAGGCGCGGCGTTCCTTCTCGTTTGCGTCGGGATTCATGGTTCGAGGGATTCTCGTGAGGATGGTTTTCCGATCCTGCCAAATCGAGCATAAAGCGCCGGCAGGAGGAACAGGTTCAGAGCAGTGCTGGTGATCAATCCGCCGAGGATGACGAGAGCGAGAGGTCGTTCGATTTCGTTTCCGGGCACGTCTCCCTTCAGGACCAGCGGCAGCAGAGCCAGCGCCGCCGTGGCGGCGGTCATGAGGATTGGAATCAGGCGCTCCTCGCTGCCGCGGAGAACCAGGTTCAGGTCGAATGGACAAGCTTCTTCCCTTTCCAGGTGCCGGTAGTGGCTCACCAGCAGGATGCCGTTTCTCGCGGCGATCCCCAGGACGGTCACGAAGCCGACCAGCGATCCCAGGGACAGGACACCGCCGCTCAGCCAGGCGGCCATTACCCCGCCGATGAGGGCGAAGGGCAGGGTAAGAGCAATGAGCAGCACTAAACGGGGAGATTGAAAATCGGCCAAGAGGATGACGAGGATTCCCGCCAAAGACGCCAAGGCCAGCCATCCAAGGCGTTTCTGGGCGGATTGCCGCTCGGCCCATTCCCCGAGGATCTCGGGGTGGTAGCCGCTCTTGAAGCTCACCTGGGCAACCCGCTCCTCGATGTCTCGCGCCACGTCGCCGAGGGCGCGACCCGAGACGTTGCAGGTGACATCGATCCTCCGGGAGGCTCCCTCCCGCTTGATCGCATTCGGGGTCGGAACGATGGCCAGATCGGCCACGTCGGAGAGACGGACGTGACCTCCCGACGGCGTCTCGATCAGCAGATCGCGCAGCGTGGTGTAATCGGCCCTGACGGACGGCGTGCTCCAGACGAGGACATCGTGCACCCGCTGATCCTCGAACACTTCGCCCACTTTCCTGCCACTGATCAGGGTGTTCACCGCCTGGCGGACCTGGGTGGCGGTCAGTCCATGCAGCGCGGCTCTCTCGGGAAGGAACTGCACCGTGATCTGGGGCACCAGGACCATCGACTCGACCTTGAGCGCGCTGACGCCCGGCACGTCCTTGAGCGTTTCGCCGACTTCGGAGGCCCGGTCCCTCAGTTCCTCCAGATCGGGTCCGAAGATGCGCACCACGATACTGGCACTCGCACCGGTGAGCACTTCCTTGATCCGCTCCCGCAAAAAGGTGAGCAAATCCCGGGTCAGGCCGGGGTAGCCATCAACCACCGCCTGCACCCGGTGAATGGTCTCGTCGTAGTCCGCCTCGGGATCGATGCTGATCCACAGTTCGGTGAAGTCCGGACCCACCACCTCGTCCGCCACTTCGGCCCGCCCGATGTGGGCGCCGTGGTTCCTGACTCCGTCGACCGCGAGCAGGTCCTTCGCCGCCGCGATGGTGATGCGTTTGCTTGCCTCGACCGAAGTGTTGGGCTTTTCAAGCCAGTGCATCAGGAAATCGCGTTCCTTGAAGCTCGGCAGGAACTCCTCCTTCAGCTTGCCTTTCCAGATCCAGCCGGTGAAGGCGAAGGCCATCGCGAGGATGCCGATCGCCGCCCACGGGCGCCGGGCAAATCCCGGCAGTATGGCCCGATAGATGCCCTTCAGTCCTCGCGCGAGCAGGGCCTCCTTTCCGCCGTCTTGTTTCACACGCAGCAGGATCAGGCTGAGCGCGGGCGTCACCGACAGGGCAACCAGCAGGGACGCACCGATCGCGAGGATGTAGGACAAGGCGAGGGGCCGGAAGAAGGTGCCGGCTAGACCCGGCAGGAAGAACACGGGAACAAACACCAGCACGATGATGACGCTGGCGTAAACGACCGCGCTGCGCACCTCGAGAGAGGCGTCCAGCACGACCCGGAACCTCGGCTTGTCGGGATGCTGGCGGAGACGCCGGAGGATGTTCTCCACATCGATGATGGCATCGTCCACCACTTCCCCCAGTGCGATGATGAGCCCGGCGAGGATCATGGTGTTGATCGTTTCCCCCCGCCATCGCAGGACGAGCAGGGCAATCGCCAGAGACAGGGGAATGGCGATGACGCTGATCACCGTGGTGCGCCAGTCTCCGAGGAAGAGTGCCAGCACGATGACCACGAGAAGGCAGCCCAACCACAAGGCCTCGGTCAGGTGATCGATGGAAAGCTGGATGAAGGTGGCGGGGCGAAAAATGGTGCTGTCGATGGTCACCCCTTCGAGGCCGGGTTTCAGTTCCTCGAGCACCTGTTCCACTCCCCGGGTGACATCGAGCGTGTTCCCCCAAGGTTGCTTTTCGACGATAAGAAGGATGCCGTCCCCGTCGTTGATGACCGCGTCGCCGATGGGCGCGGGAAAACCGACGGTGACCTCGGCCACGTCGCCCAAGCGGATCGGAGTTACGTTCCGGAATTCCACCACGGTGCGGGCGAGATCTTCCGGCGACGCAATGAGGGACAACTGGGCGACACTGAGCCGCTGGTTCGGGGTGTCGATGAAACCGCCCGCGCTGATCACTGCGGCATCGCCCGCCGCGCGAGTCACCGCGTCCAGCGTGACTCCGGCGGCACGCAGCCGTTGTGGATCGACCAGGACCTGGTATTGCCGGTCCCGCTGCCCCCAGATCGCGACATTGGCCACTCCCCGGACCGCCATCAAGCGGGGGCGGATCGTCCATCGGGCCAGTTCGCTGAGTTCCATCTGGTCGAGAGTGTCCGAGGTGAGACCCACCTTGAGGACCCGGCTGAGGGACGAATAGGGCGCCATCAGCACGGGCGGTTTCACCACTGCGGGAAGGCGGCCTTGGGCGAGATTGAGCCGCTCCTGAACCAGCTGCCTCGCTTGGAGGAGATCGGTGCCCGACTGGAAGATCATCACCACCGAGGAAAGACCCAGCACCGACTTCGACCGGATCGTCTTCAGGAAAGGGAGCCCGTTCAGCGCATTTTCGAGAGGGACGGTCACCAGCGAATCGACCTCCTCGGTCGAGAGCCCGGGTGCCTCGGTCTGCACCTCCACCAGCGGCGGGGCGAACTCGGGAAACACGTCGAGCGGCGCATTCCGGGTCGCGTCGACGCCCACGATCAGCAGCGCCACCGCCGCCGCGACGACCAGCACGCGCAGGTTCAGCGCCCAGGTGACGATGGCATTCAACATGGCGATCTATTTCCCCGTCATGAATTCCGTGCCGAACAACTCGGTAGCGCCGTCGGTGACGACGCGGCTGCCCTCCGGCGGCCCGGTGGTCAGGACCGCCAGATCCCCCGAAAGGCGGGCGACCTGCACCCGGCGACGCGTGTAGGTGTGGTCGCCGGTTTGCTCGTAGATCCATTGGCCGCCGTGGATGTCATGGAGGACGGCGTGGAAAGGCACGACAAGGCGTTCGACCTCGCCGTCCTTGGCGGGGATTGAAACGGCGACCCGCTCCCCGGCGCGCAGCTTCGTTTCACCGGGCAACTCGTAATACCAATCCACCGAGTTGGTGAGTGCATCGGCGGTGGGCGGACCTGCGACCGGCCTGGCTTTCGGCGCGACCACTTCCTTCGCCAGCGTTTCGATGGAAGCCTCCGCCTCCGGATTCAACCGGGCGGACTCACCGCTGTAGATCGAAACGCGAACCCAGGCGCGCCGCGCCCCGCCGTCGCGTCCGACCGGAGCGCCCAGTAGATCCCGCTGGGCCTTGGCCGTGGCCAGGGACGACTCGGCGAGGGCGAGGGCGGATTTGGCTTCGTCCACGGAACGAACGCTGCCGGCTTGCGCCTTCAGGACCTTTTCGGCCCGCTCCACGGTGATCCGGGCCGCTTCGACCTGAACCTCGGCTTGGGTGACTTTTCCATCGGCCGTCGCCTGCAGTTCTGCGAGGCGCAACACTTCATCCAGCGTTCCCCCGAGAACGGGGGCTACCCCGCCGCCGGGAGCCGCCAGCGGAGTGACAACTTCCCCGGCAAAGAGCCGGGTCTCAGGCACCGCCTTGTGCTCGACCGGTACCACTTTCAGTCTCAATTTTTCTTCCGCATCGGGTTTCAGGGTCACGATGACGAGTTCGCCTTCCTTGGTGACCGACGCCGGCGCCGAACCGCCCGAGTCGGCCGCTTCCGCCAAGCCGGGAATCATCAACAGGAAGAGCCACCATCGCGTTTTCATAAGCGGGATTCTCAATTCTCAGGGTAAAACCGATTGCATGGCATTCTCGAGAGAGCCGGCGGCGACCTGCGCCTCCAGCCTCGCCGCAAGCAGCGCCACTTCCGCGGCACTGGCCTCGATCTGGCGTCGGGTGTGTTCCAGAGCCGACACTTCCCCGGCATCGACCAGGCGGCGGGTGGTTTCCGCTGCAGTCTTCGCCTCCCGGGACAGTTGTTCCGCCGTGAGGGCTTTTGCCCGTGAGGCGTTGTAGTCGGCGAGGGCGATTTCCAGTTCTCCCTGGATGGCTGCCTGTCTTGCAAGGAAAGCCGTTGCCGCGGATTGTCGGCGGGCTTCCGCTTCGGCGATGGGACCGCGGTTGCCGTTGAGCGGCAATTCGATCGACCATCCCAACTGCCATCGGTTCTGGCCGGAGTTGTAGTCGTAACCCGGCTTCAGATTGAAATCGGGATACTGTCGGGCGATTTCCAGCCGAAGAGCCGCTTCGGCGGCGGCGTAGTCTGCCAACAGGGCCATCAGGTCGGCCCGTTGTGTGAGGGCCATCCGGTAACTCACCGTCTTGCCGATTTCCGGCAGGCGCTGAAAATCGCTCAGGTCGAGTGGGACCGAACGAATCGCCGAGACCGGCACTCCGACGGCCGCCGCCAGTTTAGCCTCTCCGGTGACTTCGTTTCTCTTGGCATCCTGCCAGGTCAGATGAGTACGGTTCAGTGCCAGCCTCGCCTGGGTCAACTCGAAGGGCGAAACATCGCCGGCCTCCATCTGGGCGGTGAGTTTGCCGATGGTCTCCTCGTTCAATCCTCTCTCGATTCCCAGGAGCCTCAGGTTCTCGCGAGCCGAGTAGAGGTCGAGCATCGCCGTGCGAACCCGAGCCCGTGCCGACCAGGCTTGGGAGGAGACCCGCCAGCGAGCCGCTTCCGCCGTGCTCACCGCTTGCTCAATTCGCCGCTTTCTTTTGCCGGCCGTCTCGATGGGAATGGCCACATTGCCTGCGAGGAACCAGGGGGTGTAGGTCGCGCGATTGCTGGCGAACTGGGGACCGAAGGTGAACACCGGGTTGGGACGCTGACCGGCTGTTTCGACCGCCGCCGCCATCTCGGCTGCCTGGGCACGGACGATGGCCACGTCCGGGTGGAAATAAGCCGCCGCGAGGGCGAGTCGGTTCACGTTCCACGGTCCCTCGCCGGCCTTTTCCTCATTCAGAAAGGCGCGAAAACCCGGGTCGTCGAGTGAGCGCGAATTCACTTCCCAGGCGGACTGCTCGGGAGAGAGCGGAGCCGGCTCGTAGGAGACACATCCCGTCAGTGCCGCCGCAAGCATGGAGGACAACGTCAACCAAGGTTGACGAGTCGCCCGGCGCCGAGTCGTGCACATGACGACCCGTGCCATCATCCCTCTCGAATCGCAATAGGAGTTCTCGGATGGGTTTACCGCATGCACGGTCCGTCCGAGTTTCAGAACGCCGCTTCCACGTGGAGACCATCAGGAAACCTCGTTCTGAGACCTCCGCTCCTGCCGGGCAACGGTCAGGAATCGGCGGCGTTCGCGAGCACGTAGGCGAGAACGGCGGAACGCTCCGCTCCGTTGAGTTTCGCCTTTGGCGCCATCTCCGAGATGATGCCGTGCCACTCGGACCGGGTGTAGTCCCGCACGGGGTCCGGTGCGTGGCAGGAGGTGCAGCGTCCGTAATAGATACGTTTCCCGTCCGGGCTCGCTCCTCCGCTCGAGGACGCCTGTGCTCCCCCTCCTGTGGCGGGAGCCGAAGTGCTTTCACAGGAGGTCAGGAAACTCGAAACCAGTCCGAGAGCCAGCAGGGCGGGGATGAAGAACTTCATCGGGAGAGAGTGGATTCCGGCCTGGCTCAGAGATGGATTCCCCAGATCATCCGCAACTGGAAATCCGGTTCGCCGGTAGAGGTCATTTCCCAAAGCCCGGCCGCGGTGAACCAGTGATCTCCTCCTCGAACGGAAAAGTTGGGCCCCCAGAAGACGGCCATGTCCTCGGCGGTCTGCCAGTCTTCGATCTCGACCTCGGCGAGGGCTTCGACTCCGACGAGAAAGGAAGGTGACACCTGGTAGCTCACCCCGGCGGTCTGTTCGAGCACCCCGGTGACTTCCGAAAGTCCGTCTCCTTCCCACTCCGACTCGACGATGCCGTTGTAGACGAGGGCGACGGGACCCAGGTTCTTCTGGAGAAGAAGTTTTCCTTCCAGTTCGAGAAATTCATTCGCGAATTTGACTTCGCCGTAGAGGGACGACCCGATGAAGTCGGTGTAGGGGTTGGTCAGGTTGTAGATGCCCTCGATCGCGAAGTCATGGAATGACTCTCCAACTCCCTCGTCAATCCGCCAGTCGGCGAGGTAGAGCCCGAGCTGGAAGTCCTCGGTGATTCCAAATTCAACTTCGTGGCGGAATTCGAAGCGCCCCATGCCGTTGTCCCGGTCCTTCCAGGTGAGCCAGTTCTCCAGTTCGATGCTGCCCGGAACATAGGTATTGGTTTCGTAGGAATAGACAAAACGCCTCTCTCCTCCATTGGAAGCGGCGGGGAAGAGAAGGGCGCAGGCTGCAAAAACGAGGGCCGTTTTCAGGGCGCGGGACGAAAAAGTCCGGCGGATTCGGGGAGAAACGATGGAGCGGTTCATATTGCTAATGAGATTCCCTATCAAGAAAGAGGCCTGAGTCAAACCGTTTTTTCCTCCGATCCGAGCATTCCCTGCCCCATCTCCTGGGAGGTTCCGGAGCGCGGATTCCAATCTCACCGTTTGTTGAGAAGCCGGAAAAGATCCGGTGCGCCCACCTCAAATCGTTCGCTGGCCTCGCGCCACGCTTCGGCTGCGGCCTTATCACATTTGGATTTTGGGTCCTTGTAGGAGCTCCTGACGATGCGTCGAATGGCGTCGGCATCGGCCAGGTAGAGCTTTGAATAAGCTGCCGTAGCGATTCGATTCGCCTCGTGCACCATGGCTTCGTTGTTGAGATCCATCGCAAAAACAAGGCGGCGTTCGTTGTTCTCGCCTTCTGCCACGGTTGCCTGGAGAGGCAAGCGAGCCTCGCTCCAGAGCCCTGCCGACCGGTTGAATACCTCCATGTCGTCCGGTTTTCCAAGGGCGCGGGTGATGATCCGGTTCGTTGCGTCACCCCTGGTATGGCCGGTGTCCTGTTTGGCGTAGGCCTTCCATTCGCCGGAGAGCAGCTTTGCGCGCTGGCTTTCGTCGAGGACCTTCCACACGTCCCGAGCGAAGCGATACTGGGCGAGGTGCTCCTGTTCGGTCCAGGTCATGCGCAGTCTCATCCATTCGGTCAGCTCGATTCGCAGGACCGCCGCCTCGGCGTCTCCGGCGCCCACATAACGCCACAGGACCTCGTTGTACTTGCACCGCAGGGTGTTTCTTTCGTCGTGCCAGCGAGAATGGGCCGGTGAATGTCGGGCGATGGTCTGTTCCAACTCGTCCACTTGCTTCGGTTTCAAAACCTTGGAGGCGTTCCGTTGGATTCCGAAGGCATATCGCAGAAAGAAGGTTCCCGGATCCGGGCGGGCCAGAATCTCTTCCCAGGCCGATGTCCCCACCGGAGCCGGATCCACCGTCTGGAGGCGTGGCTGCAAAAAGGCTGTCACCTTCTCGATGAGCGAATCGGCGAGGGAGGCTTGTGTCGCCAGCAAAAGCGCGGCACCCGACAAGATCGAAACGGGAGAGTGTTTTTTCATGTCGCCGGGGTCATGGGAATCCTGCGCAAAAAGGCGAATCTCCGCAACCACGCTCTTGCCTCCAAACTTCCGCCTGATCAGAATGCCCTCCATGAGAAAACTCACTTTTGCCCTTCTTCTCGCCTCCCTGCTCGGGGGATTCCGCTACGTTCACTCCGACGATGCCAGGGAGAAAAAAACCGACAGCCCTGCCGCTTCGATCGACGGCTACCGGTTCGAATTTCCCTGCAAGGGGGAGATGCCGGAAAACCCCAAGGAAGGGGCCAATTGCGAGTCGGCGCTGGTCACCGGTGACCCGTTCAAGACGGACAATTTCAGCGCGGAAAAGAAGTTCGGTGGCGAGAAAGGGAAGCGCTACAAGGTCACGATCCATTTTCGCGGAGTGGTCGAACCGATGATGTACAAGGGCGGCGAGAAGGATGGCGAATACTTTTATCGCGGTGGAGAGCCCGACAACGCGACCTACAATATCTATCGGATCGATGTGTCCTCGCCCGAGGCGCATTATTTCCTCAACCGCCAGGACGCGGTCGGTCACCGCATCTTCACCATCGATTACACGAAGACGATCGAGATCGACGGGGGGGCGGCGATCACCTTGAGCGGAAACGGGCAGAACGGAAAACTCATTTCCAATTTCAAGAAGCTGGTCGTCGAGGGGATCTCTCCGTCTCCCCAGCCCTACAACGGACAGTTCGTCCAGATGGATGTCGTGAAGGTCGAAGTGGCGGAATAAGAGAGCCTTCGG
>JAGRPC010000289.1:487-1919 GCA_020439925.1 Verrucomicrobiia bacterium | reverse complement strand
GACAGCGTGCCCGACGACGACGGCATGGCTGACAGCTCCGGGGCGGCCTACGTCTTCACGATTCCTTCCAGCCCTCCCACCCTGCGAGTTATCGGGAAAAAGACGATCATCACTTCGAAAGGCCGATACTCCCTCAAGGGCAGCGCGGCGGATGCGGACGGCGACCTCCTCCGGGTCGAGGCGCGTGATACGCGGCCTGCAGGTCGCACGACATACCGTTCCGCCCGGGGGACGACCAGGTGGAGTTACCGAGCTCCGCTCAGATCCGGCCGCAACGTGGTGAAGATTCGCGCCGTCGATGCCACCGGCAAACAATCCCGGATCACCCGCGTGACGATCCAAAAGAGATGACCTGAGATGACCTCCCCCTACGTTCCCATGAAAAGAAATCGATCCATTGTCGCCGTCGCCTTCTTTGGCTTCTCCGCCTTTACCTCCGTCGTGGCCGTGCCGGCTCCCGCAGACCTCGCGGACGAGTCTCCTCCCGAGGGACTGACCGCAGCAGAGTGGACCTCGATTCGTGAAGCCCACGAGGACTGGAAACACCGCTTCGAGAAAAACGGAGACGGCACCGTTTCCGCGACCAACCCCGGGCAGCGCTGGCGCACCGTCTTCGACGGGCGCGGCTTCCTAACCCAACCTCGTGATCATGCGTGGCGTTGGGGATTGGAACTGACCGGATACGGCGTCGGCGAGGAGCGCCACTCCGTCGCGTGCAAGGCCACGCCCGAGGTCTCCGACACGCGCCTCAGTTTTCGCCGGGATGGGATCCTCGAGGAATGGTTCGTCAACGACGGCCGGGGACTCGAGCAGGGCTGGACCCTTGGCGAGCGACCGGCCGGGTCCGGCGAAGAGATCCTCCACCTCGACCTGGCGGTGCGGGGAGGCCTGCGCCCCGTGGTGTCGGGAGAAGGTCTGGGCGTGAATTTCGTGAGCGAAAACGACGCCGCGGCTCTCACCTACGGTGGATTGAAGGCCTGGGATGCCACCGGGCGTTTGCTGACGGCGCGCTTCGAGGCGCGAGGCACCGGCCTTACGGTGAGCGTGGACGACAGGGGTGCCACTTACCCGATCACCATCGATCCGATCGCCCAGCAGGCTTACCTCAAGGCTTTCAACACCGGAGCCGGTGACAGTTTTGGCGGGTCCGTGGCGGTATCGGGTGACACCGTGGTCGTCGGGGCGCCGAATGAAGACAGCAACACGACAGGCGTGAACAGCGTGCCCGACGACGACGGCTCGGCGGATTTCTCAGGAGCAGCCTACGTCTTTGTCCGGAGTGGGGGGAGCTGGAGCCAGCAGGCCTATCTCAAGCCCTCCAACACTGGGGCGGGTGACGCTTTCGGCAACTCGGTGTCCGTGTCGGGCGACACCGTGGTGGTCGGAGCCCCCTCCGAAGACAGCAAGACCACGGGCGTGGACAGTGTGCCCG
>JAGRPC010000289.1:0-293 GCA_020439925.1 Verrucomicrobiia bacterium | reverse complement strand
CGTGCCCGACGACGACGGCATGGCCGACAACTCCGGGGCGGCCTATGTCTTCACCCGCAGCGGGGGAACCTGGAGCCAGCAAGCTTACCTCAAGGCCTCCAACACCGGGGGCGATGACCGATTCGGCCTCTCCGTGGCGGTTTCGGGCGACACCGTGGTTGCCGGGGCTTACTTCGAAGATAGCAACACCACGGGCGTGAACAGCGTGCCCGACGACGATGGCTCTGCCAACAACTCCGGCGCGGCCTACGTCTTCACCCGCAGCGGAGTGACTTGGAGCCAGCAGGCCTACC
>JAGRPC010000288.1 GCA_020439925.1 Verrucomicrobiia bacterium | reverse complement strand
TGCCGGAGCCGGTGGCCATCTGGAGGAGGGCGCGGGGGCGGTTGTCGGCGAGGGAGGTTTCCAGGCCGGTGATGGCGGAGACCTGGCAGTCGCGCAGGGGCTCGGTGACGAGCGGACGGGCACCGGGCAGGGCCGCAAGGCGGGCGCGCAGCGTGTCGGCCTGCTGGACGAGCTCGAGGAGATGCTCCGGGCGGTGAAACGCGAAAACGGGACGCGAGCGAGAGTCGGGGTCGCGCTGGTCGCGAAAATTGGTTTCGATGCCGGTGGACTCGTAGGTGAAGGACAGCGGGTCGGCCCAGCGCTGGGGGATCCAGTTGCGGGCGTGGGAGTAGCGTTCCGACTGCTCGGCCACACTGGAAAGCGTGGAGCCCGCTTTTTTTGCCTCGACGACTCCGAGAGCCTTGCCGTCGACAAAGAGGAGGTAGTCGGCGGGACCGCCCTGCGACTGCATTTCGCGGACGGCGACTCCGCGGGAGGCGGAGAGGTTGAGCTGGTCGAGGTCCTGCACGATCCAGCCCGCCGCCGCCAACTGAGCGTCGATCGTTTCGCGGGCTTGTTGTTCAGGGCTTCCAGGCATGAGGGTCGTCCTACGAGAGATCGGAGTTCACTTCACTCACGACTTGCGCACGGGAATCATCCTGAAAAAACGCCCTTCCGCGCCGGGCCGTGTTGGAAACGTTGAATCTTTCGAAGACGAGTGGGTTGTGGCAACACGGGGCATGGCTCGGTTTTCTATACCTGAACGCCAGAACCACGGCAACCTCCATTCCATATCGATTACTTTGCGACTCCCCCCGCCTTCACGCCCCCTCCCCGCCTTGTCCTGCACTCCCAAATCCGCAAAACTCCCCTTCACCCATGAAACTCCCGGCCCTGCTCTCTCTCCTCCTATCCACTCTGGCACTGCTGCCGGTCGGGGCGGCGGAGAAACCGAATATCGTCCTCATCTTCGCCGACGATCTCGGCTACGGAGACCTCGGTTGCTACGGCTCGGAGAAGATCAAGACGCCCCATCTCGATGCGATGGCGGCGGAAGGGCTGCGCCTGACCAGTTTCTATGCCCAGGCCGTGTGCGGACCGTCGAGGGCCGCTCTGATGACAGGCTCTTATCCGATCCGGGTGGCGGAGCCCGGCAACCAGAAGAATCAGCACACCGTCGTGCACCCGAAGGAAATCACGATGGCCGAGGTCCTGCGCGAAGCGGGCTACGCGACCGGCTGCATCGGCAAGTGGCACCTCGGGGCGCACGCGAAGGATTCGCCCACCGGCTTCGACCCCGCCACCATGCCGAACGGCCAGGGTTTCGACGAATTCTACGGCACACCCCTCTACAACGGCGCCACCGTGAGGGTGAGCGACACGAAATTCCGCAGCACGATCCTGCGCAATGAGGAAGTTGTCGTGCCCGCGGTGGAGTCATGGGACCACATTACCCAGGACTACACCCGCGAGGCGATCGATTTCATCCGGCGGCATCGCGAGAGCCCCTTCTTCCTCTACCTTGCCCACAACATGCCGCACATCCCGCTGGGGGCGTCGGAGCGGTTCAAGGGCAAGAGCGCGGGCGGTCCCTTCGGCGACGCGGTCGAGGAGATCGACTGGAGCTGCGGCGAGATCGTGAAGACCTTGCGCGAACTCGGGCTCGCGGAGAACACGCTCGTTCTCTTCACCTCCGACAACGGCCCCTGGGTTGAGACCACCCGGGGAATGGATCCGGAGGGCAAACCCTTCATCCCCCGCGATCATTCCGGCAACGCCGATC
>JAGRPC010000287.1 GCA_020439925.1 Verrucomicrobiia bacterium | reverse complement strand
GGAAGTAGTTCTGGATCGTGATCGTCGCGTAGGTCTGGGTCTCGCCCTCGATGGTGACGCCTTCCTTCGCCTCGACGGCCTGGTGGAGGCCGTCGGACCAGCGGCGGCCGGGCATCTTCCGGCCGGTGTTCTCGTCGACGATCATGACGCGGTTGTCTTCGACGACGTAGTGCACGTCCTTCTCATAAAGCGTGTAGGCTTTCATGAGCTGGGAGATGGTGTGCATCTTTTCGGCCTGGGCGGACATCTGCTGCTGCAGTTCGCGCTTGGCCGCGGCTTTCTGGGTGTCGGTCAGGGTGGCGTTGCCGTCGATCGCGGAGAAAGCTTCGGAGAGGTCGGGAAGGACGAAGGCCTGCGGGTCTCCGGGGCTGAGAAACTGGCGCCCCTTCTCGGTGAGCTCGGCTTCGTGGGCCTTGGGATCGAGGGTGAAGTAGAGCTCTTCCTTCAGGGCGAAGAGGGCGGTCTTCTGGGGATCGCGGTAGAATTCGAGTTCGGCTTTCTCGACGGCGCGGCGCACCTCGGTGTTTTCCATCGCCCGCATGAAGGCGCGGTTCCGCGGCATGCCGAGCTTGATCTTGTAATAGGTGTTCCCGGCCTCGGTGGCCTGGCCCTCGTCGAGAAGCTTCTTCGCCTCGTTGGCGAGGTCGTTGCAGAGTTGGACCTGCTTGCGGTAGAGGTCGCGGATCTGGCCCTTGAACTGGTCGAACTGCTGGTCCTGCCTTACGGTCACGGGGCCGGAGATGATGAGCGGGGTGCGGGCCTCGTCGACGAGGACGGAGTCGACTTCGTCGATGAGGGAGAAGTAGTGGTTCCGTTGAACCTGCTGCTGGGCATCCTGGGCCATGCCGTTGTCGCGGAGGTAGTCGAAACCGAACTCGCTGGCGGTGCCGTAGGTGATGTCCATCTCGTACTGCTGCTTTCGCAGCTCGCCGCGGAGGTCGTTCTGGATGACACCGACGGTGAGGCCGAGATACTTGAAAAGGTGGCCCATCCACTCGGAGTCGCGGCGGGCGAGGTAATCGTTCACCGTCACGACGTGGACGCCCAGTCCGGTGAGGGCGTTGAGGAAGACGGGCAGGGTGGCGACGAGGGTTTTCCCTTCCCCGGTGGCCATCTCGGCGATCATGCCGCGGTGGAGGCCGATGCCGCCGATGAGCTGTACGTCGAAGTGGACCATCTCCCACTTCACGGGATGGTCGCAGACGATCCATTCGGTGCCGCAGAGGCGGCGCGCGGCATTTTTCACGACGGCGAAGGCCTCGGGAAGGATCTTCTCGAGATAGGCGGCGCGGGCGGCGGGGAACTGGTCCTTGAGATCGTGGAAGAGTTGCTGCGCCTCGAGAATTCGCGGCACGACTTCGTCTGCCGGGAGACTTACGACCCGGTCGGACGAGATGAAGGATGAGACCTGGCGATATTCGTCCGCGAGTCGTTCGAAGCGTGTTGCCCAGTCGGCAAGGAGGGTGCGGTTATCCTCTTCCGTCCGGGTTTCGAGAATGCGTTCGCTGTAGTTCTCGACACGGAGGCTGTAGCGGTCGAGGTGGTCTTTCCAGGCGGCGGTCTTTTCCTTGAGCACCCGTTCGGGCAGGTTTTGCAGGTCCTTCTCGATTTCGTTGATCTTGACGACGATCGGAGCAATACCGCGGATCACGCGGGCGTTCCGGCTGCCGACGATGAGTTTGAGGAGCCACTTGACCATGGGAGAGAGGAAAGGGTGGAAAAGAAAAGGGTGAGTTTACCCCATTTCCCGGGTTTTACAGCGAATTTTACGGCGGGTCACGGGTCACGTGGTCGCCGCGTGCCCATGACTCATGGCGCGTATCTCACGCGTGTCTCCGCAGGAATTCGTCGGCGAGTGCGCGGTAAGCGGCAGCGCCGGAGCAGGTGGGCGCGTAGTCGATGATCGTCTGCCCATAGCTGGGAGCCTCACCGAGACGGATGTTGCGGGGGATCACCGTTTCGTAGGTTACTTCAGGGAAATACTCGCGCACGTCGCTGATGACCATGCCGGAGAGATTGGTGCGGCTGTCGGCCATGGTCATGACGATCCCTTCGAGGACGACCTCGGCGTTGGCCCCGGACTCGCGGATCTGCTGATGGACTCCGACGATCTTCGAGAGTCCCTCGAGTCCGAAATATTCGCATTGCAAGGGCACGATCAACTCGTCGGCGGCGGCGAGGGCGGAGGTCATGAGCACACCGAGGGACGGAGGGCAGTCGATCAGCATGTAGTCTGCCGGGTCGCTTGCCTTGAAGGGGGCAAGGAGATTGCGAAGCCGCACGAGGTGGTCGTCCTCACGGGCCATCTCGATCTCACAGCCGGCGAGGTCCATGTCGCAGGGAATGAGCGAAAGATTGTCGTACTTGGTTTTCAGGACGAGATCGGAAACGTCACCGCCGCCGATGAGATGCTGATAAATGCTGGGGTGTTCTCCAGGAGTGAAACCGAGGGCACTGGTCGAATTGGCCTGAGGGTCGAGGTCGAGAACGACAATCTTCACCCCCCGTTCCGCAAGGCAGGCGCCGAGGTTCACCGAGGTGGTGGTTTTTCCAACGCCGCCTTTCTGGTTGGCAATCGCAATGATTTTCATCGGGTTCTCCGGTCGGGGGTAAAGAGTGGGGCGGAATCTTGCCCGATCCCCGGGGAGGGGAAAGGAAAAACAGGCGACTGACGCGAAAAAGTGGTCCCGGATTGGCGATTCGGACGCTGCAATTCAGGAAGGCGAAGGGGACGCGGCCTGCTCCGGCGTTCTTGACTTTTTCTTTCCGACACCCATTTTCCGGACCGCACGTAAGTAAAAACAACTCCCTATCATTCCCATGACCACCTCCATTGCTCCCGAAAAACGCGAGTTCCAGGCCGAGGTCAGCCAGGTGCTGGACATCGTCATTCACTCTCTCTACACCGACAAGGAGATCTTCGTGCGCGAGCTCGTCTCGAATGCCTCCGATGCCCTGGAAAAACTGCGCCACCTCCAGCTCACCGAGAGCGCGATCGAGGGTGTCGACCTGCCCCTCGAGATTCAACTCTCAGTCGACGAGGAAGCGAAGACACTCACCATCGCCGATCACGGGCTCGGCATGACGCGCGAGGAACTGCACGAGAATCTCGGAACCATCGCCCATTCCGGATCGAAGGCCTTTCTTCGCAACCTTGAGGAATCGGCGCGCAAGGACAGTGCTCTCATCGGTCAGTTTGGCGTCGGTTTCTACTCCGCCTTCATGGTCGCCGATCAGGTGACGGTCTACAGCCGTTCCTGGCGGCCCGGGTCCGAGTCGCTCGTCTGGACCAGCGACGGCAAGACCGGCTACGAGATTGCCGAGGCCGGGGAGGAACTGCCGCGCGGCTGCCGCATCGTGTTGAAGTTGCGTGAGGATTGCTCGGATTTCGCCACTTCCCAGCGTATCCGCTCGATCGTGGAGAATTATTCCAACTTCGTCTCCTTCCCCGTCATGATCGGCGAGGAACGGGTCAACAAGGTCGAGGCGATCTGGAGGAAGAAGAAGAGCGAGGTCAGCGACGAGGAATACAACGAGTTCTACAAGTTCTCGGCCAAGGCCTACGACGAGCCGCGCTACCGCATGCATTTCAACGCGGACTCGCCCATCGAGCTGAACGCCCTGCTCTTCGTGCCGACCGAAAACACCGAACTCTGGGGCATGGGCCAGATGGAGCCGGGTGTCTCTCTCTACTGCAAGAACGTCCTCATCGACGACAAACCCGAAGGACTCCTCCCCGAGTGGTTGCGTTTCCTTCGAGGCGTCATCGACAGCGCCGACATCCCCCTGAACATCAGCCGGGAGTCGATGCAGGACAGCTCGCTCGTTCGAAAGATCAATCGGGTCGTGACAAAGCGTTTCCTCAAGTTTCTCGACGGAGAGGCGAAGGACGGCATCGACAAGTACAAGGAGTTCTATGCGAAATTCTCCCGCTTCCTCAAGGAGGGCGTGGTCACCGACTTCGAGCACCGCGAAGGTCTCGCGAAACTGCTCCGCTTTGAAAGCAGCATGACCGATCCCGGCACCCTCACCGGGTTCGAGGATTATCTCACCCGCGCCAAGGAAGGGCAGGACAAGATTTATTACCTCTCCGGGGCCGATCGTGCCTCCGTCGAAGCGGGTCCTTACCTTGAGGCGCTGAAGGCGCGCGGGCTGGAGGTGATCTACTTCCTCGACGCGATCGACGAATACCTCCTCCAGCACCTGAGGGAGTTCGACGGGAAAACGCTCGTTTCCGCCGCTTCGTCCGAGGTGGATCTTCCCGAGGATGCCAGCGTTGAGACTCCCGGCGAACCGCTCGGCGACGAGGAGATGTCCGCGCTATGCGAATTCCTTGGTGCCGAACTCGAGGAGAAGGTCGAGAAGGTTGCCGCCGGCAAGCGCCTCGTCAGCAGCCCGGCCGCCGTCCTTGTCCCCGCTCAGGGTATGTCCGCGCAGATGCGGCAGATGCTCCAGGCGATGAACCCGGGCGAACCGCTTCCGCCGCAGAAGGTCGAACTCGAGTTGAACTCCCGCCACGCTCTCGTCCACGCGCTTTCCAGCGCCCGGGAGGCCAATCCCGAACTGGCGAAACTCGCTGCGGCCCAGTTGCTTGACCAGGCTCTCCTTGCCGCAGGACTTCTCGAGGATCGTGTCAGCCTGATCGACCGGGGTTTCCGTCTCATGGAGGCCGCGCTCAAAAAATCGGCGGAATCTTGAAAAATTTCGCAACGAACAGCCGTCCCGGACGTTAATAGCGCGGGGTCAAAAACCCTCCGGGGCGGTTGTCCCGGTAACCTCAAAATTGAGAATTCAAGACAGATGAAAAAATTCCTCGTTGTGGCCACCACCGTCGTGGCCGGATTGGCGGTCGGCCTCTCGCAGGCTGAAGAAGGCAAAGACAAAGGCAAGGGCAAAGGCGGCGACCCCGCGAAGCGCGCCGAAGCCATGATCAAGACTCTCGACAAGGATGGCAACGGAACTCTCTCCAAGGAGGAATTCGCCGCCGGTCCGATGGCTGCCAAGGCCAAGGAAAAGGGAGCCGACATTGACAAGTTGTTCGCTGCCCGCGACACCAATAAGGACGGCCAACTCGACAAGGCCGAACTTGCCGCCCCGCCGAAGGGCAAGGGTGACGGTAAAGGCAAGGGCAAGGGCAAGGGCAAAGGCAAGGGAGAGTGATCCCTTGGTCCTGACCTGAAATTTGCGAACCCGCCGCGGGATACCGCGGCGGGTTTTTTTTGTGCGGGCCCGGACGCCGGTCAACGCTCGATTCGGAAGGTTCCCACCTTTCCCCCACCTCAATACTTCCACTCGACTCCGAGAATGAAGTTCCGCTCCGGTCCGTTGATGCCCGAGCCGTGGACCCGGTAGGACTCGTCGGTGAAATTTTCGAGGGCCGCCGTCAAGGTGAGGCCGTTGCCGAGCTCGTAGCCGCCCCGCACCGTGCCGATGACGTAACCGGAGGTTCCTCCCGGCGGAATGCGCTGGGTATCGAGCGTATCCCGCGCCGGCAGCAGATCCTGTTTCGCGGCTCCGTAGGCGAGCAATTCGACCCAGGCGTCGTCGCAGGGCTGCCAGCGGATGCCCGCCTCGGCGGAGAAGGGCATGATCCGACTGAGGGGTTCACGGACGCCGCCGCTCTCGAGGTCACCGTCCTGCCAGGACAACCAACCGAAGAGGGTCAGTTCTTCGGTGAGACCCTGTTCGATCTCGAATTCGAAACCGTTCACGTAGCCTTCTCCGCCGTTGATTTTCGTGACTTCCTGTGATCCGTCGACGATCCGGCCGGTGCGGTTGCCGACGATAAGGTCCTTGATGTCGGTGTGGTAGTAGGCCAGTGACAGCCGCGTGTCCTCGAGATCGCGCCGGACCCCGATCTCCATCGAGGTGAATTTTTCGGGATCGAGACCGGGCGAGGGAGTCTCGATTTCGCCGGAGCGGGCGAGGTCGAGGCGGGAAAGGTCGGATAGGTTCGGCGCGCGGAAGCCCTGCGAGACCCCGCCGAACAGTGCGAGAGTGTCGCTGCCGTCCAGGTCGTAAAGAAAACGGCCGCTTCCGACCACGCTGGTCCATTCGTCCTCGAACGAGGTCGCCCGGCCGGTCACGGGGTCCTCGGCGCGTCCAACGTCGGCCTGGGCAAGGGTGGCGCGAGCTCCGAGCCAGGTGTCGAGACGATCGTTCAAGGAGATGCGGTCCTGCACGAAAACGTCGGCCAGTTCGTAGGTTGAATCATCGGGGACGGGCCCCTGGATGGAGCGGGTATCGTAGGCACCGCTCTTGGTGAAGTTGTCCCGGTAGGAATCGACGCGGTCGATGTAGTAGCTGGCTCCGTAGGTGAGGTATCCGGCGTTCGTGTCGGAGGAGAACTGGGCCATCGTGCCGTAGGTATCGACATCAAAGCCGCTCACGTTGATGCGGCCGTCGCCGATGGCGCGGACGCGATACTGCTCTTCGGCCTGCCGCTGGTGGCTGACGCTGATGAGGTAATGATCGATCACGCCGCCGGGATTGCCTTCGAGCTGGAGGTAGGTGAGGTGACGGTCCTGGTCGAGGGAGCGGCGCTGGTCGGATCCGATGGTGGTGCCGCGCCACGGGATGCCATAAGTCGTACTGTGAGTTCGCCAAGCGTCGTTCTGATGGACCTGTTGATGGAGGAAGGTGAGACGAGTGTCGGGATTGAGGAAAAACTCCGCCTTCAGGTCCGCGTCCCACTCCTCGTAGCCCGTGTTGGGGTTTTCTCCCTGCCCCGCGGTGCGGAGGTCGCCATAGTCCTTTCCGGTGAAGCCGAAAAGAAACCCGTATTGGTCTGCTTCGGAGACATAACCTTCGACGCGTCCCGTGTAACTCTGTTCCGCCGAAGACCAGCGCCCGAAGGTGCGCCCGCCGCTGAGAAATCCGCTTTCCGCGTAGACGGGGCGCGCGGTGAGGACGTTGAGTGTGCCGCCGATGGCGTCGCTGCCGTAGAGAACCGATCCCTGGCCTTTCACCAGTTCGATGGACCGGACCGAGTAGGGATCGATCGTGTTCCAGTACTGGTTCGGACCGTCACGGAAGACGGAGTTGTTGAGCCGGATTCCATCGATGAGCGCGAGGTTGCGATAGCCGGTGAACCCGCGGATGAAGGGCGAGCCCTGGCCGTGGGCGGTTTTCTGCACCATCACCGAAGGCGTTTCCGCGAGCAGTTCGGGCAGGGTGCGCCCGAGCCGGTCGACGATCGTGTCGGCGCTCAAGGTCGCGACGGAATAGGGTGAAAAAACGGAGGGGGCCACCTCCCTCGTCGGAGTGACGACCAGCGGCACGTCGAGGTGGCTCTCCGCATCGGCGAGAAAAACGGGGGCCGGGCTGGGCGCGGTGCCGGATCCGGTGACGACGACCGGATCGAGGGTGCTTTCGAGAGGGGCCTCATCCTGGGCACGGACAAGGGTGCTCAGGAAAGCGAGCGAAGTGATCACGATGAGACGAAAGCTGGAAAGGGAAAATCGGGGGGTAGTCATCGCTTAGCGAATAGCACGCTCCATAAAGCGAAGAACCGGTCGGCGGGCAAGAGGGATCCACTGGATTCTGAAAAGTGGTCACTTTTTGACCAGAAGTTGGATTGGATTCTTTCAATCGACCTTCGGATTGTCCTGAAGCCGCTTGCGCAAGGTGGCGCGGTTGGCCTGCAGTTCCTTGGCGAGCCTGGCGAGTCGACCTCCGTAGTGGGGGAGCAACTCCCTGAGGAGGCCGGTTTCGAGGGATTCAATCAGTTCGCGGTAGGACGGCACGGGATCTTCCTGCAACCGCGTCTCGATCCACTCCCGCAAAGGGCATAGAAGCGATTCGGGCAAGTGGCCAGTTTTTGCCTCCTCACCTTGAGGCCGTCGTGAATCGAGGAGATAGACCGGAAGATGCCGTTCCTCGAGAATCGGCGACCCCACCCCCGAGGTCAGTGAATAGGAGACGACATTGCGGAGCTCGCGAAGATTGCCTGGCCAGAGATGCGAGCCAAGTCGCGACAGGGCTCCGGGAGCGATTTCCGTCCGGCGTTCAGGAGAGAGCTGGGCGGAAAAGAAGTCCGCGAGGGCCGGGAGATCTTCCTTCCGTTCGCGCAGGGGAGGAAGGGCCACTTCGAGAACCTGGAGACGGTAGTATAGATCGCTCCGAAAACTTCCGCTCGTCAGCGCCGGACCAAGATCCTCGGAAACGGTAGCGAGGATCCTGGGAAAGCTGTCGTCGCCCGTCTCGAATCCGCGGAGAAGAAGGGCCTGGTCCGTCCCTGAAAGTAAGGACAGGTTCTCGATGACAAGGACTCCTCCCTGTGATCCGGACAAGGCTTCTTCGAGTGGAGCGGAGGCGGCGTTGTGGATGAGGAAGGGGGTGTCTTTTCGACCTGAGTGTTCCCGGATGAGGCGTGCAACCCGGGACTTTCCCGATCCCGTTTCTCCCCGGATCAGCACGGGATCTTCACTGGCGCAAGCTTGGGCGATTTGACGGAACACGGATCTCATCGATGGGGCTGCACCGATAAAGGCCCCGTCGACGGTGCTTTCCGTGGACTCATCTCTCCCCGGTGAGTCCCGCGTCCGCAGGAGCGAGGAAAGCGCCGAGTGAAAGGCGGGAAACTCGAGGGGTTTGGTGAAAAACTCGCGCACACCCAGCTTTCGGGCGGCGATCGTGTTGTCGAGCTCCCCATGGGCGGTGACGACGATCGTGGGAAGTTGTTCTGCTTCGGATAGACCGGAGAGGAACGAGAGCCCGTTTTCGTCGGGCAGACCGATATCGAGGATGAGTGCGTCGAATGGCGCCGACTCCCTGAGGAGACGCCGGGCCTGGGCCGCACTCGCCGCAAGTTCGCTCGCCGCACCCGCCTGGCGGGCCGCGGCCGCGAAGGCCAGCGCTAGCGCTCGTTCGTCTTCAACGATAAGAATGCGTGGTGGCCTCTGCATTTCAGGAGGATTGAGGATCGACGATCGGGAAGCGGCACCGAACTTTGCCGCCTCCGTTGCCGTCGTTCGAGATGGTGATTTCCGCACCGAGGCCTGATATGACCTCGTCCGCGAGGGTGAGCCCGAGTCCCATCCCGCCCTCGCGTTCCGAAAAGAACGGTTCGCTCCAGCGCGCGAGCGCCTCTTCGGTGAACCCGTCGCCCTCGTCTCTGATGAAAAGACTGACGGCAGTCTCCTCCGTTTGGATGGAGGCGTGAATCGAGCCTCCTCTGGGCATTGCCTGCATGGCGTTGATCAGCAGATTTCGAATCACCTGTTCAAGACGCGGGGCATCGGCGAGGATGGGGGCGGTTTCCGGGGCCTCCAAAGAAAAGGAGACGTGAGCATGATCGAACTGGGGAGCAAGTCGACGGGCGACCCGATTGACGAGGAAGACGAGATCGTGACGTTCCATCCGGGGAGGAGTGCTCCGAGCCACGTAGAGCCACTGGTTGACGAGGTCGGTGATGCGGTCGACTTCCTCCCGGATGAGTTCGAGCGAGTCGTTCGATTCGGGCGTGGCGCCTGTCGCGAGAAGATCGGCATGCATCCGGATCGCCGCAGCCGGATTCCTTATTTCGTGAGCGAGGCTCGTGGCGATGCGGCCAAGAGCCGCGAGGCGCTCGGATTGTTGACGCCGCTTCGTTTCATCCACGAGTCGGCGATGATTCTCCTCAAGCGTACGGGCGAGGGTTCCGATCTCGTCGCTGCGGTTCGTCACCGCGACTGGGAGGGATCCGATGGTGTCGCCTTCGAGGTTGGGCAACCATCGGGTCAGGGCGGAGAGAGGCATGACGATGCGCCGCGCGACGAGGGCGGCGATTCCTCCGCCCAGCGATGTGACAATAAGGGTGGGCAGGAGCCAGGACGCAGGACTGGAAGAGAAGGGAGAGGTTTTCCGCAGAAGCAGGAGGTGAGACTCCTCTCCGGTGATCGGGGCAATCGCGAGGTCCCACTCACCTGATCGCGAAGAGCGCGCTTCGGGTCCCGCCATTTGGGCGACGATCGGAAGGAGTTCGGGGGGAAGCCCCGCGACCGCTCCGTTCGCACGGTAAAATCCCACTCCGACACCGAGAACTTCCGAGAGATTTCGAGCCAACTCGGGAGAACGAGGGAGGCGGAGTTTCTCCACGAAGCGGGCGTTTTCCCGGGCCGTGTTCTCAAAGTCCCGCAACGCCTTCATCCGGTTCACTCCCTGAAGCCACGCGATCAGGGCGAGGCTTGCTCCGAGGACAAAGAGCGAAAACGGCAGCACGAGACTTCGGAAAAGTCCGCCCCTGCCCGGCTCGTGAAGAGAGGGGTGCATGGTCGGATTTTGATCAAAATTCGGGATTTCGGAAAGAAATACCTGAAAAGTGATCAAAAAACTGTCAGTCCAGCTTCTCCTCTCGCCAACGACGGAGAAAGGTTGAACACCCGTCTTCGAGCAGATCGAGTACCTTTTCGAAGCCCTCCGGGCCTCCGTAGTAGGGATCCGGCACTTCTTTCTCCTCGTGCTTCTCGCAGAAATCGCAGAAGAGGACGAGTCTCGCGGTGGGATTATCGCTACGCATCCTGACGGCTGCGAGATCCTCGAAGTTGCTGCGGTCCATGGCGAAGATCCAGTCGAAGGCTTCGAAATCCGAAGGGTTCACCTGTCGTGCCCGCCCCTTCATCGCGATGCCACGGGCGCGGGCGGCCTTGCTCATGCGGAGGTCGGGAGCATTGCCGATGTGATAGCCGGCCGTTCCCGCCGAGTCGACCTCAAACCGGGTATTCAATCCTTCGCGTTCGAGAAGATGGTTCATCACGTTTTCGCCGGCGGGCGAGCGGCAGATGTTGCCAAGGCAGACAAAGAGGAGGCGGGTCATTGAGGAAATGGGAAAAGCGTGGTCATGGGGTTTGGTGGTTGGAGTCACGGAGATCCGGGGGCGAAGACCTCCGTGCCGGGCAGGAGTTCATCGCCGCGACCGAACCGGATCAGGTTCTCGGTCGTCACCCGTGCGATTTCGGAGAGGGCTTCCTCGGTGAGAAATCCCTGGTGAGAGGTGACGAGAACGTTCGAAAAGCTCAGTAACCTCGCCAGGTCGTCGTCCTGCAGGACGTCGTGCGAGAGATCTTCGAAAAAGACACCCTCCTCAACTTCGTAGACGTCGAGAGCAACGCCTCCGAGCCGGCGCTGCTTCAACGCCTCGATGAGAGCGGCGGTGTCGATGAGGGCACCCCGGCTCGTGTTGACGAGATAGGCTCCCCCTTTCATCAGGGCGAGGGTCTGCTCGTTGATGAGATAGTGCGTTTCGGGCGTCAGCGGAGTGTGCAGGGAGACGACGTCGGAACGCATGAGCAGCTCGTCGAGACTTGTGTAAATCGCGCCCGCCGCTGAAGCCCAGTCCAGGTCCGGATAGGGATCGTGAACAAGCACCTCCATGCCGAATCCCCTGAAGATCTGCGCGGTTAGCTTCCCGATCTTTCCGGTCCCGATGAGTCCGGCGGTGCGTCCGTGGAGGTCGAAACCGACGAGCCCGTTGAGGGAGAAATTGTGTTCGCGGACGCGGTTGTAGGCGCGGTGAATCTTGCGATTGAGGGTGAGGAGGAGAGCCACGGTGTGTTCCGCGACAGCGTGGGGGGAGTAGGAGGGGACTCTAACGACCCGGAGGCCCAGTTCGGAGGCCGTTTTCAGGTCGATCTGGTTGAATCCGGCACAGCGGAGGGCGACGAGGCGCACGCCCTCCTCCGCAAGCCGTGCGAGACAGGCCCGATCAAGGGAGTCGTTCACAAAGGCGCAGACTGCCTCGCACTCCGTGGCGCTGGCTGCCGTTTCCGCCGAAAGACGGAATTCATGAAACTGATAGTCGATGTTTCCCGAGACCCCCTGCCGCCCGAAAAATGGCCGGTCATAGGGCTTGGCATCGTAAAACGGTACCTTCATCATCGCGTTCACGTAAGTCGCGCAGCGCCGTCGCGCGTGCAACTCTTTCAGCCCGATGAATCCTCCCGATCGCCGTCATTTCCTCCAAAGCGCCGCCGGAGCCGCGATGCTCTCCGGAACCTTCCTTGCTCCCTGGGTGAAGGCCCAGTCGAAGACTGGCCGGAAATACCGCACCGCCCTGATCGGATCCGGCTGGTGGGGGATGAACATCCTCCGTGTGGCCATCGCCGACGGTTCGGTCGAGGTGGTGGCACTCTGTGATGTGGACTCAGACGAGCTCGAGGTTTCCGCCGACGAGGTTGAGAGCCTCACTGGCAATCTTCCGGCAATGTATCGCGACTACCGCGAGATGCTCGAAAAGGAGAAGATCGAGATCGCGATCATCTCCACGCCCGATCACTGGCACGCCCTCCAGGCGATCGCCTGCATCGAGGCGGGGGCTCATGTCTTTGTCGAAAAGCCGACCGGGCATACCATACTCGAGAGCCGGGCCATGGTGAAAGCGGCGCGTGAACACGAGCGGACCGTGCAGGTCGGAATGCACCGTCGCATTGGTCCGCATCACGTCAGCGGGATGAAGTTCCTCAAGGAGGGAGGGGCGGGAGAGATCGGAATGATCCGGGCCTTCGCCCACAGTGGGGGAGGTGCGGAAAGTCCCACCCCGAACGAGCCTGCTCCGAAGAACCTTGACTGGGATCTCTATTGCGGTCCCGCCCCCTTGCGTCCTTTCAACAAGCGCATCCATCCCGGTGGATTCCGCAACTATCTCGATTTCGCCAACGGCATCCTCGGCGACTGGGGGGTGCACTGGCTCGACCAGATCCTGTGGTGGTCGGAGGAGAAACATCCGAAGACGATCTTCTCGGCGGGTGGCCGTCCCATCAAGGGGGCCGCGGTGCTGAATGAAAAAGAGCAGACCTCCGATGCCCCGGATCATCAGGTCGTGACCTACGAGTTCGAGAATTTCACCGCGGTGTGGGAGCACCGTCGTTTCGCCGGGAACGAGACCGAAAAGTCCAAGGTGGGCTGTTATTTCTACGGCACGAAAGGTGTCTTCCACATGGGCTGGCGCGATGGCTGGACCTTTTACCCGGCCGATGGGAAGGGTTCGATCGTGCACGAAGATCCCCGCTTCGACAACGAGAAGGACGGCCACAATGTCCCGCCCCTGTGGCGCGATTTCATCGAGTCGATCGAACAGCAGCGCCTGCCTGTCGCCGACGTGGAGATCGGCCACCTTGCCACGAACATGAGCCTCCTGGGCATGATCTCACAGAAGCTGGGGCGCAGCGTGAAATGGGACGGTGCCAGCGAAACTTTCCCGGGCGACGAAGCGGCGAACGCCCTGCTCAAACGCGACTATCGTGGCCCCTGGGAATATCCGGTTTGAGAGGCCCGGTCCCTCCGCTTGTTTAATGGTGCCTCGTGCTCCCCGCTCTAGCGACAGGGAGGGGAAGCGGGTAAATCACCACCACAGCAGGGCGCTGACCGCGATCACGAGACCGTAGGCGGCACCGGCGAGGGCTCCGGCGCGGAAGCGGTTTTCGCTGGAAAGGACCCACTTGATCTGGTCACGAAGGAGGTAGGGCATGCCGACCCAGAACATGCCCTTGATGGCAATGGCGTAGGCAAAGACAACGAGGAAAAGCCGGGATTGCGGATCCTTGAGAAAGGCGGACTCGAGCATGGGGGCGGCGGCGAGGATCATCAGGAATCCAAGAGCCCTCACTGCGAGGAATTCCTTCACATAGACGATGACACCCACACACATCCCCGCGATGAGGAACTGCACGGGGCGTTCGACCTTGAAGAACTCGCCGAGGTCCATGCAGGACCAGATCATGAAGGCCCAGGCAAACCCGATCGTCACGAGAACGGTTCCGATCTTTTCGTTGCGTGGAAAAGCGCTCAGCCAGGGCTTCACGAGCTCCGGACGGAGAAGGGCAAAGACGTGCGAGGCGACGAGCCAGAGACCGACGAGGAGCCCCATCAACTTGAGGGGGAGGCCCGGTTCGTAGAGCAGATTGTAGAGCGCCTGCATACTGGGAAAAGACGCTCAGGGTCGGGTGGATTCCGTCATTTGCAAGGCCGAAGGCGTTGTCGACGGAGGCGTTTCCGCGTTGGAGGTCGCCGCGTTTTCCTCGTCCATGCCGTGGAGCACCGGGTCGCCGTAGAGCGTGTAACCCGAAGTCTCGGTGATGGCGACGTCGAAGACTTCGCCGGCGAGTCTCCTCGCGTCGCCGTCAAAGATGACGATGCGGTTGGTGCGCGTGCGTCCGGTGAGGCGTGCCGCGTTGTAGCGGCTGGGGCCTTCGCAGAGGACTTCCTGGGTTGTGCCGACGAGAGCGTGGTTCTTTCGTTCGACGATGGAGTCCACGAGGGCAAGGAGGTCCTGGTTGCGTTCTTCCTTGATCTTCTCGGGCAACTGGTCCGGCATGGAGGCGGCCGGGGTATCCTTGCGCGGCGAATAACGGAAGACGTAGGCCTGGTCAAACTGCACCGTCTCGACGGCTTTCCGGGTCTCGAGGTAGTCCTCTTCGGTTTCGCCCGGAAATCCGACGATGATGTCGGTGGTGATGGCGATGCCGGGGCGGGCCTCCTTCATCCGCTCGCAGATTTCAAGGAAGCGGGAGGCCTTGTAGGGCCGGTGCATCGCCCGGAGAATACGGTCGGAACCCGACTGCATGGGGAAATGGACGTGGTCGACGAGCTTCGGCAGGTAGGTGAAAGCCTCGATGACGTCTTCCTTGTAGCCGATAGGGTGAGGGGAGGTGAAACGGATCCGCCTGATGCCCTCGATCTCGTGAACGGCCTCGAGAAGCTGCACGAAGGGACTTTTTCCGTCCAGCTTGGGGAACTCGTGGCGTCCGTAAAGGTTCACGATCTGTCCCAGCAGGGTCACCTCCCGCACCCCGTGGTCGACGAGACGGCGGCATTCCTCGACGATCTCAGCGATGGGACGTCCCCGCTCCGGGCCCCGTGTGTAGGGGACGATGCAGAAGGTGCACTTCATGTTGCACCCCTGCATGATGCTGACGAATTCGCTCAC
>JAGRPC010000286.1 GCA_020439925.1 Verrucomicrobiia bacterium | reverse complement strand
TGGTCATTTCGAAGTCGGGCGGCACTCCCGAGACGCGGAACGGCATGATCGAGACCGAAGCCGCCTACGGTGCGCGCGGACTGGATTTCGCCAAGCACTCGGTCGCCGTCACCGGCGAAGGCAGCCTGCTCGACCGCCACGCAGATGCACAAGGATGGATCGCACGCTTCCCGATGTCGGACTGGATCGGGGGACGCACCTCGGTGATGAGCGCGGTCGGTCTCCTTCCCGCCGCCCTCCTCGGCCTCGACATCGATTCCTTTCTCGCCGGCGCCGCCGCGATGGACGAAAAGACGAGAGTGCCCGATGAATCCGCCAACGCCTCGATGCGGCTCGCCCTGATGTGGCATCACGCCGGTAACGGACGAGGAGAAAAGGACATGGTCATCCTGCCCTACTGCGACCGCCTCGACCTCATGAGCAAATACCTCCAGCAACTCGTCATGGAGTCGCTTGGCAAGGAACTCGATCTCGACGGCCAGAAGGTGAACCAGGGCATCGCCGTCTACGGCAACAAGGGTTCGACCGATCAGCACGCCTACGTGCAGCAGCTGCGCGACGGGCTCGCGAATTTCTTCGCCACCTTCATCGAAGTGCGGCGAACCCGGCCCGGCGATTCCATGGGCGTCGACGAAACCGGCGCGACCACCGGCGATTACCTGCAGGGATTCCTCCGCGGCACCCGCAGTGCCCTCTACGGGAACGGACGTCAGTCGATCACCATTTCCCTCGACGAGCTGACGCCCTTCTCCCTAGGCATGCTCATCGCCCTCTACGAACGCGCCGTTTCCTTCTACGCCAGCCTCGTGAACATCAACGCCTACCACCAGCCCGGAGTCGAGGCGGGGAAAAAGGCCGCCGGGGTCTTCCTCTCGCTCCTCAACAACGTGCGCCGACACCTCGCCGAAACGGGATCGGCCGGCTACACCGCCGCCACCATGGCCGCGACCGTGGGAGAAAGCGACGTCGAGCAGGTCTACCACTGCCTCAACCACCTTGCCGCAAGCGGATTCTGCAAACGGGAAACGGGCGAGACTCCTGCCGGGGATACCTTCATCTGCTGAGGCATAAGCCGTTCCCGGAAACGACGGCCTCCGAATCAATCAGCTCCAGACGATCGCCAGGCCCAACAGCCCGGCCAAGGCCGCGTAGTATACGAAGACCACGAGCGTCCGGCGGATCACGAGCCCTTCCCGCCCTAACAAACCCACTGTTGCCGCGGCCGCGACGACATTGTGGACGCAGATGGTGTTGCCAGCGGCCCCGCCGACGGCCTGAAGGGCGACGATCCAGTCGGGATCCGCTCCGATCTTCTGACCCACACCGAACTGGAAGAGGGAGAACATCATGTTGCTGATCGTGTTCGACCCGGCGACGAAGGCTCCGAGACCCCCGACGAACGGTGAGACGAAGGGCCATCCCGAACCGGCGAGACCGGCGATGCCCGTGGCAAGGGCGATGGGCATCTTCTCGTACCCCGCCGCGCCGCCTCCGGTGTTGAGGAAGACCTGTACCATCGGCACGGTGAAGACCAGCGCGGTGGAGGCAGAGAGAGTCGTTCGTCCCGCCCGCGCCCACGCCCGCTTCATTCCTTCGCCGGAGACTCGGTGCCACCACGAAGCAAAGAGGGCGACGAGGAGAAAAACGGTCGACGGCAGGTAAAGCGGCTGCACCGAGACGGCGATGCCGGATCCGAAGAGATCGGGTATGTCGAGAGAGACCGCCTTGAGCCACGTCCCGATCGGCCATTGCGGGAGCCGCGTCGCGACGAGGAGTAGCGCGACGAGGAGGTAGGGAGTCCAGGCCTTGACCGGTCTGATTACGGGACCGGAAGAATCGTCGTGCGGGAGGGAAAGCGACCCCGACCACTCGGCTGGCCATTGCCCGCGGTCGGGAAAGTCCCACGATTCTTCCGGCTTCGGAACCAACCAGCCCCGCTTCGCGGCGAAGACCACGAGGAACATGCCGGTGGCACTCCCGGCAAGAGTAGGGAATTCCGGACCGAGAAAACGGGCCACGAGCCAGTAGGGCAAGGTCATCGCAAGTCCGGCAAAGAGGGAGAAACGCCAGACGGCCAGCCCCTCCCGAAAGGATCGGTTTTCGCCGAAAAAACGTGTCAAGAGCGCCGCCAACAGGAGCGGGATGAAGGTCCCGGCAAGCGCGTGCAGCGTAGCCACCTTGACGCCGACGGAAGCGAGATAAGCCGACCAGGCAACCGGATCGGCAGCCCCGCTGTGGGCGATCACGGCCGCATCGCCCGAAAGGCCCTTGTTGATCCCGATGAGAATGGGGGTGCCCACGGCTCCGAAGGAAACGGGCGTACTCTGGATCACCATCCCGACGACCACTGCGGCCATGGCAGGAAAACCCAATCCCGCCAGCAGCGGCACACAGACCGCGGCCGGGGTTCCGAATCCGGCGGCGCCTTCAATGAAAGAGCCGAAAAGCCAGGCCACGATGATGGCCTGGACACGCCGATCGGGAGAGATCCCTTCGAAACCGGCTCGCATCGCCCGCAGTCCGCCGCTTTCACGAAGCGTTTCGAGAAGAAGGATCGCACCGAAGATGATCAGGAGGATCGTCGCGGTGATGACGAGCCCGTTGATCGTGGCCGCAGCCACCTGAGCCGGCGGCGTCCGCCAGACGCCAAGGGCAAGGGCGGCAACGGCGACATAACAGAGCGGCATCGCCCTCGAAGCCGGCCAGCGCAACCCGACGAGAAACAATCCCACGATCGCGATGGGAACGAGGGCAAGGGCGGAGAGAAGAAGCGGCGGCATCGTCGCGAGTAGAGCGGAAAGAACGACCTTTGCAAAGTCCGGGAACAGTGATCTCCCTGCAGGAACGCCGTCCCCGGCCTGCCGGGAATCCCCGATTGCCTCCTCCCCTTCCCCGCACGACCTTCCTCGATTGATGATTGCACCGGGAAAGCACGTGATCGGAATTGCCGTGAGATCCGTTTTGATCGCGTCACTGCTTTTTTCCTCACCCATCGGGATCGTCTGGTTTGGTGCCGTCGAGGCGGAAAAGAGAGTCGCGCGGGGCGACCTGCCAGGCGCGGAGAGATGGCTTCAGGTTATCGAAGCGCTCTCGACCTATCCGCTCTTGCCCAAACTCGTGGAGGCGAGAGTTCACGGTGTGCGATGCGAGTTTTCATCGGCACGGGGAGATTACTCCGAGGCCATGGATTCCTTCCTCAGGGAAATGTCCCTGTGGGCCGGACGGGACCTCGCCCACGCTGGAACGAAGGCACCGGAAGAAAAAACGGCCGGGCTTTCGAGTCTTCGATTCCGGAAGGGAGCGGAGGCGTGGCAACGCGGGTATGGCGAATGGATCGTTTCGTCCCCCGCGTCGATGCCGGACTTTGACCGGGAGTTCCTTCCTCCCGCTCCCGCAAACGGCGAGGATTTGAATCCGTCGTCATCAGATCGAACAGAGGCAGTGGACGACGAGGTCTACCTCGAAACCCTTCGCGACCTCTTCAATCGGGCGAGCCGCGGAGAACGAATGGATGAAATCCAGACCTTCCTCGACGGCCACCCCGCAGAACTTGAAGCTGCCCGCCGCCTGGCCTCCGAATCCGCGGGAGTCGCCATCCCGGAAACCGCCAAAGCCGCCGACGCCTTTCGCCTCCTCGTCCTCGACCTCATTCGATCCTGTCAAACCCACAACGAATCTGGCACCCTGGAGGCGTTCGACCTTTGCGGCCGCATCCTCCGACGCATCGAGGCAGAACCCACCCTCGTCGCGCTTCTCGCGACGCATGCCCTCCGGACGGAATGGTGCGGCGCCTTGGAGATCCTTCGCGACCACGCGCTCCTTTCCCCACCCGTCCGAGAGGGTCTGGCACGCGACTTGAACCGGTATCGTTCGACTCCGGACTTCCCGGAGCTCTGCATGCGCCACGAGTATGCGGGCCTTCGAGAGACCTATGTCGATTCCCTCCTCGACGGGAACTGGGAGACCGCGAGCCCTTCGGGGCGGCGCCTTTTCGTCCACTGTCTCGAACGTCTCTTCGCCCGACAGAGCGCCCTGGCCGCGGCGCTGGCGGAGGATGCCGACCCCGGGGAATCCTCGAAGACGTTTTCACGACTGCATGAAGTTGACGGCGTGGTGAAACGTCTCCTGGTATTCAGGAAAACGATCGCCGGGAGTTTCTACGGTTCGGATCCTCTCACGGAGCAGGACGGTCGAGACTTCGCCGGAGCGGTCGATGAGGCGCAGGTCGTCCTTCTAGACGGAATCGTGACACCGAAACTGGGTCGCCTCGATGAGTCCCTCCGGGAACTTCGTGCCCGCGAAAACGAACTGATCGAGATCCTGCGGAAAAACGCGTCTTGATGCGGGTCGCCCTCCTCCTTATCCTGCGTCCACTTTATGACGAGGTCCACCATCTCCAAGAGCCAACTCGCCTGGCTGTTCCTCCGAGGTTTTGGAATCTATCTCGGATACCTGGCCTTACAGGGAATCATCTCGATGATCTGCCTGGTCAGTGTGACGGAACAATTGAACGGGACGATGATCGTGCCCTTGTTCTTCGCGACGGCCGGCAGCGTCTACTTTCTCCTCTTTGGCGAAAGCGCTCATCAGCTTTTGATGCGGGAGAGCTCCATTTCCGCCGCCGCGCCCTCAGTTTCGGATTCGCGGATCCCCCGGACGCCCTCCGCTTCCGTGGAGAAGGAGGACCCCAATACCACCCTGACGCCTTCAGAAAAGGAATCTTTCACCCGATGGCTGGAAGAGAACCCGGAATGGAATGGGCTGCATCTGGACGACCAGATCGCTCGATTTCGCGACTATCAGAAGAGCCGGTAACTCCCTCTGAAAGGCCAATCGTTCAACGGCGACCCCAAATGAATTTGCGGGTCGAAGGAAAAACTTCCCACGCTTCCTCCGCATTCCCGTAAGGCGCGTTTCGCCGATTGATGCCCCGTCCGACTCCGTTAGACTCGGTTCCATGGTCTCCCGCAGAAATGTCCTGCGAACCACCGCAGGACTCGCCGGCGGCGCGTTGGCGGATCCGTTTTCCCGCTCGCAGGGAAAAATCTCCGACTATGAAAACCCCTACGAGGACGTCGACTGGGACCGGTGGATCACGCTCGATTCGATGTCTCACCAGCACCAGGGACAGACGGAGGCCTCGCTCGATCTCTTCCGCGAAATGGGATACGGCCATTTCGCCTTCAGTAACTATTACCCTTCGGCCCCGACCTTTCCGTTGCCGGCCTCATGGCAGGAAACCCACCCGGAGATCGTCGCCGCACCGAATGCCGAACAACATTCCTTCGTCGACTCCGGGCTCCATGCAAACTCGCTCGGAAGTCTCCTCGCAACCGGCTACGGGCTGAGCGTGCCTGCTGCCACCTGGAAACAATCCCCGCTCGTTAACCGCTTTTACGGCCTAAAGACCTTCGCGGAATCCCGTCCGTGGGAGGGTGTCTACCGGCTCGATCTCCGGTTCGAAGGGAAGGCCCCTGCAGCCGCAGCGACCCTTTCAGTCGATGGAGCGACGGAGTGTGTTCTTCGCGAGGGATTCGCCGTGAAAGGCGAAATTTCCGCGCGAACGTTACCGGCTGGAAACCACACGCTCTACCTCAGGGTCGGGGCTCCCGAACTCACCATCACTCTCGACTTCGATCCGGGCCTTGTTTCCATCACCCAGTTTCGGCTGATGCAGGGCTCCAACCGGCCATGGCGCGAGGTCTTTCGTGCGGCGCTGGACGGAGAGGAACTCGATGGGCAACGCCGCGGCGGGCTTCTCTATCCCGACGGCGGCGGCATCACGCTCAATCATCCCACCGGCAAACTCGACGACTATGCCGCGATGCTCGATTTCGATCCTCGCGTGCTCGGTATCGAAGTCTGGAACCAGCTGACTTCCGGCTTTGGATCGGATCGGGGCTTTTACGAAGCGAAGGATTCCGCACCGGACCATTTTTACCGGCTCTGGGACGAAATCCTCACGACCGGACGTCGCTGCTGGGGATTCTTCGTGAAGGACCACAACACCTATGGTCGGGGGCGGAACGTGCTCCTCGTCCCGGCTCTCGAAGGCCGGGATCGCACCGATCGCGAGGCCACCGCACTGCGGGCCTACCGGCAGGGAACTTTCTTCGGTTCGGTTTCCGCGATCACCACGAACGAAGCAGGCGAAGTTGTCGCTCCCTACGATCGAAGCGGCTTCCGCTTCCGTCGCCTCGAGTTGAAACGGGACAAAGACGGGAATGCCCTCGCCCTGGAGTGCGCCGTGGGCGGGCAGGATGAGGCACGACGTCCGAATGTGCAGATCCGCATCATCACCGACCAGGGCCTGGCCGCCGTGGTCGACGGGAACGAGGGCGAGTGGCTACTGCCTCGTGACGGAGCCGGCAAGGCAGCCCCGCTCTTTATTCGCGTCGAGGCCATCGCCTATCCTGACACGCACGCAAAAGGCAAGCCGCTCACCCCTGAAGCGATCCTGAACCTGCGCGTCGCCGAGATTGCCCGCCTGCACGATCGTCAGGCGGAGCGGGGCCGCACCTTCTTCGGCAACCCGGCGGAACTCCGCACTCCGGTCCCGGTGGCGGACCTGATCTTTTCCCAGCCGATGCTGAAGCGGTAGCGGACATTCCACAAGGCCACCCGCCTCACGGCACGATCGAGTCGTAGGCCGCTTTCAACCGCTCCACCACCTCGGGGTGTGCCGCGGCAACGTCGGTCTGTTCTCCTGGGTCAGCCCGAAGATCGAACAACTGCATCGCCGCCGGTTCCACCCCCGTGCGCAGCCCGGGATGGGCGAACGGCTGATACTGCTCGTAGGGGGCGAGAATGGTGACGCCGTCCGGACCTCGCGGATCGATCCAACGCTCACCGGGCTTGTCGAACTTCAGAAAGGGATCACGGGGAGCCAGCAGGTGGAGTTTCCAACGATCGTCTCGGACGACGGCGAGCTTGTCGCCCTGATGTCCCGCGATGACCTGGTGAGGACTCGCGGCCCCGGAGGTGAACATCGGCATGAGGTCACGCCCGTCGATGACGCGGTCTTCAGGCGACGGGATACCCGCGACAGCCAGCGAGGTGGCAAAAAGATCCATCATCACCGCAGGCGAATCATTGACGTTCCCCGCCGGGATCCTGCCTGGCCAGCGCGCGATGCAGGGAACGCGATAGCCGCCCTCGTAACTGCTGCCCTTCATCCCACGCAGCCCGCCACAACTTCCCCCGAACCAGGCACCGTTATCGCTCGTGAACACCACGAGGGTGCGCTCGTCGAGTCCGGAGGCTTTCAGATTTTCGAGAACCCGGCCCACGTTCTCGTCCAGTTCGGCGATGACGTCGCCATACAGTCCGCTGCCGCTGCGGAGATAGTGATCCTCGGACGCCGCGAGCGGCTTGTGCGGCATGGCATGAGGCAGGTAGAGAAAGAAGGGACGCTCACGGTTGCGTTCGATGAAATCGAGTGCCCGCTCGGTGTAACGTTTTGTCAGGGTGGCCTGAACGACCGGGTATTCGGCGCGGTCGATGCCTTCGAGCAACTCGACCGGACGCATGTCGTTCGAATAGGGAATGCCGAAATACTCGTCGAATCCCCGCGAGGTCGGCAGCCACTCCGGTTTCGCGTGGCCGAGGTGCCACTTGCCGATCATGCCCGTCGCATAACCGGCCTGCTTGAACAGTTGTGCCAGGGTGATCTCCGACTCGGGAAGGTGGAGCAGATGGGCGGACTTGTTGTTGCCGTCTGGAGACGGATTCGCCGTCATGCCGCAGCGGAAGGGATAGCGCCCCGTCATCAGGGAGGCCCGCGTCGGAGCACAGAAGGGAGCCGGGGTATTGAACTGGGTGAGTTTCGCGCC
>JAGRPC010000285.1 GCA_020439925.1 Verrucomicrobiia bacterium | reverse complement strand
TCGGGCGAAATCCTCGCCCTGAGCGGCTCTCGATCCTTTTTCGGATCCTCCTCCGGGCAGATCAACGGGGCCTGGCGCCCCCGCTCGGCCGGCTCCACCCTGAAGCCTTTCACCTATGCGCTCGCGCTCCAGGACGGCGCCACTGCCGCGACCATCCTCGCCGACACCCCGGTGGAATACATCACTCCGACCGGCGCCTACGAACCGGTCAACTTCGACCGCCGCTTCCAGGGACCGGTTTCCATGCGCCATGCTCTCGCCAACTCCCTCAATGTTCCCGCGGTGAAGATGCTGGATGGCATCGGGGGACCCGAACGCCTCCATCGCTGCCTGGTCGAGGACCTCCATTTTACCAGCCTCGCCCCTGCCGCAACCGAATACGGGCTGGGGCTGACCCTGGGAAATGCCGAAGTGCGCCTCCTCGAGCTGGCCAACGCCTATGCCACCCTCGCCCGCCTCGGCGAGTGGAAACCGTTCCGTTTTCTCCGGCAAACCGACCCGGTTGAGTCGTCGACCGAAGAAGGACAAGCCTCCGACGCTCCCCGACGTGTCTTTGATCCGGAAGCCGCCTGGCTGATCTCCGACATCCTTTCGGACGAACGCGCCCGCGCTCTGGCCTTCGGCCTGCGCTCGCCGCTCAACCTGCCCTTCCGTGTCGCCGTGAAGACCGGCACCTCAACGGATTTTCGCGACAGCTGGACGGTCGGATACACCCCGGATTACACCGTGGGCGTCTGGGTGGGGCGCTTCGACAACCGCCCCCTCAATCGCATCTCCGGCGCCATGGGCGCGGCCCCGATCTTCCATCAGGTCATGGTGCGTCTTCACCGGGACGAACAACCTCGGTGGTTCGAGACCCCGCCGGGAGCGGCCGAAATCACGATCGACCGGATCAGCGGCAAAACGCCTCCGCCGGATCTCGCTCTCCCTGCCGCGCGGGTGAGAAAAGAGTGGTTTGTCAGGGGCCGACGCCCGGACACGGCCAAAGACGGCGACTATGACAACGCGGGTCGGACCCGACTTCCCCTTGCCTACGCGAGCTGGTGGCGAGGCGAATCCAATCCGCTCAAGGACGACGCCTTTCTCGAACTTCCCGACGAAGGCGCTCCCGAGCCCGACTTCCGCATCGTGAGCCCCCTCGAAGGCACCGTCGCGTTCATCGATCCCGACCTCCCCGCCAGCGGCTCCCGATTTCCCCTGCGGATCGCAGGTAGCGGCAACGAGGAAATCGTGTGGTCAAGCACGAGCCTCTCGGTCGAAAAGAAGAACGGCGAAAGCTGGCTCGTCCTCAAGCCGGGCGAACACGAAGTCGTGGCCCGTGACCGGAAAAGCGGTCGGGAAGTAAAAAGCAGGCTGAAAGTGGAGGCGCTCTGAAACATGAAGGCCCTCCGCTTACTCGCCCTGATCGTTCTGCTCCTCCTGGCCGGAGCACGGATAGCCTGGCAGGCAACCAGGCCGGAGATTCCACTGACTCGAACGTGGATCAGCGAGGATGGTAAATCCCTCGAGGCGGAAGCCGTGGGAAGAACCGGCCAAATCCTCCACCTTGAGCGCAGCAGCGACCATCAACGTTTTGAACTTCCCTTCAGCCGGCTCTCATGGAAGGACCGGTTCATTGCGGAACGCCTCCCCGAGCAGGCACCTCCTCCTCTCGTGGCGGAGAAGGACTCCGAACCCGAAGACCCCTACGTGGCGAACCGGCGCAAGGCGATTGCGGATCTGACCCGGAAAAGGGCCGAATACATCGCCGAAATCGAATCCGGATCATTGAGCAGTCTCCTTTCGCGAAAGAGAAGGGAGGATGTCCTCAAAGTGGAGGAGGAGATCGTGGAGCTTGAGGGAGCCATCAACCTTTACCTGGCTCGGAAAAAGCCGGATTGATAAATCACAAGCTCCGGTTGACACCATCCGGGCTGCTGGTTCCCTCTTCGCTCAGCCGACCATGTCAGAAAGTCCCTTCATCGAAACCTTCCCGGCCCTTTCTTCGATCCCGGGTCTCGTCCACGGATTCTTCCTGCGCCATCCCGACATCGACGTCGACTGCGACCGCGAGGAAGCCCTGGACCGTCTCGCCCCATTTCACGGCGAGCTCCTCTCAAGTCTCGGCATCGCCCCCGAGCATCTCGCCACCGGCGAACAGGTTCACGACGCCCACGTCGGTGTGGTAGCCGGCCATCCTGGCCGCGTGCATTTTCCCGCGAACGATGCCCTCGTCACCGCGACTCCCGGTCAGTTTCTTGGCGTCTGGGTCGCCGACTGCGGAGCGGTGTTTTTCGTCGACCCGAAGCGGCGAGCCTGCGGTATTGCCCACTCCGGGAAAAAGGGATCCGAACTCGAGATCGCGGCGGCAGTGATCGCCAGGATGAACGAGGCCTTCGGCAGCGATCCCGCGGATCTCGTGGTACAACTCGCCCCCTGCATTCGGCCACCCTCCTACGAGATCGATTTCGCCGCGCAAATCCTCGCGACCTGTATCGACGCCGGCGTCCCCGCGTCCCAGGTTCACGATTGCGACACCTGTACTGGCAGCGATCTCTCTCGCTACTACAGCTACCGGATCGAAAAAGGCAGGACGGGACGGATGTTTGCCTGTATCGGTTGGGCTCAGCAGAACCCCGCATGAGCGAGGCTTTTCCCGACATGAGCGATGCCTTCGTCATCGCCGCCCCAGCCAAGACCAATCTCTGGCTCCGCGTCCTCGGCAAACGCGACGACGGCTTCCACGAGATCGACACCCGCATGGTGAAGCTCGGACTCGAGGACACCCTCCGGCTGAAATGGCGCGACGACGACGAGGTCATTCTGCGATGCTCCGATTCCACCCTTCCCACGGGCGAGGACAACCTGGTCGTAAAGGCGGTCCGGGCCCTCGAGCGTCACACCGACAAGGTGTTCAGCGTCTCGATCGACCTCGAAAAGCGGATCCCCTCCGGGGCCGGCCTCGGCGGGGGCAGCAGCGACGCCGCCGCCGTTCTCCGGGCCCTCAACGAGATGGCCTCGCTCTTCCTGCCGGAGGAGGAACTCGCTGCCGTGGCCGCAACGATTGGGTCGGACATTCCCTTTTTCATCTACGACCGCCCCTGCGACTGCCGGGGCCGGGGCGAGCTTGTCGTTCCCGTTCCGGAGAGGGAGATCCCTCCGAGCCTGCCTGTCTTTCTCTTCAAGCCCGGCTTCGAGATCGCCGCGTCCTGGGCTTACCGCCACTGGTCCACCTCGGGCGAATATGCGGGATTCACCTACGCCGCCCAGTCATTCCCCTGGGGTGGAATGGTCAACGATCTCGAACGTCCCGTGTTTGAAAAATTCCCTCTCCTCGGCGAAATGAAGACCTGGCTCCTCGCTCAACCCGGTGTGCGGGCTGCCCTTCTCTCGGGCTCAGGCTCGACCATGCTTACGGTGCTCGACGAAGGCACCGACGCAACAGACGTGACCTCTGCCGCCCTCGCCCGCTACGGCGAAAACGGCTGGACCTGGTCCGGACGGACGGTGTAAAACAAGCCAGCGATTTTGGAATCCCCATCAGCCAATTCCTCCGAAAGTGTTCGTCTCGACCTCTGGGCTTGGTCGGTGCGGCTCTACAAGACGCGCACCCTTGCCGCTGCCGCCTGCAAAAAGTCCCAACTCCTCGTCAACGGGCAACGTTGCCGCGCGGCGCGACAGGTCCGCATCGGAGACGAGATCCGGATGCGGCAGGGCCTCCTCGAACGGGTTCTCGAAGTGCGGGGATTGCTTACTCGTCGCGTTTCCGCGAAGGAAGTGACGGCCTACCTCGCCGATCTCACTCCTCCCGAAGAGGTCGCCCGGGTCGCGGATATCGAACGGGCTGCCCGCGAGTCCACCCCGCTGCGCGAAGCCGGCACCGGACGCCCCACGAAACGCGAACGACGCGAAATCGAGGGCCTCTCGGAGAGCCCGCCGGAACCCACTTTCGAGGATTTTGTCAGGGCTTTCGTGAAGCGCTGACCGGCACGTTCGTCTTTTCTTCCATGTCCGCTCCCACCTGGTCCGAATCCATCCGAAGCCTCTACCTCTCCGGAGCGGCCAATCAGTTTGTCCTTCACGGAAACATCGCCGACCGGATCCTGCTCCCCGGGCGGGAGGAAGGCTCCATCGGCACCCTCGCCGACTTCCTCGCAGGAGAGCAACTGCGTCGCTTTGATCTCGTCCTCAGCTATGAACTGGGATCGGGAATCCGGGTGCTCGCCGGTGAGGAGCTTCTCCGCAGGATCGCCCCGGCGGGGGAAATTCCGCGCGACCCGGCAGGGGCCATCGGATGGCTCGACCATCTTCTCCGGCTCTGCGTGAACCTCCGTGCCCTCGCCCCCACCACGACGTCCGGAGACGGTCTCGCCGGGAAAAACCTCCACCTCGCCATTCTCGTCGGCGGAGCCGAACTGATTTTTCCCGTCGCGAAACAGGTGCGAGACTACGCCCTCAATTCGATGGCTTCGGTGGTGCGCTCCTGGTCGCATGAAACCCACTTCCTCGAGCAGAATCTCGCGGTCTTCCTCCTCACGGAGCATCTCAACGACCTCAACCACCTGCTCTCGCAGAATCCCCGGGCCGCATTGGTCGAGGTTCCCCTGCCCGACGAGGCCGCCCTCGTCGAGATCTTCCGTCACTTCGCGACCGTCTACCCCCGCGCTTTGGCCAGCTTCGCCGAGCGTCCCGCCTTCCCGGCCAACCGCCTCGCGGGCGCGACGGTCGGCTCGATCGAATCGCTTCTCAAGCAGCGCGAGTATGCGGGAAACGCCCTTGGCGAGGAAGATCTCGCCGATCTGAAGAAATCCCTCGTCGAGAAAGACGCCCAGGGACTGATCGAGTTCCTCGAACCGGTCCGCACACTCGACGATGTTCATGGCAGCGAGGCGGTAAAGGCATGGATGAGGCAGGACCTGTCCCTCTGGCATGAGGACGACCTCTCCGCCATGCCGATGGGTTATCTGTTCTGTGGTCCCGTCGGAACCGGAAAAACCTACCTGGTCGAGTGCCTTGCCGGCGAGGCGGGCATGCCGGTTGTGAAGCTGAAGAACTTCCGCGACCGTTGGGTAGGCAGTACCGAGAGCAATCTCGAGAAGATCTTCGGACTCCTCCGCGCCCTCGGCCGTTGCATCGTCTTCATCGACGAGGCCGACCAGGCCCTCGGCAGCAGGGATGCCGGATCGGGTGATTCCGGTCTCTCCGGGCGCGTCTACTCGATGATGGCGAAGGAAATGAGCAACACGGCGAATCGGGGACGAATTCTCTGGATCCTCGCCTCGAGTCGTCCGGATCTCATCGAGATCGATTTGAAACGTCCCGGCCGCGTCGACGTGAAGTTCCCCCTCTTCCCTTCGCTTGATGCCGCGGAGGGATATGCCCTCATCCGCGCCCTCGGAAAGAAGCACCGCCTCGACCTGCCGAAGGAATGCCCGCCCGATCTCGTTGCGCTGATTCCAGCTCTCATCACTCCGGGAGCGGCAGAATCCATTGCCATCAAGGTCTACCGAGAGGTAAGGACTTCCGCCACCGACGCCTCCACCGCCCTTCGCAATTGTCTCGACGAGTATCAATCACCCGTCCCCGAGGAAACGATGCGCTTCCAGATCGGGCTGGCCGTGAGGGAGGCCAGCGACCTCGCTTTTGTTCCGCCGCTTTTCCGGGAGATGCGTTCGAAATGAATTGCCGCAGAGAGAGATGCAACCAGCGGCCCGATCCGGGGTTCGTCCTCTCGCGGCGCGTGATATGAAAGCGGTATCCTCACTCCTGATACTCATTCCCTCCCTCTTCCTGTCCACCCTGCTCGGGCAGGACAGTCCTCCGGACGAGTTCGCTCCAGCCAACGTGGCCGCCGACGATTTCCAGGCCCTTAAGGGCCAATCGCCTTTTCTCCGCTCCCTGAACATGAGCGATTCCCTCGTCCTCACCGGCTTCGCCGATGTCGAGGGCGAACGGGTCGCCACCCTCGTGAACAAGGAGACGAAGCAGACCTATGTCGTCTCCAGCCAGACGAACTCACAGGGCTGGAAAATGGTCGACCTCAAGACCAACGAGGACCTCGAGAAGGTCTCCGTAAAAGTGGCGATTGATGGAGGCGAGGTCGTGACGGTGCGTTACGCCGAGGTTGGTCTGAAAGCCGGAGAAGCCAAGCCTGCTCCCGGTCCTTCCACCGAACCGAACGGCGGCCCAACCTCGATCATCGCCGCGCAACGCTCCCGCTTCGGCGGCCCCGGGGGGCCGGACGGTCGCCGCTTTGGCGGAGGACCGCCGCCGGAAATCCGCGAGAAGCTGGACAAGCTGTCCGACGAGCAACGCGACAAACTCCGGGAAAAGATGCGGGAATTGCACGAGAAAAGTCCCGACATGTCCTGGGAGGACCGTGGGAAGCTTTTCAACGATACTCTCGACAAGATGCTGAAGAAGAACAAGTGAGCCACGAATCAGGCCCACTTCCTTCAACCCCGTCGCTCCAGCGCCGCCTTTACGAATCCCTTGAAAAGAGGGTGCGGAGCGGTGGGTTTGCTCTGGAACTCGGGGTGAAACTGCACCGCGATGAAGAAGGGGTGCCCGGGGATCTCCACGATCTCTCCCAACTTGCCGTCGGGTGAGGTCCCGGCGAGACGCATCCCCGTTTCCTCGAAGAGGCTGCGGTAGTTCTGGTTGAACTCGTAGCGGTGGCGGTGGCGTTCGTTGACCGAAGTCTTCCCGTAAAGTTCCGCCGATTTGCTGTCGGGAGCCATTCTTGTCTCCCAGGTACCGAGCCGCATCGTGCCACCTTTTTCCTGAACCTCCTTCTGATCCTCGAGAAGGCAGATCACGGGATGAGGCGTACCCGGGTTGAATTCGGTGCTGTGAGCGTGTTCGAGTCCGCAGGCATGGCGCGCGAACTCGATCGTCGCGATCTGCATGCCAAGGCAGATCCCGAAATAAGGAATGCCGTTCTCGCGGGCATACTGCGCCGCGAGGATTTTCCCTTCAATGCCACGGTCGCCGAAACCGCCCGGAATGAGGATACCCGAAACGTTCTCGAGGTATTTAGCGGCCCCGAATTCCTCGATGTCGCTCGAATCGATGCGAACGATCTCCACGTTAGTGTCGTTCGCAGCCCCGGCGTGAGTGAGGCTCTCGTAGATGGACTTGTAGGCATCCTTGAGATCGATGTACTTGCCGACCACTCCGATCTTGACGCTGTGGGTCGGATTGACGATGCGATCCACCATGTTCCGCCACTCGAGGAGGTCGGGCTCGTTCGTAACGAGACCGAGGCGGTCGCAGATGATGTTGTCGAGGTGCTGGTCGTGCAGATTCAACGGAGCCCGGTAGATCGTGCCCTTCACGTCGAGGAAGGGAATCACCGCCTCGGGCCGCACGTTGCAGAACATCCCGATCTTGCGGCGCACATCCATGTCGATCGGATGCTCGGCACGGCAGAGGATCACGTCGGGGGCGATGCCAATCTCGCGAAGCTTCGCGACGCTCTGCTGGGTGGGTTTGGTTTTGAGCTCCTCGGCGGCCTGGATGAAAGGCACGAGGGTGGTGTGAATGAAGGCCACATTCTCGTGTCCGACCTCGTCCTTGAACTGGCGCAGGGCTTCAAGGAAAGGGAGACCCTCGATGTCCCCGGTCGTGCCACCGATCTCGGTGATGATGATGTCGATGTCGTCCCGCTCCGCGACCTTGTGGATGCGGTTCTTGATCACGTCGGTGACGTGGGGGATCACCTGCACCGTGGCGCCGAGGTAAAGTCCCTCGCGCTCGTTCTTGATGACCGTCTCGTAGACCTGCCCGCTGGTGAGGTTGTTGAGCCGGGAAAGGCGGCCGCTTGTGAAACGCTCGTAATGCCCGAGATCGAGGTCGGTCTCGGCCCCGTCGTCGAGTACGTAGACCTCCCCGTGCTGGAAGGGGCTCATCGTCCCGGGGTCAACGTTCAGATAGGGGTCGAACTTCTGCATGAGGACGCGCAGGCCGCGCCGCTCCAGCAAGGTACCCAGGGCCGCCGCCGCGAGCCCTTTTCCGAGCGAACTGACCACTCCTCCAGTGACAAAAATATACTTCATCGGGACAACGAATCGTGGAGTATCGCCGCCTGCTCGGGAGTGTCAACGCCGGGCGAGGTGTCGTCCGTCAAAACCACGTGGATGCGCGCGCCATTCTCGAGCGCGCGGAGCTGCTCGAGTCCCTCGGTGCGCTCGAGAAGAGAAGGCGGCCAGGCCACGAAATCGAAGAGAAAATCGCGGCGGAACCCGTAGATGCCCTTGTGACGGTAGCAGACAAGGTCGCCCGGGACATTCCGGGGATGGGGAATCTGGCTGCGGGAAAAGTAGAGGGCACGGCCGTCGCGGTCGATCACCACCTTCACCACGTTGGGATCGCCGAGGACCGGATCCGATGCCGCCACCGGGTTGGCCGCGGTGATCATGGGCAACTCGGGATCGGCGAGAAGCGCCGCGGCGAGGCCGTCGATCAAGCCCGGATCGATGAGAGGTTCGTCGCCCTGGATATTGAGAATGTGGGACATCGCGGGAAAGGCCGCCGCGACCTCGGCGGCCCGATCGGTGCCGCTCGGGTGATCGTCGCGGGTCATCGTGACATGCCCCCCGAAAGCCTCGACAGCTTCGGCAATGCGGGCGTCATCGGTCGCCACCGTCAGAAAAGCGAGGTTCCGGCACTCCCGGCAACGGTCCCAGACATGCTGCACGAGCGGTTTCCCGGCAATGGGATGAAGCGGCTTCCCGGGGAAACGCGTCGATCCCCAGCGGGCAGGGATGACACCGAGGACTTGAGAGGGTTCGGTCGGCATGGCAAGAGGGTCGGATCTTCCGACTCCTGCCACGAAGTCCCGCTTTCGTCGTTTCGCAAGGAATTCCCGTGCCGAAAAGAAAGCCGGTTCCCCTTGGAAGGCTCAATCCTCGTAAATGCGCACGTTGGCGTCCCGGCGCAGCTTTTTCAGCCAGCTCTCGAGCGCCTTCTGCTTCTTCTCGATAGTGAGCCGCTTGTCGATTTCGGGCTCGAGTTCGTCGAAGGACGGAGTTTTCTGGCCGACCCGGCCGTCGACCTTGAGAATGTGCCAGTTGATCCCCCCGTCGAGCGGCTGGCTGATCTGGCCGGTCGGCAGACTGTAGGCCGCCTTGGTCAGGCCCTCGTTGAGCACGTCCTTGCCGAGGACCCCCACGTAGCCGCCCTTCGAAGCGAAGCTGTCGGACGAATGCTTCTTCGCGAGATCGCCGAAATCGGCCCCGCCGCGGAGTTTCCCCATGACGTCGGAGAGCACCTGTTGCTGCTCGGCCTGGCTGCTCGTGGAGGTCTGCTTGGGAATGGACATGATGCGCACCTTGGGCTGACCTTCCGAAGCGAACTCGTCCTTGATCTCGTTGTACTTCGCCCGTTTCTCCCAGGGAGTGTTGGGGATGACGTCCTCGCCGCCATGCTTCTGGCGCAGGGCCTGGATCGCGATCTGGTCGCGCTGGATCTCGCGGAACTGGGCGATGGTCATGCCCGACTTCTTCAGTTCCTCCATGAACTTGTCCTTATCCCCCTTGAAGCGCTCCGTGATGAAACGATTGACCGTCTCGTCGACATACTGATCCTTGATCGCCCCGCCGAGCTTCTTGAACTCGCTGAGGATGAGGTTGCGGTCGATGAGATCGTCAAGGGCGCTTCCCTCCATCCGCCGGATCTCGCGCTCGGCCTCTGAACGGCTCACCATGCCCTTGTTCCCCATGAGCCAGACCTGCACCTGCGTCTGCACGGCCGCGTCGACCATGGTCTGGGTGATGGGCTCTCCATTGACCACCGCCTTGATGCGATTGAGCTCGACCGGTGCCGCGCCGATGCGGCTGGGAAACGAGACGGGCAACACCGCCATCGCGAGGAGCGCCAGAAGGATCTGTCGATTCGAATTCATGGTCGGGGGTGGGAAGAAAGGGGCACCTTCTCACAGATCGAGGACCCAGTCGAGGGCCGACTCGAGCCATTCTTCCTCGTTGTCCCCGATTAAACGCGGGAACTTGCCATTTATTTGAACATAGCGGCCGTTTTTGGTCAGCTTCAGCTTGCCATCCTGCACCTCGAGGAGGCTGCATCCCTTCCGGGCCGCCCGGATGCGAATATCGGTGGCGGTGAGGAGGTGCTCAGCGGGCTGGGGGAGATGGCCGAAACGATCGGTCCAGTTTTCCTTGAGGGCCTCAAGGTCCTCGGGTCGGGAAGCTTCGGCGAGTTCGCGGTAGGCCGTGATACGAAGTCGAGCTTCGGGCATGTAGGCGGAGGGGATGAAAGCGGGAAGTCCTTCCCCGGGATTCTTCAGCCAAGCTGCCTCGTTGGTCCGAAGGAAGTCCATGTGCATCGACATCTCGATACGGTCGGCGGAGGGCTCGCCTTTCAGCTTCGAGACCGACTGCTTGAGGAGCTGGCAATAGAGGTCAAAGCCGATCGCGGCGATGTGCCCGCTCTGCTGCGTCCCGAGCAAGTTCCCCGCACCGCGTATCTCGAGGTCACGCATCGCGATCTTGAAGCCGGCACCGAGCGAGGAGTATTGCTTGATCGCATTGATGCGCTTCCTTGCATCCCCCACCGTGAGCATGTCAGGCGGCAGGAGCAGGTAAGCGTAGGCGCGACGGTCGGCCCGCCCCACCCGTCCGCGGATCTGGTAGAGATCGGCGAGCCCGAAGCGGTCGGCACGGTCGATGAGGATGGTATTGGCGTTGGGAATGTCGACCCCGCTCTCGATGATCGTGGTGCAGACGAGTACGTCGAACTCGTGCCGGATGAACCGGCTCATCACGTCCTCGAGCTGTTCGCTCTCCATCTGCCCGTGACCGACCTCGACCCGGGCACCGGGAACGAGGTCCATGAGCCGCCGGCGCATGCCCTCGATGGACTTCACGCGGTTGTGGAGAAAGAACACCTGCCCCTGACGCGCGATCTCCTTTTCGATGGCCGAGCGGATGATACGCTCGTCGTACGGGCAGACCGTCGTTGCGACGGGACGCCGGTTCGGCGGCGGGGTGTCGATGACCGACATCTCGCGCACGCCCATCATGGAGAGGTAGAGCGTCCGCGGAATTGGCGTGGCCGAGAGAGTCAGGACGTCGACAAAACGCCACATCTCCTTGAAACGCTCCTTGTGCTGCACTCCGAAGCGCTGCTCTTCGTCGACCACGACGAGGCCGAGTTCCTTGAAGACCACGTCCTTCGAGATAACCCGGTGAGTCCCCACGACGATGTCCGCCGCGCCAGTGAGAAGGTTGGCAAGCGTCTGGCGCTGCTCGGCAGGACTGCGGTAGCGGCTCAAAATCTCGATCTTCACGGGGAAATCCGACATGCGCTCGCGGAAGTTCCGGTAATGTTGTTCCGCTAGGACCGTCGTCGGGGCCAGCACCGCGACCTGCTTGCCGGACATCACCGCCTTGAAGGCCGCCCGGATCGCGACCTCGGTCTTGCCGAAACCCACGTCGCCGCAGATGAGCCGGTCCATCGGCTTGGCACCCTCCATGTCGACCTTGGTCTCGGCGATGGCCCGGAGTTGGTCGGGCGTCTCCTTGTAGATAAAGGCGTGCTCGAATTCCCATTGCCACTTGTTGTCCGGCGGATGGGCAAATCCACGATGGGCCTGGCGTTCGGCCTGGATCGAGAGGAGCCGACCCGCGTAGTCGAGGATCGCGTTTTCGGCGTCGCGGCGCGTCCGCGCCCAGCGCTTGTCGCCAAGGCGCGAGAGCTTCGGCGCGTTCTTGCCCGTGCCCACATAACGCGAGACGAGGTGGGCCTGGTCGAGCGGCACGAAGAGCCGGGCCGAGTCCTCGTATTCGATTTCGAGCACCTCCTGCCCCCCGTCGGGCGTTTCCCGGGTGCGGATGCCTTTGAACTTCCCGATCCCGTAGTCGATGTGTACGACAAGGTCGCCGTAATTGTACTCGCGCAGGCTCGCGACCTGCTTGCTGGCGTGCAACTCCCGCGCGAGCCGGTAGCGGCGGTGTCCACGCTGGTTCTGGTAACGGCCGAAGATCTCCGCATCGCTCAGCACCGCGAGCTTTGCGTCCGGGATCGTGAACCCGCGACTCAGGGAACCGATGAGCGGTTTCAGAAAGCCGTCCTTCCACGCCTTCTCGAAGATCAGTTCGGTGAACCGTTCCTTTTCGCCATCGGAGTGGAAGGCCATCAGCACCGTCCACTTTTCCGCCTTCCACTGCCCCACCTGCCGGAAAAACTCATCGCGCCGCGCCTCCTGCACGATGAAGTCACCGGCCGCGAATTCACCGAGGGGATTGTCGTGGCAGGCGCCGTCAAAATCCTCGACCTCTCCCGTTGATTCCTCCGCCCCGCTCAGGATTCTCACGTGAGCCAGTTCGCTTTCGCAGTCCACCGCGATGACCAGATCCTGCTCGCCGAGGTAATCCGCGATGCGTCCCGACTGCTCGAGATTGGCCTCGCTGAACAGAATCTCGCACGAGTCCACCCGTCCGATGGAGGTCTGCAGATCGATGTCGAACTCTCGCACCGACTCGATTTCCTCGTCGAAGAGCTCGATCCGTACCGGGTGCAGCGCCTGCCAGGAAAAGACGTCAATGATTCCCCCTCGGAGAGCGAAATGACCTCGCTGGAAGACCTGCGCCTCACGCTCGTATCCAGCCGCCTCCAGCCTGGCCGCGAACGCCTCGAGGTCGAGGCGGTCTCCCTTCTTCAATTCCTCGGCCTGCCTCGTCAATGAACCCGGCGCAGGGGCGCTTTCGGAAAGGGATTCCACCGTGATCACCACAATGGCCTCACCCTTTTCACGGGTGATCTCGTGAAGTTCCTTCAAAACCGCGAGCCGTTCCGCCGCAGACTCGGGATCGGGCAAGGTCTCCTCGAAACCAGCCCACTCGTATTCGGGCAGAAAGAGAGCCTCACGACCCCAAACGCCCAATTCCGTCTGCATCACCTCCTGCGTCTTCACCTGCGGACAAAGGACCCACACCGCCGAATCAAGCTGACCGGACTCGCGCCAGGCCGCGATCACCGACGCGACATAAAGGGGCTGTCCCGCCTCTGCGACGTGATCCAGCACCACCGGCGATTCGGGGGTAGCCAAGGCGACACGATCAAGCGCGGCCGAAATCCGGCGGCAACGCCGCAAGACGGGCATGGCCAAATCGAGCGTATCTATGGGACCTGAAGGTTTCAAGCGCGCCACACTAGTGTGAGCTTGGCCAAATTTCCCCTCAAAATGCGAACCCTGGTCCCAAGTGACTGCAGGAAAAGGAAAAGGAAGCAAACTGCCTTCCCTCACGCAGCTCTCGCCACCCCCTTTTCCCGGGACTTTGTTGAATCAAGATAGCCCGCAAAAACAACGATTCTTACTCAGCCGGTTGCTGGCCATTTAGTTGCGAAAAGTCCTTAATATCACTTAATCTTCTCTCTCATTTTATAAAAAATATGATAAAATTGCAGATTTGTGATTTCATTCTTGCAAAAACGACTCCTGATCGCTAGATTTCCACCCGCATGACCAAGGAAAACGCCGCTTTAGCCGAGCGCGCCAAGAGGGCGCGCCGCATCGTCAAGAACCCGTCCCTCTACAAGGTCTGTTTCGGGTGTGATTCGATCGTGGCAAGCAAGGTCAACATCTGCCCGAACTGCCACGCCTACCGTTTCGAATGCGACGAAACCCTCGTCGTCGACCAGGCCCGGGCTCTGTCCACCCGCGAACAGAATTCGGTCGTGGCCGAGGATCTCCTCTGAGACCGTCTCTCGCCGGAGAGCGGAGCCACTGCCGCCCCCTTTCCGTTGCAGGCAAGAGTCAGAAACTCCTTGCAAATCCCGCGGGAACCCGCATCTTGGCGTCCCCGCAGACCTGGGCTCGATTCATGGTGGGCGGGAACCTTTTTTAAAGGGTAGATTCCGGAGCGGTCAAACGGGGCAGA